>NZ_JAQEXK010000018.1:0-48523 GCF_027693185.1 Butyricicoccus sp. OF27-2pH9A
TGGGTAAATCTGAATGGGGCGGCGGAGAACGGCACCGGGGATAAAGTTCGGGCCATGCTGACCCGATGTTCCGGCTCCATAGGGACAAAAAAGCGCCCGGACGGCATAAAGCCATACGAGCGTAATAGAGAATATTTTGCTGTTTAGTTACATGGTATAGTGCATACTGCTGACCACATTGCTCCGCTGCCGGGAGCAGGCTTTTTTTAGCTGGTGCAGATCATGGGTACTGTGAAAAGACGCAAACATAGACACGGCGGCATCCTCCTATATGCCGCCGTGGATTTACACGGTGTTGGGGCGTCGATGGTTTAGGGTAGACGAAAAGAAACGGCGGCTCTGATTTCTCAAAACCGCCGCCAGGGTATCTAGAGTAAGCGCACAAAATCAACCTGCCCAGCTACGGTTTTTTTCTTTCCCCATTAGGCGGGGCAGGTTTAAAAGAATATGAAAAGCCGATAACAGCAGTCATGTTAGCCTGCGTGTTATCGGCTCTGCGTCTATGCGTCTGGCTCTCTAATAACGGATATATTCAGTTGCTTTACATGAATGAGCGTTTCCTGTTTACATTTTGGACAGAACAAGGGGAAATTCCTTAATTCCGTGTCAATTCGTATTTTTATTCGGGTTTTATTATGGCATATAGGACAACTAACCCAACTTGTCTCTTTCATCAAAATTACCCCGTAACTTGATGTTTCTTTGATATATTTTTTGTTAGTCTATAAAACACGAATATCAATCCAACATTAAGGATGATCATAAAGACCGGCTGGCTCATACCGAAATATGTTTTCATATCAGAAAATATACCGTTTGTATGAAGCATAAAAATCGGGCAAATTTCCTGCATTTTTTGTAAAACAGGAAGGCTATCATTAAAATCAAACACAACTGGCAAGAAGCAGATGACGCAAGAAGTAATAAGCGCTGTAACAGGAGAACTCATTTGAGCACTTAAAAACAATGTAATAGTTGTCAAGGCTACAATCCCAAAAATATTCAATATTACAGAGATAAAGAACATTTGCAAAAAGGTCAAATTATATATTGAAGAAGCATAATGTAATGAAGATTGAATGCTTACATTCCACCCCTGTAACCCATAGGTACAGCCATACAGAACTAAATTTAGCAGTAAATACAAGAGGTATGTGCCAATTACAACTTCCAAGGCCGCTATAATTTTTGAAGTTGTGAGTTTGGTTCGGCCATACCGAGCCGAATAAATAATGCTATCTGTATGAAGTGCATACTCTTCTGAGAAAACAGGAGATAGAGTGATTACAACAATTAAACATATCATTATGGACAAGATGCTCCCCATTCCAGATAATAGCTTATCCCAGCCATCACAATATCCTAAAGTCACAGTTGGACTATTTGGATATGCTGTTTCGAGTGACTTAAAACTACCATCAGAATTTGTCAAATATTCCAGAATCGCCGCTTGGTCACGATAAACATGAACAGCAGAAAAAGCAGAATTTTCATCTTGTCCAACAGTTGCTTGTTTTGCTTGGTCGATTTTTTCTTGCATAGTAAGTAATGTATTTTGAGAGAGTTTTCCTTCAAATATTTCTGCTACTTCCTTCCGTTGTTCAATGGCTGTAAAACCGCTTGCTAATGCCATTTTTTCAAGGTCATAATCATAGAAAACATTTTGATAATTAAATTGAAAAAAGAAAAAATAGGCAACGATAAGAACCACACCAGCTAAAAACAACATTCGTGTTTGCTTTCTCGAACATATTTTATTTCGTTCTGCTTTTATCATTTCATTCATGCTCGGATACCTCCGCAAAATAGTATAAATACAAATCTTCCAATGTTGGATCAACATTCCAAGCGGTTCTGCATGGTGCTTCTTGAGAAATAATCCTCAGCCGTTCTGCACCATTATTATGTTTCAGATTTGCTGTTACATAGTTCAATTCTAATTCTTCGGCCTCTTTTCGAGATACATCACATTCCCAAACACATTTTTCAATCGGCTTCATAATTTCTTCTGGAGAACCATGTTGAATTAACTCGCCATTTTTCATAATCAGAATCTCATTTGCGATATATTCAACATCAGAAACAATGTGAGTGGACAAAATTACAATTCTATTTTCTGCCAAAGAACTAATCAGATTCCTAAACCGCACCCGCTCTTTCGGGTCAAGTCCAGCTGTAGGTTCATCCAAAATCAAAATACGGGGATCGTTTAGTAATGCTTGAGCAATTCCCAAGCGTTGTTTCATACCGCCGGAAAAAGTTTTGATTTTTTCGTTTTTCTGTGTGAGCAGATCAACAACCTGCAACAGCTCCATTGTGCGATTATGGGCTTTTTTAGGCGGCAGCCCCTTTATTGCAGAGATATACATCAAAAATTTATACGCTGTAAAGTTAGGATAATAGCCAAAATTTTGTGGCAGGTAGCCTAAGATATTACGATATTTCTCGCCCAAATCATGAATGTTTTTCCCGTTAAAAAAAATGGTTCCTTTCGTTTCAGTTTGGACATCGCAAATAATTCGCATCAAAGTTGTCTTGCCCGCACCATTTGCCCCGAGTAGACCATAAACACCATTTGTTAATTTTGCGCTGAAATGATTTACAGCTTTTTTTCTTCCATATTCTTTTGAAAGATCATTTATTGTAAGTTCCATATCAATTCTCCAATCATTTTTTCTTTTTTCAAGTACAGTTGAAGTGTTTTCCCTAATAGGATAATAGATAACACATAAAATCCAATCCATCCCCAGAACATAGACGCTTCAAATATAAATCGCTGATGGAGTACAAGAGAAAATGTTCCAGAAAGAAAAATCATACAAGCGATTAAATGATACAAGCTATCGTTTGTCCTGCTTTTCGCACATATAAAAAGATAACAAGTGCAAGAAATATTAAATGGAATCAAACCATACAACACCATTTCAATCATTGATTTCTGGTAAATATATGCCATTGAAATTAAAATGACTGTTATTAGGAAAAGGTTGATTACTCCAATAATCAGCATACGACCTGCTACAATTTTTACCAGCGTTGTTCTACTAGACTGTTCAATTTCCCACATACCATAGATGTTGCTTTTAGATATTTCTATTGCACCTAATAACGCAAGGAATGGAACCATAACTGCAAGGATTGTCAATGGATAATAAAATGGAACCCTCCATTGGCCCAGGATACATGCTAATAATACTGCACATATAGTGAGTATTATTTGAACAATCCAGAAAGAAAGCGGCAGAAATTGAAGTTGGTTCAATATAATATCTCGCATTGAATTTTTATTGAATTCAGAACTATTCATGTAACTTTTTCCAGCTACGATTACTGCTTTAATTTTAGGTTCAGATGGAGCAGGCGTTTCACAACTCTGCAACCATTCTAATACATCATTTTGTTTTTGGGTCATACATTATCGCCTCCTCTAAAATCAGCCAAATATCGTTCCAGTTTTTTAATCCCCTGTTGGAGCCTAGATTTTACAGTAGAAACACTAGCTTTTGTAATGGTTGCAATCTCTCGGATTTTCAAATCATAATAAAATCGTAAAATGATGACCTCTTTTTGATAGTCCGGTAATGTGTTGATTGCATATTGAACTTCCGCTTTAAGTTCGTTAAGCTCAACTTTTTCAAAGGCATTATCTGTATCTTCTATATCTTCAAGAGTTTCTAAATCCATATACAGGGGTTTTGCTTTCTTAGCATAATTGTTACAGGTATTAACAGCAATCGTTAGCAGATAGTTTTGAAATTTCCCTATCTTTCGTACTGATTGAATATTCTTCAACAGTTTCAAGAAAACATCTTGTGTAATATCTGCGGCAGTATCTGGATCGCCGTTCAATCGCCGACAACAAAATAGATAAATTGACTGATAATATTTTCGGACAATCATCTCAAATGCATCTGTGTCACCCGACTGGATTTTTTTAATTAGTATGAAATCTTCGATACCGTGTCACCGCCTTCCATGTGTAAAACGCCTTACACTTAATATACAACTGAGTAACCCAAAAGGATTTAACTTTAGAAATTTTTCTTTTACTTTTTTCATTTCCCTTCTATTGTAATTCCTGTTCTTGAAAAATATAAGATGTAATATATGAATTATAAACTTCAATCAACCTGCATATAGTAACATTCCACGGGCAAAGTATGAATTATACAATGTAACAGGGTGATGCTATATGGCAAAGGTTGAAGATTGTCCCGGTTTTGAAACCTTCGGTGCAGATGTCAAAGCCGCACGAGAAGCAAAGCGTCTGGCACGAAAAACATTGGCAGAAATGGTTGGGATTGAATGGCGGTATCTTGCCAACATTGAGAATCAAGGTGCGATTCCGAGCCTGCCCGTGATGATCCAGTTGATTAAGGTCTGCGGACTTCCCGTAGAGCGATATTTTAACCCGGAGATCATGCGGGAAGAAAGCGATCAGCGGCAGCGGGTCAGCCACAAGCTGAAGCTCTGTCCTGAACAATACCTGCCGATTATTGAAGGTGCCATAGACGGGGCGCTCAAAATGGAACAGACTGCGAAGCAGAAGGAGGACGCATAATCGCGGCCTCCTTCTGGCGTTTCTATATCAAGTTTCCCGGCACTTTCCCCAAAGTTCCCGGCACCTCTGCTGGATTTCTGCGGTTTCTGTCGCAGTCAGGTCACGGTCATTTCCGGTAATCTTATCTTCCAGAAAGTTAGCGTATGTACCCAACAAAGCGTTCCGTAAATCCTCCGGGGTTTTCTGTATTTCAGCGCTGTACCAGTCATTCCGGTGGGGTTCCCATGCCATCAATGTATAACCGTGGCTGGTCTGAACCACCTCATACAGTGGATCATCATCCAGATATGCCTGAAACACTTTCAAAATCTTTTCAAAGGTCAGCATTTCCCGCACCTCCCATTCATCTGCAAATCAGTTCCCTGATTAAAATTTCCTCAATCTGTGCCGTTAATGTGTTCATCAGCCCCACCCAGCGCATAGGGTCACAGGCTTTCAGTTCTTCCGTGACACCCGCAGTCTCCATCATCTGAGGCAACATGGTGTCCACGCGCTCCTGCGCTGTCCGGTCAATCTCTAACAGGTGCGGATACAGCTTCTCGCTCATCAGCAGTTGGTTGTAGAGAATAGGACGGTGTTCCTTCAGGTAGGACTTTCTCATCCTGCCGTACTTGCCGATAGAAGTTTCCGGCCGTTCAGAAAGTTTTAGGTTGAGTATATCATAATCTCCACAACGAATGTAAGTCAACTTACTCATATTCATTCTCCTTTGCTCCGTGATGATTAGACTGCTGCGCTGGCTGCTATGCCGCCTTTGCGCGGTTCTTTTTTTGGTAGCTGCCCGACAGTAGAAAAAACACCTTTTTTCATATCCTCAGCCCGAATCAGGGCTTTCTTAGCGTCCATTTCCGCTTTTTTCTTCGCCTTGATTTTGTCCTCATACCGTTTCTGTGCGCCGCTGGCTTTTCGTTTCAAATAGTTCTGATGGAGCCTGTCCTTGCGTTCTTCTTTTTTTCGCAATTCTTCCTGTTCCTCCGGGGTTAAAGGAACCGGCTGTAAGGATGGTGGGATATAGCGTCCTAAAAAATTGAAGTAGATTTCAATTTCCTGCGTGGTGTCCTGACTGCCTTTTCGGGCGCGTTCGTGGACAAGGATTTTCTCTACAAACTCGTTGAGCATGGTGTTTGTCATAGTGTCAAAATTCTCGTACTTATCAATCAAGGCTATAAATTTCTCCGCTGATTTCTGGCTTTGCTCGTAGCCGGTAACAGCCTTTTCCAGCTCTGCAATTTCAATCTCAAGTGCGTCCTGCTCTTTGGCATACTGTGCATCAAGTGCCCTATATCGTGCATCCGGCAGCTTGCCGAGGGCGTTGTCCTCATAGATTTTGCAAATCAGTTTTTCCAGTTCTCCGACTCTCTTTTGGGCAGCAGCCAGACGCCTGCGCTTTTTCGCTATATCGGCACTCTGTTGGGCAACCTGCGTTTCCTGAACGGTGTGAATAAATTCCGTCCGGTCATTTCTGGAATATTCAGCGATAGCCCGGAGCGTGTCGGAAACCAATGTCAGAACGGCACTCTCATTGATACGGTGTTGAGTGGGGCATAGTGTCCCACACGGAACTTTGGTATAATTGGAACAGGTATATTGAGAAATCCGCTTGCCATTGTTGGTGCGGTGGACATACATCTTGCCGCCGCAATCGGCACAATAGAGCAAGCCTGTGAGGGGAGCCGCTTCGCCCCAGCCGTTTGGATAACGCCGTACATTGCTGCGGATTTTCTGCGCCAAATCAAAGGTCTGCTGGTCGATAATGGCTTCATGGGTATTCTCAAAGATCGTCCATTCGTCCTCAGAAACATAGTGGCTTTTCTTGTCCTTAAAGTGCTTGCGGGTCTTGAAATTGATGGTATGCCCTAAATACTCTCGTTTTTTCAAAATGTTCACGATGGTAGATGATCCCCATCCATAGGGGTCTTTGACCGGCTTTGAACGGTTCACACCTTCGTTGAATCGGGCAAGGTGTACGACAGGAATTTCAATCCGGTCTGCGGACAACTTGCAAGCGATCTGGTAAGGCCCATATCCCTCCAGCGTGAGGGAGAAGATACGGCGTACCACTTCGGCAGCTTCCTCATCTACCAGCCAATGCTCCCGTTTTTCGTCCCATAGGTAGCCGTAAATCACAGTGCCGGTCAGATGCTTGCCGCTCATGCCTTTTGACTTAAACACAGAGCGGATTTTCCGGCTGGTATCACGGGCGTAAAATTCATTCATAATGTTGCGGAACGGGGTAAAATCGTCATCGCCTTTCAGACTGTCCACACCGTCGTTGATGGCAATCAGACGAACGCCTCGCTGCCGCAAAACTTCCATAACTTGACCGACCTTTAGATAGTCGCGCCCCAACCGGCTCATGTCCTTGATGACGATCGCCTCTACACGCCCTGCCTCCACTTCCTCCATCATCGCCAAAAATCCGGGGCGGTCAAAACGGGTGCCTGAGATACCATCATCGGTAAAGTGCGTAGGGTTTGGCAGCCCATTCCGGCGGGCAAAATCCTCTAACATCTGCTTTTGGTTGGATATAGAGTTGCTCTCGCCCTGTAACTCATCGTCCCGGCTCAGGCGCTCGTACAGTGGGGTGATTTTTTCGTTTCTCATAGCTGTACCTCCTGAAACAAAAATGCTCTAAGTGATTGCTTCACTAACCATGACAAAATCATGATTAAGAAGTCACTTAGAGCATATATCACCGGCGGCCAGCTTATATTTCTTATACTGGCGCACCGCAAAGTGATTTGGCTTCTCGGCTTCCAGTGCATCAAACATCAGGTCTACGGGGTTTTTGAACTCCTCGTCATCCTCCCTGACTTCCATCGCATTGATGAACTCAATGAGAGTGGAGAAGTTCTGCTCCTCCACCGGAGCCTCATAGTGGATATAGCCAATGAGCGCGCAGTACAACAGCGTCTCCGCTTTGACCCAGAAATCGTCGCCAGCCTTGCCTTCGCCTTTGGTATTGGCAATCAGCGTCGTAACCAGCTTCAAGATGTCCTTTTCGCTGTGAATGTACGAGAAAGGATTGTAGTGCATACTTTTTTTGAAGTTGATGGTATTCAACACCTTAATCCGGTATGGCTCATAGATTACCTTTCCGTGCTTGTCCTTCATGGGCTTTCCGTCCTTCCCCAGCTTGGGCGCACCCCTTTGGAGCATTTTTCCGCACTCCACCAGAATTGTTCCCTTCGGGTCCGTCACAACATAGGAGCTGTGCATCTGCATCAGGTTGGGTTTCAGCCAGAATCGGGTCTTACCGGAACCGGAGCCGCCAATCACCAGTACATTTTTGTTTCTGGCAGTCTTGGGGTCCTTGGGGCGGCTGTTCATGGTCAGGCTCTCCGTTTTCGTCAGAATCACGTTGTTCTGAAATACAGGATCAACATAAGGTGCAATATCCTCACGGGTTCCCCAGCGGGCCGAACCATATTCCAAACCATGTCGATATTTCTTGGCGTTCTTGCTTTTAAGATACACCGCCAGCCTCAGACCAGCACCGCAGCACAGCCCTACCAACAAGTCCAATGGATGCAGGCTTGGCCAGAAACTTTGCAACGCCCCAGGCAGAACCGCAACCAGCGAAAGAAACTTTTCTGAAGCATCCGCCCCTTGTGCCATTCGCCATGCCTCTCCAAAATTGGTAGCAAACAGCCCCAGCAGGATATACGGCATATTCAGCAAAACGAGCTTTTTGATGTCAAACTGCTTTTTCATCGTTCCAGCTCCTTTCGCTTGGTGCGGTCCACCACAGCATTTTTAACCATCTCTTTGAACTGGTTAAGTTTTGCCAGTACGGACGGGCGCTCTGTTTTCGTTGTCTTTTTGACCTTTTTATTGGTGTACTCTGTAAAGGCTGCTGTCAGCGCATCCGCATCGCGACCCTTGAAGAAAATCAGGTACTTTGGCGGAGAACTGCTGCGATCCTTTTTCACCGCATAATCCACACCATATTTCCGGGCGATTTTCTCAAACTCCTTGATAGAGGGGTCTGTAATCTCAATATTGGATATTCCCTGATTCTGCCCGACAAGCTGCTTCACAGTCTGTTTTCCATGCGGAACAACCGGCGCATCACGGCTTCTCTGTTTTTCCAGCTTCTTTTCCTTGCGATGTGCCATGTACTTGCTTATGGCAGCCTTAAACATTCTGCCGGTAAACTTTGTTCCACTGACAACCAGCGTCAAAGTTCTGTTTTCCACTTCTTCCTGCATTTTCTCGCCTCCTTTCCACGAAGTTTGCAGGGAATCTCTTTTTTTGCTAAGGCGGAACCACCAACCGCCGCAGAAGATAACGCTTCATACCGCCCTCCTTAGCGTAACTGGTCAGAACGGTCATAGTGCAGATTGCCCTGACGTACCTTTGCGTGGCTCAAAATCTTAATCTGCCCCTTTTCCTGACTATCCAGTGCTTTTTTATAACCGGTATCCGACAGGAACAGGCGGGTTCGTTCGCCTTTCCAGCCAACAGGGGAATCGTTCGTCAGCACATCAAAAATAATCATGTGCCGGGTGTCCTCCGCAAAACGCTGGAGGTCCATATATCCATGACCGTGATAATTCTGCGCTCCTGCCTTTGCCCGCATTTCTTCCATCAGCTGTCCTATGGTCTTTCCCTCAGACATCATGCTTGCTCCTTTCTCCCGGCAGTTCCGGGCAATAAAAAAGCGACCATTTACCAGCCGCCATACAGATCGTGATTTACTTGTGAGGTGTAATGATTGCTTATCGTGGTCGGTGCATTGAACAGAACGGTCAGAAGATACTGCTTCATGTTGCGAATTTCCGTGGTGTTCTTCTGTAAACAGTCCATGACAAACTCAATGTGCGAGTTATCCAGCTTCAAGAACCTGGAACGAACGATTTCATGCGGAAAATCGCTTCCTGCAATACGGGTGGTCTTTCGCTTTGCACAGACCGTTTCCACGATTAGCTCCACAATCTCATCCAAATCCTCCCGATAAGTTTCATACTGCTGACACAGGTATTCATACCCGATATTCTCCTGAATCAATTCCCGATAACTCTCTATCTCTGTGAGTGACATCGCATCCCTTCCTTTCCGTTCCGGCAGACAATCTGCCGCGCAATCCCGGAAGGGAATGGAATCGGTACTTGATCCATAAATATTTTGTTTTTGAGTATTTGATTTCTCTATATTTAATTCTGCGGGCTTTTCCGTATCCGGTTTATCCATATACGGGTTTTCCGTATCTGGTGAATCCGTATCCGGTTTTCTAAGCTGTGGCTGCTCGTATATGACATACTCTGTATCGCTGATGCGTCCCTGCCGGTCACGCAGCTTGTGCCGCACAATGTAACCGGCAGCCTCCAATTCCCGCAACGCAGCGCCTATGGCATCCACGCCCTCCTTACAGATCTTTGCAAGACCACGGGTGGTGTAATTCCAGTCCTCTGGCAAAGATAACATCATGGAAAGCAGTCCCTTGGCTTTTAACGACAGGTTTGCATTTCGTAAATGATGATTGCTCATCACGGTATAATCACGGGTCCGTTCAATGCGAAAAACGGCCATCGACCTCACTCCTTCCGAATTTTGGGTACAAAAAAACCGCAATCCTCATTCCAAAGAATTGCGGTGTTCAACACTTTTCAAATTTTCTTGCATAGAACCAAAACAGCGGCTTTCGAGGACGCGCCTCTGTAAATGGCTCCTCCTGGGCGAAAGGAAGTGTTTGCATCACTCGGTCAATATCCGTTGATTCCATGTCATGCTGAGATTTGCAATCTTCCCGGATTGCTTCTTGAATTTCCTTTACCGTACACATAGTCATTCCTTTCCTTTCGTTGTATGGGTTTATGAGCGGCGGCGTTTTCCCGGTTTGAAATCGAGGATATGTCCCTCAATCACACGAGCGTAACGCTTGATCTTAATCTCCCGACGCTGCTGGCTTTGCAGGGCAGCCTGATACCCGTCCTCGGTCAAAAACAGCCGCATTTCCTCTCCGGGGCTGCCGTAAGCTGTGCTGGGACGCAGGACGGAAAACTCAATCATCCAGCGGGTGTTATCCCAAAACCTCTCTACGGCGAGAATGTTGTGTCCTTTCAGCTCACGGGCTGAAATATCCATCATAGGCGGCTCCTTTCATCGTTCCTGGTCTCTCTGACGCTTTTTCTGCCATGCCTCCAGCAGCTTGATGATGGTTTCCTGCATCCGCTGGGGCGTATAGCTTTTAGGAAAATACTTCCGCAAGGTGTCAGAGGTAAATGTCACTCGGTCCAGATCGCTTTTCTTTTCCTCACCCATGATGACACGCATCATATCGAGAGTCAGATGCCCCTCCTGACTGTATTTTTTGAGCCGCTGGGCTTGAGAAAGAGAAGGGGTAGCCTGTTCGCTGTCCATCGCGTCCAACAGGTCTACCTGTTCCTCCTTTTTGAGAAAGGACAGCTCATAGGCAGGGTTCAGGGCGATTTTCTTCTCATCGACCATATCCATCAATTCAGGAATCAGTTCAGTCAGACGGATATAACGAAAAATCTGGTTTTTACTCTGACCTACTTGCTCTGCCAAAACCTCGCTGGACTTCTTCCCAAAATCGTTCCCAACTTGGGAACAATTTTCTTTACTCGGTCTGCCAGCCTGCCTTTTCATAGCCTCCAGCTTCATCTTGTAAGCAAAAGCCCTTTCACTTGGGAGCAGACTTTCCCGTTGCAGATTGCTGTCAACCATAATGATTGTGGCGGCATCATCATCCAAATCCCGAACAATGACCGGCATGGTCTCCTTGTCTGCCAGCTCACTGGCTCTGTGCCGCCTGTGTCCGGCTACCAGCTCATAACCGCCCTCCGGGTCCGGTCGAGCAATCGCCGGAACCAGAACGCCATACTGCTTGATACTGTCAGCGGTCTCCATCATGGCTTCGTCATCCTTGACTTTGAATGGGTGGTTCTTAAAGGGATGCAGTTCAGACAGCGGAATCTCCTGAATCTTTTCCAGCTTTGCATCCTGACGGCCTTCTTCGGTGGAGAACAGATCATCTACCGAGGCCAGCTCTATTTTTTTCGCGCTGCTTTTCAAGTTTCAACACCTCCTTCGTCAGATTTCGATACCCCTCTGCCACCTTGCCGCCAGGGTCATGGGCGAAAATACTTTTTCCCTCTGCACTGATTTCCTTTGCCCGGACAGAATGGGGGATCTCTGTGCCAAATACTTTGATCTTGCTGCCATAGGTCTCCCGCAGGAGCGCGGAAATCTCTTTGGCAAAGTTGGTTCGGCTATCCACCATCGTCAGCAGGATACCGTCTATCTGGAGCTTGGGGTTGATCTGCCGCTTTACCTTGTTTACCGTGGAGAGCAGCTGTTCCAGCCCTTTGGCGGGCAGATACTC
The DNA here is from genome assembly GCF_027693185.1 of Butyricicoccus sp. OF27-2pH9A. Lineage (NCBI taxonomy): Bacteria > Bacillati > Bacillota > Clostridia > Eubacteriales > Butyricicoccaceae > Butyricicoccus > Butyricicoccus sp. OF27-2pH9A. Next base: position 11,910 of record NZ_JAQEXK010000018.1, read on the forward strand.
CGCCTGAACGGGAATGATGATCCTGTTCGCAGCGGCCAGCGCATTGACTGTGAGCATACCCAGGGAGGGCTGGCAGTCGATGAGGATATGGGAGTATTGCCCCTTCAGCGTGTCCAGATATTGCCGCAAGATAGTCTCGCGACTCATGGCGTTTACCAGGGATACCTCCATACCGGATAACTGGATGTCCGCAGGCATCAGGTCTACACCCTCTGGGTGGTGCAGGATACCCTCGCCGGGACGAAGCGGCTCATCCATCAGGATATGCCCCATAGCGTCTGACAACGTAAAGGGCAGCTTGTCCGGCTGGGGATGGCCCAGGCTGATTGTCAGGCTTCCTTGCGGGTCCCCGTCGATCAGCAGGACTTTCTTTCCGGCCTGCGCCAGCCCGATTCCCAAGTTGGCACAGGTCGTTGTCTTGCCAACGCCGCCTTTCTGGTTGGCAATGGCAATGATTTGCGTGTTCATTGACTTCACCTCATTTCTAATTGTTGCTATTGCTTCTGGAAATAGAAAAAGCCGCCACTTCAAAATCATAAAGTGACGGCCCTTTCTAATGCAGGAATCTTTTTCCCTGAAATGAAAAAAGCACCCAGTTATTTGTTACTGAGTGCCTGCATTAGAATCGTATTTAATTGTTCAGATTTGGTCAGATTATGCCAAACCCTCCAGCGAAAAATCCGGTGTCTGAGAGTGCCAAATCGCCCTCAAAAATACCCCCGAAATTGCTCTCTGGTTGTCCTATTTTTTAACCACTAAGGCCGTTTTTTGACCCCATTTTTGCCGGTTGTCCTATATTTAACCACTAAAAATTGGGTGAAAACGGCTCTCGTTTTGCCAAATTTGGTCAAACCATATCAGCCCGTTTAGATATAGCAAAAGCCCGGAAAACCTTGATTTTCCGGGCTTTTTGAACCATTTTGATATAGTCTGAGCAGTCGATTATCGCTTGCTGAACTGCGGAGCGCGACGAGCTGCTTTGAGACCGTACTTCTTACGTTCCTTCATACGCGGATCGCGGGTCAGGAAGCCGGCAGCCTTCAGAGCTGCGCGGTACTGGTCGGAATCAGCCTGCAGCAGAGCACGAGCGATGCCGTGACGGATTGCGCCAGCCTGGCCGGTGAAGCCGCCGCCGGTTACGGTGCATTCTACGTCGAACTTGCCCTCGGTGCCGGTTACTTCGAACGGCTGACGGCAAACCATCTTCAGGGTCTCAAGACCGAAGTAGTTGTCGATGGTGCGGTTGTTGATCTTGATCTCACCGGTGCCGCCCGGGAAAAGACGAACGCGGGCAACAGAGGACTTTCTTCTGCCGGTGCCATAGAAATATGCCTTCTTAGGTGTATACATCAGTTAATCCTCCCTTACTTTTCCCAGTTCTCGGGCTTCTGAGCCTGATGATTGTGGTTCTCGCCAGCAAATACCTTCAGACGGGTAGCGGACTGACGGCCGATGGAATTTTTCGGCAGCATGCCCTTAACTGCGAGCTGCATAGCGAACTCCGGCTTCTCAGCCATCAGGGTCTTGTACTGAACTTCCTTCAGACCGCCGACCCAGCCGGTGTGATGACGATAGTACTTCTGGGTGAGCTTCTTACCGGTCAGAACCGCCTTGTCAGCGTTGACGATGATTACGAAATCGCCGCAGTCAACATGGGGAGTGAACGTGGTCTTGTGCTTGCCGCGAAGCAGCATTGCAGCGGTTGCAGCAGTACGACCCAGCGGCTTGCCAGCTGCGTCCAGTACATACCACTTACGCTCGACATTTTCTGCCTTAGCCATAAAAGTAGACATGGTTTTTTCCTCCGTTTATATATATCAAAAATACTTTGACAACTGATTGATCGCTCGAAACGAGCATATTTATTAAAACACATCATTTTGCGCAAGTCAAGCGAAATTTTGAAAAAATATCTTCAATCCAACACATTCTCTTGTTTTCTCTTTTAATCTCTCTCATACTCTCGAATACTCACTTTGCATTTCATTTTTTGCATTTGCGATTTTTGGCGTTTTCTGATAAATTTTAATATGTACGATCAAAAAGGAGACTGTTATGCAGAAAATGCTTTCCTATGTCCGCCGTGCGGTGGACCATTACCATATGATAGATGAGGGCGACAGGATTGCGGTCGGCGTTTCCGGCGGCAAGGACTCACTCGCGCTGCTCGTGGCGCTCAGCCAGCTGAGTCGCTTTTATCCGCACCATTTTACAGTCGTGGCTATTACATTGGAGATGGGCTATGATGAGATGGACTTCTCCCCTGTACAGACGCTGTGCGACAAGCTGGGCGTCGAGTACATCCGTGTCCCCACCCAGATCGGCCCTATCGTGTTTGATATCCGCCATGAGGAAAACCCCTGCTCGCTCTGTGCCAAGCTGCGCCGCGGTGCCCTGCACGATGCCGCCCGCAAGGCAGGCTGCAGCAAGGTTGCGCTCGGCCATCACTTTGACGATGTGGTCGAGACCTACATGCTTTCCCTATTTTATGAAGGCCGCATTTCGTGCTTTTCGCCGGTAACCTACCTCGACCGCGCCGACATCACGCTCATTCGTCCGCTGCTGTATGTGCCGGAGCATTATGTGCGCTCGTTCGCCAAACGGCATGAGCTGCCGATCGTGCACAATCCGTGTCCGGCGGACGGCAACACCAAGCGGCAGGAGATCAAGGATTTGCTGAAAAATCTCGAAAAGACCATGCCCGGTGTGCGCGAGCGCATTTTCGGCGCCATGCAGCGCTACCCGCTCGAGGGCTGGGAACCGGACAAGACCCGCCGCGATTACAAATGATCTGTTCCCTATATAAAAAGAAAGGAGATGAGAACCATGATCCAGATTGGCTTCTGCGACGACGATCTCAGCGTGCTCGATGAACTGCACGAGCTGCTCGGCAGCTACCGTGCGGAACACAACGCCGATATCGCCCCGACGGCCTTCCAAAGCCCGTTCGAGCTGCTGGCGTCCATCGAAAAGGGCGCACGCTTTGACATTCTGCTGCTCGATGTGCTCATGCCCGGCGAAAACGGCATCGAAGCCGCCCGTGAGATCCGTCAGTACGACTCCAACGTGAAGATCATCTTTCTCACCTCATCCGCAGAGTTTGCCGTGCAGTCGTATACGGTGGGCGCGTATTTCTATCAGCTCAAGCCGATCTGGCCGGAAAGCTTCTTCCGGCTGATGGATTCGGTCATTGCCGCCTGCTCGCGTGAGAGCAGCGCCAGCCTGATTCTGCGCTGCAGAACCGGCATCACGCGCGTTGAACTGGACAAGCTGGAATACTGCGAGGTCATCCGCCGTTCCCTGCTGCTGCACAAGACGGACGGCACCGTGCTCGAAGCCGCCGGCAGCATGGACAGCCTGTGCGAAAGCCTTGCCGAACACAGGAATTTCCTGCGTATTCACCGCTCCTACCTTGTAAATTTAGAGCATATCCAGACGATCACGCCGAAAACGCTCATCATGTCCAGCCGCGCCGAGCTGCCCATTCCGCGCGGACGCTACAACGACATCAAGGATGCGTACCTTGAACACGCCTTTCAGAAAGAGCAGGTGTTCCTGACATGATCGCACTCGCTGTTGACCTTTGCAACTCCGTTGCCGTTACGCTGTTCGGCATCGCGCTCTCTGCGGCATTCTGCAATATCCACTGGACGCCCAAGGCGAAAAAGCGCATGCTGCTGTACACGCTGATGATCTTCTGCCTGTCCGGCATCGCCTACCTCGGTGTGGACCCGGGCTTCGGACGCTATCTGTATCCGCTGCACACCCACCTGCCGCTTGTGCTCGCGCTGTGCTCGCTCAGTCATGAACGCCTGTGGCCGGTGATTTCTGTGCTGACGGCGTACCTGTGCTGTCAGCTGCGGCGCTGGCTGGCGCTGATCGCGGTCGCCATCTTCTCCGGCGGAGACACCATGCAGTACGCTGTGGAAATGATCGTCACCGTGCCGCTGCTCATTCTGCTGCTCAAGACCGCACCTGCCATCCGGTCGGTGTCGCAGTATTCGCGGGCGGTGCAGTGTCAGTTCGGCATTGTGCCCGCGGTGTACTATGCGTTTGACTATGCCACCCGCGTTTACACCGACCTGCTGTTCTCCGGTTCGGCCGTAGTCGTGGAGTTCATGCCGTTCGTGTGCAGTGCGGCGTACCTGCTGTTCCTGATTCACATTTCCAGAGAGCAGCACGCACGGCTGCATTTGGAGGAGCTGAAAAGCAATCTTGACCTGCAGGTGCATCAGGCCGTCCGTGAGATTGAAGCACTGCGTATCTCTCAGCAGAAAACCCGCACCTACCGGCATGATCTGCGGCATCATCTGCAGTACATCACCGCCTGCATCGAGAATAAGCAGTATGAGCAGGCACTGCAGTACATTCACTCCATCAGCGAGGAAATCGAAGCCAGCCGCGTGACCGTTTACTGCGAAAACGAGGCCGCAAACCTGATTCTCTCATCGTTTGCCGACCGCGCCAAGGCGCAGAGCATCCCGCTTGCGGTGCATGCCGTGCTGCCCAATCAGCTGCCGCTTGCCGAGAGCGACCTGTGCGTGCTGCTCTCCAACGCGCTTGAGAATGCGATTCACGCATGCAGCGCGCGCGCAGACGGTGTTCCCGGACATATTGAGGTGCAGGCCTACGAAAAATCCGGAAAGTTCTTCCTGCAGATTGTCAACGACTGCACGCAGCCGGTGCAGTTCAGCCACGGCGTGCCGGTCTCCAACCGCGCCGGACACGGCATCGGCGTGCACAGCATTTGCAGCATTGTCGAGCGATACGGCGGCGTGTACAGCTTTTCGGTTAAGAATCAGCAGTTTATCCTGCGAATTTCACTTTAATAATTGCATAAGAAAAAACGCTCTGTTTTCACAGAGCGTTTTCTTATAAACAGTAGCAAACACCGTGCGGAACTGTAGTTCCGCCGACAGCATTTTAGCGTTTATTGGAGCGCTTCCAGATACGCATCTTCTCCGCTTCCTGAATCAGCTGCTCGCGGAAATCCGGATGCGCAACCGAGATCAGAGCCTCCGCACGCTGCCATGCAGTCAGACCCTTGAGGTTTACCTTGCCGTACTCGGTGACGAACCAGTGCGCGCACGGACGGGCATCGGTAACGACCGAGCCGTTCTCAAGCGTCGGACGAATTCGGCTCTCGAGCGTGCCGTCCTTCTTCTTAAAGGTGGACGAGCAGCAGATGAAGCTCTTGCCGCCCTTGGACAGATATGCGCCCAGAACGAAGTCCAGCTGGCCGCCTGCACCGGAAATCTGCTTGATACCGGCACTTTCTGCGTTCATCTGGCCGAACAGATCCACATCCACGATATTGTTGATGGAAATGAAGTTGTCGATCTGTGCAATGGTGCGCGCATCGTTAGTATAGGATACCGGTGCAGACATGCACTCCGGATTATCATTTACAAAATCGTACAGCTTCTGGGTGCCTGCGCCGAACGCGAACACCTGACGGCCGCGGTCGATGGCCTTCTTCGAGCCGTTGATCTTGCCTGCACGGGAAATGTCAACGAAAGCGTCAACGTACATCTCGGTATGAACGCCGAGGTCCTTCAGGTCGGACTCCGCGATCATCGAGCCTACGGTATTCGGCATGCCGCCGATGCCCAGCTGCAGGCACGCGCCGTTCGGGATTTCCTCCACGATCAGCTTTGCAACCGCCTTATCAACCTCGGTCGGCTCACCGCCTGCGCCCATCTGCGGCATTTCGGTGTCGCTCTCAACGATCATATCCACCTGCGAAATGTGAATGCCGTCCTCAAAGCCGCCAAGGCAGCGCGGCATATACTTGTTGACCTCAACGATGATAACATCGGATACATCGCAGATCGCCTTGAGGTGCGAAGCCTGCGGACCGAAGCTGAACCAGCCGTGTGCGTCCATCGGCGCCACCTGAATCATGGCTACATTGACATGACGGACGTTCTCGCGGTACCAGCGCGGCATCTCGGAGTAGCGCAGTGCGCTGTAAAAGCCGAAGCCCTCCATGCAGGCCTTGCGCTCAATGCCGGACATGTGCCACGAGTTCCAGGTGATCTTGTCGGCTGCATTCGGAATATCGAATACCGCCGGTCGGCGCATGAGTACGCCGCCGCGGAAGTTTACATCCTCCAGCTCGCCCATGCGGGCAGCAAGTGCCTTGTCCAGTGCAACAGGCGTACCCGTACACCAGCCATAGTCTACCCAGTCACCCGATTTAACAACCTTAACGGCTTCATCCGCCGTTGTCAGCTTCTGCTGATACAGTGCAGTATAATCCACGCTGATTCCCTCCGTCTTACTTGTTCTTCATTGTTTATTCTTTAACAATCATGCTTACTTATGATTATAATCTCTTTTGGGGTACAGGTCAACACAGGTTCGCAAAAAAGAGTGAGAATCCATTCAAACCGCTCCCCGCCCTCTTTTCCTTATATTTCATCCTGTTATTTTAGATTTTGCACAAAATACCGCCCATTTATCCTTCAAAAATACTGAAAATCCGCATGAAAATCAGGGGTTGATTTTCTGCGCTAAAGTGTTATAATAGTAAACAAGATATGAACTGAATTACAGGAGGTTTTCTAAAAATGAAGACGAAGAAACTTCTTGCACTGCTGATGGCAGGCGCAATGAGTGTATCCATGCTGTCCGGCTGCGGCGGCTCTGCTGCCAAGGCCGACGACTCGAGCGCCGATGCGGCTGACACCTCAGCTTCCGCTGAGAGCGATATCGATTATGTAAAGAGCAACGGCAAGCTGGTCATCGGCATCACGGATTTCGCACCGATGGATTATAAGGAAGACGGCTCGGACGAGTGGGTCGGCTTTGACGCGGACATGGCAAAGGCTTTCGCCGAGAGCCTCGGCGTAGAAGCTGAGTTCATTGAGATCAACTGGGACAACAAGATCATGGAGCTGGATTCCAAGGGCGTTGACGCCGTTTGGAACGGCATGACCCTGACCGATGAGGTCAAGACCTCCATGAACTGTTCCGACCCGTATGCGACCAACGCACAGGTTGTTGTTGTTCCGTCCGACAAGGCGGACGCTGCCAAGGACATCGACTCTATCAAGGATATGACCTTCGCGGTTGAGTCCGGCTCTGCCGGTGAGGCTGCTGCACAGGCTGCCGGTCTGAATGCAACCGCAGTTCAGTCTCAGGCTGACGCACTGATGGAGGTTGCCGCAGGTACCTCTGATGCCTGCGTGATCGACCTGCTGATGGCAGGCGCTATGATTGGCGAGGGCACCAGCTACCCGAACCTGACCTACACCGTAAACCTCAACGAGGCCAACGGTGAGGAGGACGAGAACTACGTTGTAGGCTTCCGCAAGGGTTCTGACCTGACCGAAGCATTCAACAACTTCTACAAGGGCGCCTACAAGGACGGCGTGGTTCTGGCTCTGGCTCAGAAATACGGCGTACAGGAAGCAATCGTAGATCCGGAGGCTTAATCTCCCATCCCCTCAGTTCAATATAAGGCAGAAGGCGGACTACCGTCTTCTGCCTTATGTGTCACAGGAAATAAAGTAAAAAAGAGGTAAAGAGGAAACAACATGTTTGCCAATGTAACACTCAGCCTGATGGGCGGCTTTGTTACCACCGTACAGCTTTTCTGCCTGACGCTGGTATTCGCTCTGCCGCTCGGTCTGCTTATCAGCTTCGGCTCGATGAGCCGCATTACACCGCTGCGCGCACTCATCAAAATCATCGTCTGGATCGTCCGCGGCACGCCGCTTATGCTCCAGATCATCATCATTTTCTACGGTCCTGCCCTGCTGTGGGATATTTCCCTGCCACGCTTCACCGCTGCGCTGGTTGCGTTTGTCATCAACTACGCCTGCTACTTCTCGGAGATCTTCCGCGGCGGCATTCAGGGCATTCCGAGCGGCCAGTATGAAGCCGGTCAGGTGCTCGGCATGACCAAAAGCCAGATTTTCTTCAAGGTAACGCTGCTGCAGGTCATCAAGCGCGTTATCCCGCCGATGGGCAACGAGTTTATCAACCTTGTTAAAGATACCGCACTGGCGCGTACCATCGCGGTATACGAGGTGCTGTGGATGGGCGAAAAGTTCATCAAGAGCGCCGGTATCATCTGGCCGCTGTTCTACACTGCCGTATTCTACCTGCTGTTCAACGGTATTCTGACCCTGCTGTTCGGCTGGATCGAAAAGAAAATGGATTACTTTAAATAAGGAGGAGCCGTTATGCCTATTCTGGAGGTACAGCACCTTTATAAGAGCTTCGGCTCTACCAAGGTGCTCAAAGACATCAGCTTTACATTGGAGCGCGGCAAGGCGCTTGCCATCATCGGCTCGTCCGGTTCGGGCAAGACCACGCTGCTGCGCTGCCTGAATTTTCTCGAAACCCCGAATGAGGGTAAGATCATTGTAAACGGCGAGACACTGCTCGACGCTGCCGACCATGCCGCCAAGAGCGATGCGCAGATTCGCAAAAACCGTCTGCACTTCGGCATGGTGTTCCAGTCGTTCAACCTGTTCCCGCAGTACACTGCACTGGAGAACGTCATGCTCGCTCCCCTGCTGCAGGCCAAGGAACGCCCGGACTACAAGCAGAACAAGCGCGAGATTCACGAGCAGATCGAGCACCGCGCCATCGAGCTGCTCGAGATGATGAGCCTCGAGGGCCGCATGAGCCACTATCCGCACCAGCTGTCCGGCGGTCAGCAGCAGCGCGTTGCCATTGCACGTGCGCTCGCGCTCAAGCCGGATATCCTGTGCTTCGATGAGCCGACCTCGGCGCTCGACCCCGAGCTGACCGGCGAGGTGCTGCGCGTTATCCGCTCACTGGCGGACCAGCACACCACCATGATCATCGTCACCCACGAGATGGCGTTTGCCCGCGATGTGGCCGATCATGTCGTGTTCATGGACGGCGGCACCATCGTTGAGGAGGGCACGCCGACAGAGGTATTTGAAAATGCGCATAACGAGCGAACCCGCGCATTTTTGAGCCGTTTTTCACAAAACAGCTAAAGAACGGAAAATTATGCAAAAACTTTTCGGTACTTTTCACCATTACCCCATTTACAAATCACAATAAATACGTTAAAATAGTCCCGTAATAAGATTGCGGGACTTTTTATTGTCTTTTTGTACAGGTTTAGTTGGTCAATTTTTGATGAAATTATTGTTTGTTTATGTTGAAGTTTTGGCGCAAATTTGCTACAATAAGAACACAGGAAAAAACCACCCTGTAAAATCATGTAATAAAAAGCCGCACGGCCTTTTATAAAATTTTTGATTGGAGATGTTTCTACTATGGCTATGGATGCTTTCAGCGCCTCCCTGATGAAGGACAAGAGAGAGATCGTCATTGCCCCGACTATTTACAAGTTTGACACCTTTGGTGCTTTCGCTGAGGAGTTCAAGCTGGGCGAGCGCGACGTCGTTCTGACCAACGAATTCATCTACAAGCCCTTCATGGAAGAGCTTGGCCTCAAGAGCAAGTTCGTATTCCAGGAGAAGTTCGGTGCAGGCGAGCCTTCCGAGGCTATGATCGAGACCATGTACGAGGCTATTCCGTACGATTCCTACGACCGCGTAATCGCAGTAGGCGGCGGTGCTATTATGGACCTTTGCAAGCTGCTCGGCTGCAAGCGCCCGACCTCCGTACATGAGCTGTACTTCAAGCGCGAGCCTGTTGTACATGAGAAGGAAGTTATCGCTATCCCGACCACCTGCGGTACCGGTTCTGAGGTTACCAACATTTCTGTTGCTATCGTTAAGGACGAGAAGGACGGCAAGCTGACCGGCGGCGATACCAAGCTCGGCCTGGTTTCCGACGACATCATCCCGAACAAGGTTTGCCTGGTTCCGGATCTGCTTAAGACCCTGCCGTACAAGCCGTTCGCAGCATCCGCTATCGATGCTCTGATCCACGCTACCGAGTCTTTCCTGTCCCCGCACCGCAAGACCGTTACCTCCGAGATGTTCTCCGTTAAGGCTATGGAGATGATCCTCGAGGGCTTCCGTCGCATCGCTCTGGAAGGCCCGGACGCTCGTATGGATTACCTCGGCGAGTTCGTTCACGCTTCCCTGTTCGCAGGCATCGCATTCCTGAAGGCCGGCTGTGCAACCGTACACGGCATGTCCTTCCCGCTCGGCGGCACCTACCATGTTCCGCACGGCGAATCCAACTACGCTCTGTTCGGCAAGATCCTCGAGATGTACGACGAGTACGAGCCGGCTGGCGAGCTGGGCAAGTTCAAGGAAATCGTTGCTCGTTGCCTGGGCTGCACCAAGGACGACGCTCTGCGTACCCTGAACGTAACCCTGGAGAAGGTTCTGCACCTGAAGCCGCTGCATGAGTACGGCTTCAAGGAAGAGGACGTTAAGGCATTTGCACTGTCTGTTGATGCAAACCAGCAGCGTCTGATCACCAACTCTTACCGTCCGTGGAGCATCGAGCTCAGCGAGCGCGTATACAAAGAGTGCTTCTAATTTCCGCATGTAACGCCTGAATAGGGCGGGGAGTCCCGTCTCCCCGCCCTATTTTCTTTATTCATGTTATGTGTACCAAATTGTAATGAGAAAGGATACTTGATCACTTATGATGACCAAAGACCAGTACATTGAGTCCCTGCGCAAGCTGAACCTCAATCTGTATATGTTCGGTAAGAAGGTAGAGAATCCGGTTGACGACCCGGTTATCCGTCCTTCCCTGAACTCCTTCGCCGCTACCTACGAGCTGGCTGAGGACCCGCAGTATCAGGATCTGATGACTGCTACCTCCCACATCTCCGGCAAGAAGATCAACCGCTTCACCCACATGCATCAGTCCACTGACGACCTGATCAAGAAGGTTAAGATGCAGCGTCTGCTCGGTCAGAAGACTGCAGCCTGCTTCCAGCGCTGCGTAGGCATGGACGCTATGAACGCTGTATTCTCCTCCACCTACGAGATCGACGAGGCTTGCGGCACCAAGTACCACGAGAACTTCCTCAAGTTCCTGACCCGCGTGCAGGATGAGGACCTCGCAGTTGACGGCGCTATGACCGACGTTAAGGGCGACCGTTCCCTCGCTCCGTCCAAGCAGGCTGATCCGGATCTGTTCCTGCACGTTGTAGAGCGCACCGCTGACGGCGTATACGTTACCGGCGCTAAGGCTCACCAGACCGGCTTTGTAAACTCTCACGAGGTTCTGGTAATGCCGACCATCTCCATGCGCGAGGGCGACGAGGACTACGCGATCTCCTTCGCTGTACCGACCGATTCCAAGGGCATCACCCTGATCTACGGCCGTCAGTCCTGCGACACCCGCAAGATTGAAGAGTACAACGACATCGACGTAGGCAACAAGGTATACGGCGGCCACGAAGTTCTCGTTATCTTCGACCGCGTATTCGTTCCGAACGACCGCATCTTCCTCAACGGCGAAGTTAAGTTTGCCGGCATGATCGTAGAGCGTTTCGCAGGCTATCACCGTCAGTCTTACGGCGGCTGCAAGGTCGGCGTAGGCGACGTTCTGATCGGCGCTACCGCTCTGGCTGGCGAGATGGCTGGCTCCTCCAAGGCTTCCCACGTTAAGGACAAGCTGATCGAGATGACCCACCTGAACGAGACCCTGTACTGCTGCGGTATCGCTTGCTCCTCTCAGGGCACCAAGACCAAGGCAGGCAACTACCTGATCGACCTGCTGCTGGCAAACGTCTGCAAGCAGAACGTTACCCGCTTCCCGTACGAGATCGCTCGTCTGGCACAGGATCTGGCAGGCGGCCTGATGGTAACCCAGCCGTCCGAGGCTGATTACCGCAACCCGGAGCTCAAGCCGTACATCGAGAAGTACCTCAAGGGCGTTGCTTCCGTTCCGACCGAGGACCGTATGCGTCTGCTGCGCCTGATCGAGAACATGACCATGGGTACTGCAGCTGTCGGCTATCTGCCGGAGTCCATGCACGGTGCAGGCTCGCCGCAGGCTCAGCGCATCATGATTGCCCGTCAGTCCAACCTTGAAATGAAGAAGGAACTGGCAAAGAAGATTGCTCGCATCAAGTAATCTCTGAGCAAACTATAGGCACTCATGGAGCACCCGTGAGTGCCTGTGTTTGCGTTATACCATACTGTTCCCATATGGAAACATCTTGAAAGGGGTTGTGCGCCTTGCTGCGCTGCACGGTAAAATTCTGCGGCGGCTGCAATCCGCGCTATGAGCGCGGAGACGCCTACAAGGCGATTTGCGCTGCCCTTCAGGACACCGCCTCATTCTCCTATCCGGAGGACGGTGTTCCTTATGACGTACTGCTGATCCTGCGCGGCTGCACCGGCTGCCCGTATCTCTATGAGGAGATCGAAGCCGCGCACCGTGTTGTTGTTGCCGCAGCGGATGAGATTCCGCAGGCGATAGATAGAATCAGGTCTTTCACGTCACAGGCGTGACCACTGTAAAACCGGTCGCACTATTATCAGGAGGATTGATAAACATGAAGAAAGTAAGCATCATCACCCCGGAGGAAGCTGCTCTGAAGGTTCAGGACGGCGATACCATTGCTACCGGCGGTTTCGTATCCTGTGCTTGCCCGGAGACCCTGTCCAAGGCTCTCGAGAAGCGTTTTCTTGAGACCGGCCACCCGCAGAACCTGACCCTGTTCTTTGCAGCCGGTCAGGGCCACCGCGATGGCACCGGCGGTGACCATTACGGCCATGAAGGCATGGTTAAGCGCGTTATCGGCGGCCACTGGGACCGTGCTCCAAAGCTCGGCGAGCTGGCTCTGAACAACAAGATCGAGGCTTACAACCTGCCGCAGGGCGTTATTTCGCACATGTACCGCGATATCGCTGCTCACAACATCGGCACCATCACCCACGTTGGCCTGAAGACCTTCGCTGACCCGCGCAACGGCGGCGGCAAGCTGAACGACGTTACCAAGGAAGATCTGGTAAAGATCGTTAACATCGAGGGTCAGGAGCGCCTGCTGTACAAGGGCTTCCCGATCAACGTTGTATTCCTGCGTGCTTCCTACTGCGATGAGTACGGCAACTGCACCGTACATCGTGAGATCGGTCCTCTGGACGTAACTGCTATGGCTCAGGCCTGCAAGAACTCCGGCGGCAAGGTAATCGTTCAGGTTGAGAAGATCGTACAGGGCGGCTCTCTGGACCCGAAGCTGGTTGCTATCCCGGGCATCTATGTTGACTCTGTTGTAGTCGGCACCGAGGAGGAGAACATGCAGTGCCTCGGCATGCCGTACGACGGCGCGCTGACCGGCGAGTTCCGCATCCCGGTTGACGCTATCCCGCCGATCCCGATGGACGCTAAGAAGATCATCGCCCGCCGCGCTGCTATGGAGCTGCCGCAGGACGCTATCGTAAACCTCGGCACCGGCGCACCGGAGAAGATCGCTAACGTAGCTGCTGAAGAAGGCATCTCCGACAAGATGACCCTGACCGTTGAGGCAGGCTCCATCGCAGGTGTACCGTACGGCGGCACCCAGTTCGGCGCTGCTGCTAACGCACAGTGCATCATCCCGCACAACGTACAGTTCGACTTCTATCAGGGCGGCGGCCTTGACGTTGCATTCCTCGGCCTGGCTGAGACTGCTCCGAACGGCGACCTGAACGTATCCAAGTTCGGCACCCGTCTGGCAGGTGCAGGCGGCTTCATCGACATCACCCAGAACGCCAAGAAGGTTGTTTACTGCGGCACCTTCACTGCAAAGGGCCTCAAGACTGAGTGCAAGGACGGCAAGCTCGTTATCACCCAGGAAGGCGCTAAGAAGAAGTTCGTTAAGCAGGTTGAGCACATCACCTTCTCCGGCGATTACGCTAACGAAGTACATCAGCCGGTTCTGTACATCACCGAGCGCTGCGTATTTGAGCTGCGTCCGGAAGGCGTTACCCTGACCGAGATCGCTCCGGGCATCGACCTGCAGACCCAGATCCTCGACCAGATGGAATTCGTTCCGAAGATGGCTGACGAGATCAAGACCATGGACGCTCGCATCTTCCGTGACGAGCTGATGGGTCTGGCTAACGACTAATCAATTCTATTTGTGCAGATTACGCAAACGGGAACTGGACTTTTCATATAATTTTACAGAATCGACCAATTCCCCTTGCATTCTGCAGAATAGTTTGATAAAATATTAACGAACTCAAGAAAATCGAGTTTCCATCACCATGCGGCGGCATAGTTTTTTCGCCGCATCAGTAGAAAAGGAGAAACAGCTAAATGAACGTTTACATCTGTTCCGCTGCCCGTACCGCAATCGGCACTTACGGCGGCACCCTCCGCGATGTACACTCCTCCGAGCTTGGCACCGCTGCTGCAAAGGCAGCTATCGAGCGTGCAGGCGTTGACAAGGAAGCAATCGACGAGGTTCTGTTCGGTCAGGTACTGCAGGGCGGCGTAGGCCAGAACGTAGCACGTCAGGTTTGCCTGAAGTCCGGTCTGCCGATCACCACCCCGGCTATGACCCTGAACAAGGTTTGCGCTTCCTCCATGCGTGCCATCTCCCTCGGCACCCAGATCATCCGTTCCGGCGAGAACAAGATGATGCTGGTAGGCGGCTGCGAGTCTATGTCTGGTGCTCCGTACATCTCCCGCGATACCCGTTGGGGTGCTCGCATGGGCGACAAGAAGCTGGTCGATATGATGGTATACGACGGCGTATTTGATGTATTCAACCAGTACCACATGGGCATCACTGCAGAAAACGTAGCTGAAAAGTACGGCATCACCCGCGAAATGCAGGACGAGATCGCTCTCGCTTCCCAGCAGAAGGCAGCTGCTGCCATCGCTAACGGCCGCTTCAAGGACGAGATCGTTCCGATCGAGGTTAAGAAGAAGAAGGAAACCGTTATCTTTGATACCGACGAGCATGTAAAGCCGAACACCACTCTGGAGATTCTCGGCAAGCTGCGCCCGGCATTCAAGAAGGACGGCGGCACCGTAACCGCAGGCAACGCTTCCGGCATCAACGATGCAGGCGCTGCAATGATCATCGCTTCCGAGGAGTTCGTTAAGGCAAACGGCCTCAAGCCGCTGGCTAAGGTTCGTGCTTGGGGCTCTGTAGGCTGCGATCCGTCCATCATGGGCGTAGGTCCGATCGAGTCCACCCGTCAGGCTCTGTCCCGCGCAGGTCTGACCGTTGCTGACCTCGACCTGATCGAGTCCAACGAGGCATTTGCTGCACAGGCTGCTGCTGTTAACCGTGAGCTTGGCTTTGATATGGACAAGGTTAACGTAAACGGCGGCGCAATCGCTCTGGGTCACCCGATCGGTGCAGCCGGCTGCCGCATCACCACCACCCTGATCCACGAAATGATCAAGCGCGACCTGACCATCGGTCTGGCTACCATGTGCATCGGCGGCGGTATGGGCGAAGCTATCATCGTTGAGCGCGACGAATTGTGCAAGTAACTTCGCCTTGCACTCTAGGGGACTTCAAAAGTCCCCTAGATACACACTTCAGTTCCGTAGAAACTGAAGTGTGATACCCGAATGACGCCGCCCAAGGCGGCTGAGTCGAGGTGTAAAAACCGAGGTACACGCCCCCGGTTTTTACGAACAGAAGCTCGCTTCTGTTCTATTTTGACTGCAAACATCCTTTGGATGTTTGGTAATCTCCGAACGGAGATTGCTTTTGAGCGTTTTACGCTCATAGCACATATTCTGAAAGGAAGTCTTAAAAATGACTGACGTAGTAATCGAAAAAAAGGGTCATGTTGCGATCGTTAAGATCGAGCACATGAAGGCTATGAACGCTCTGTCCACCGACATGTACGCACAGCTGGAAGAGGCATTCGACGAGCTGGCTAAGGATCTGGACGACGTTTATGCAGTAGTTCTGACCGGTTCTTCCACCGTTAACAAGAAGGGCAAGACCGTTAACTCCTTCGTTGCAGGCGCTGACATCTCCGAGATGGCTACCAAGACCTGTGCAGAAGGCAAGCTGTTCGGCAACGAGTCCAACCGCGTTTGCTGGAAGATCGAGAACTTCAAGCGTCCGGTTATCGCTGCCATCAACGGCTTCTGCCTCGGCGGCGGCTGCGAGCTGGCTATGTCCTGCGACATCCGTCTCGCTTCCGAGAACGCTTCCTTCGGTCAGCCTGAAGTTGGTCTGGGCATCACCCCGGGCTGCGGCGGCACCCAGCGTCTGGCTCGCTTCGTAGGCGCAGGCAAGGCTAAGGAAATGCTGTACACCGCTCGCGCTAACTACACCGCTCAGGACGCTCTGGACATGGGCCTGGTTAACTACGTATATCCGCTGGAGAACCTGCTCGATGAGGCTGTAAAGCTGGCTGAGGAGATCGCTGCTCAGGCTCCGATCGCTGTTTCTCTGGTTAAGGAAGCTGTAAACGTTGGCATGCAGACCGACCTGAACTCCGCTCTGAAGTTCGAGGGCAACTGCTTCGCACAGTGCTTCGCTACCGAGGATCAGAAGTACGGCATGGCTTACTTCCTGGACAAGAACCGCGACAAGCCGGCTAAGGAATTCAAGAATAAGTAAGCATTGAGACAGTCGGACCGCACAATTCAAAACCAGATTGTGCGGTTTTGACTAATCAATATTCGCAATACCTGTTCATCCATCCGCAAAGAGTGAGAGAGAGGTTAATTTAGCATGAAAGTTTGTGTATTCGGCGCTGGCAACATGGGCGCACGCATCACTGAGGTATTCCTGAACGCAGGTCATGACGTTACCATGATCGACATCAAGCCGGAGTTCACCGAGCGCGGCAAGACCGTTATCACACACGATTACGAGTTCCTCGTAAGCAAGGGCAAGATGACCGCAGAGCGCAAGGACGAGCTGCTCGCTTCCCTCAAGACCTCGGTTGACCGCAAGGACGCTGCCGATGCTGACTTCATCATGGAAGTTATTCTGGAGCGCATGGATCTGAAGAAGGACCTGCTGGAGGATCTGGACAAGATCTGCCCCGCTCACACCATCTTCGCTTCCAACACTTCCGGTCTGTCCATCACCGAGATGGCTGCCTGCATCCCGCACCGTTCGGACAAGTTCATCGGCTGCCACTTCTTCAACCCGGCTCAGATCATGAAGCTGGTTGAGGTTACCCGCGCGATCCAGACTTCGGACGAAACCTTCCAGACCGCATTTGACCTGATGGCATCCCTGGGCAAGACCCCGGTTGCCGTTAAGGAAGGTCCCGGTTTCGTTGTAAACCGCATCCTGATCCCGATGATGAACGAGGCAATGGGTATCGTTGCTGATGGCATCGCTTCCCCTGCTGATATCGACGTTGCTATGCAGCTTGGCGCAGGCATGAAGTCCGGCCCGCTGCACACCGCTGACCTTGTTGGCCACGATGTAAACCTCGCAATCATGGAGACGCTGTACCGCGAGACCGGCGATCCGAAGTACCGTCCGCATCCGCTGATGCGTCAGATGGTTCGTGCCGGCTGGCTGGGCGTTAAGACCGGCAAGGGCTTCTTCGACTATGATGGTCCTTTCGGCAAGGAGATCGTAAAGAAGTAATCGCTTTGCAATATGAAAAGCATCTGTGCTTCGGCATAGATGCTTTTTATTTTCTCAGCCTGTATTTTTTGCATATTGCACAAAGAATACAAGTAATGTTTATTTAATTCGCTAATTTTTGACATAAGCTATGGTAATTTTTTAACATACACGATATAATATTAACTGTATGGGAAATATATTCTAACCAATGCTGCAGAGGCGGTAAATGCTGCCAGATCACCGCACAATGCCGCAAATACAGCATATCTGGTTCGGTTTAAACCAAGGTGCCCGCTGTACACGCTGATTGTGTACAGGCTGGTTTCCGAGGCTCCCAGCATCACTGCGGCCACGCGTCCGGCATAGCTGTCCGGTCCGCAGCGTCGTATAATTTCACTGCCCATTGCCAGTCCTCCTCCTCCGCTGATCGGCTTCAGCAGGGTCAGGGCTGTGCATTCTTTCGGTATGCCCAGTATACGCAGTGCGGGCGCGAGCACGCTTGCCGCAATATCAACGGCACCTGAGGCGCGCAGCATGAACACGACTGTCAGCATCCCGACCATAACAGGCAGTATCTGCACCGCGGTTTTCAAACCGACGGCTGCACCGCGCAGAAAAGTTGGAAATACGTCCACGCCTTTGCACAGCGCATACAGGCTGATTCCCGCCAAAAGTGCCGGAATGAGCGCGTTCTGCAAAATCTGCAACAATCTCCCTCCTTGTATTATTTCCCTTGCTTGGAAATTTTTTGATGATTGTTTGCTTATTCGACAAATTTCTTGCTTTTCATGTGTGATAATACTACTTGTAAGGCGCACTTACCTGTCCCGCTATTCCCCATCCGGAAAAAAAGGACGCAGCAGCTTGCTGCTGAGCAGCACCGCCGCAACGGAAGCCGCAGAAGCTCCCCACACCGGCAGCATAATATCAAATGGCGCGTGTGCTCCGCAAGCCGCACGAACCGCCGCCACCGTAGACGGAATCAGCTGAATTGAGGTTGCGTTCAGCACGATCAGCGTCAGCACGGTATCCGGCGCTCCGCTCCGCCCTGCAAGAACATACAGCCGCTCTGACGCACGCAATCCCAACGGCGTTGCCGCGTTGGATAACCCCAGCAAATTTGCCGTTACATTGGCGCTTACTGCTTCCATCGCCTGTTTATCCTGCGATGCGCTTCCGAACAAGGGACGCAGAACAGGAGCCATCAGATGGGACAGCCGCTCTGCCAGTCCGGAAGCCTGCAGCAGCTCCATCACACCGCTCCAGAAGCACATCAGCCCGGTGATACTGATTGCCAGCGTGATCGCTTCCGCAGCCCCTGTGGGTACCGCTGCCGTAACCTCTGCCAGCCTGCCCGTGACCGCACCGCATAGCAGCGCCATACAAAGGAACACCGTCCAGATAACGGACAGCATATCGTGTTCCCCCCCTTCCGTCCAACATCCCGAGTGAGTGGGATTTGGTAATACATTTTTTATGATAAAGAAATGGAGTGTGTTGAAAATGAAATCCACCGGTATTGTTCGTAAGGTTGATGAACTTGGTCGCATCGTGCTCCCGATTGAGCTGCGCCGCACTATGGGCATCGAAGTAAAGGACGCTCTGGAAATCTACGTTGACGGCGATCATATCGTCCTCAAGAAGTACGAGCCGTCCTGCGTATTCTGCGGTAACGCAAAGGACATTATCCACTTCAAGGGTAAGAATGTCTGCAGCGATTGCGCGCATGAGCTCGGCCTGCTTTAAGCCTTTACATAGCAACACTGTCACGCTGCTTCTGTTTGCCGACTTTCCGCTTGGAAAGTCGGTTTTTTTATTTTTCACCGCGTCGCTGTGCCGCTTCGGCGCGGTATTTCGCCTGTGTTGCTCTGCCGCCGCGTATGTGCCGCTCCTGCTTGTTCACCTGCAGAACGGTCTGTACGCGCTCATACAGCTCGGTATTCAGCTTTTGCAGGCGCGTTGTGATATCCTTATGTACGGTTGACTTGGATATTCCGAACCGTGCCGCAGTCTGCCGCACGGTGGCCTTCTGCTCGATCATGTACTGCGCCAGACGGATCGTGCGCTCCTCCGGTAAGCCCTTCACCGCTGTTTCCCTCCTGCCTGATGAGGTTTCATCTGTGACAGTGTATGTGGATTCGGGGACGGTTAGAACGCATTTGTATCCGTTTAAGGGCAAAAGAAAACGCGCTGCTATTGCAGCGCGCAGTCTGTCGAAAAAGTCGTATAGTCAGCATTTCGCGCGGCAGCGCGCACGAAACAGCATTTGCTCTGCAAATGCTCAAAAAGGGTGAGCATGTATCACCCTTTTTGAACTTCTGGAGGGAGAAAGTTTCTGTATAGGAACTTTCGGACGACTTTGGAACGGCCCACGGTCCGTTCCTGCTTGTCGGCGAAACTGTAGTTTCGCGACAGCCTCAGCGCTGCTATTGCAGCGCGTGCATTCCCTGTGTGTGATAGGTGATCAGCTGATTCAGTCCGGCACGGACTTCGCTCGGGCGAACGCGGTTCTTGAGGATATGTACCGTCCCGTCCACCAGATTGCGTGCCATGATCTGCGCCATCATCGGGCTGTTCTCCTCGTCAGCCAGCATGGGCACGATCTTGGACGCAATCAGCTCAATCATTACCGGCCGCAGGTTTTCATATCGAGTGCCGTTGGCCTGCTCCATGATAAGAAGAAGGCCGTATTTCTCCGCCAGCAGCAGTGAGAGTACCTCCTCGGTGAGCAGCATCCGGAATTCCTGCGCGTCCATGTTCAAGTCAAACCGCATGCTGCGGAAGCGCAGGATCATGCGCTTCAGGCCGTCTGCAGCGCTGTCGGTCAGCTCGTAGAACAGCTCCTCCTTGTTTTTGAAGTAGTGGTAGAGGTTGCTCTTGCTGATATTTACCTTGTCCGCGATCATCTGCAGTGAGGTGCGGTCGTACCCACGCTGCAGGAATAAATGCTCGGATTCGAGCAGAATTTTGTGTCGAAGTTCGTCTTTTAGTACCTGCACAATAAGGACCACCCGTTCATTTCTTACATTTATTATAAAACAGGGCGACATAAATTGTCAAGAAAGCATAAAAAATTGAGAATGGAAAATGTAGAATCAGCGTGATGTTTTACCTTTGCGTGGGAGCACAATGTGCTCTCCCTGCGGGATATCGTATGCATACCGTTACAAATAGACGGCCATTATTTTCAATTCTTCTCAACCAAAAAGCGTAAAAAAAGAACCCGAAAATTCGGGTTCTTTTGCTTTGCACTTACGCGCCGAATACCTTGAGGACAAAGCCTGCGGCAACAGCGGAGCCGATAACACCGGCTACGTTCGGGCCCATCGCGTGCATGAGCAGGAAGTTTGCCGGATTGGCCTTCTGGCCCTCAACCTGCGAAACGCGGGCTGCCATCGGAACGGCAGATACACCGGCCGAGCCGATCAGCGGGTTTACCTTGCCGCCGGTCAGCTTATACATAACCTTGCCGAACAGCAGGCCGCCGACGGTCGAGAACGTGAACGCGATCAGGCCAAGGATGATGATCTTGATTGTCTCCCAGGTCAGGAAGGTGGACGCAATCGCCTTGCAGCCTACCGACAGACCGAGGAAGATGGTGACGATGTTGCACAGCGCGTTCTGCGCGGTGTCGCTCAGGCGGTCGGTCACGCCGCACTCACGCAGCAGGTTGCCCAGCATGAGCATGCCGATCAGCGGAGCGGTATCCGGAATCAGCAGGATAACGATGATGGCAACTGCGATCGGGAATACGATCTTCTCGGTCTTGGAGACCTGACGCAGCTGCTCCATCTTGACCTCGCGCTCCTTCTTGGTGGTCAGCAGACGCATGATCGGCGGCTGGATAAGCGGTATAAGCGCCATATACGAGTACGCCGCAATAGCGATGGCGGGCAGATAATCCGCTGCCAGACGGGATGCGACCAGAATGGAGGTCGGGCCGTCCGCACCGCCGATGATGGCGATGGCTGCCGCAACCTTGCCCGGGAAGCCGAGCACAAGCGCGAGCAGAAATGCGGAGAAGATGCCGAGCTGTGCCGCTGCACCCAGCAGCAGCGAGGACGGACGCGCGATCAGCGGGCCGAAGTCGGTCATGGCACCGATGCCGAGGAAAATGATGGACGGATAAATCGCATGCTGGACGCCCTGATAGAACACCCACAGCATACCGGGACTGGAACCGTCAACCGGTGCGTTGAGCAAACCGGTCAGCGGCAGATTGGCCAGCAGCATGCCGAATGCAATCGGAACGAGCAGCAGCGGCTCAAACTTCTTGCCGATACCCATGTACAGCAGCACGCATGCAATGATGATCATGATCAGGCTGCGCGGATCCTCCGCAAAGGACGCGAAGCCCGAGCTTGCCAGAATGCTGCCTAATGCACCGAAAAACGAAAATTGCATAGTACGTGCCTCCCGTTACATCGTGCAGAGTGCTGCGCCGGTCTGTACGGAAGAGCCCTTCTGTACGCAGACAGAGCCGACCGTGCCGTCATGCGGTGCGCAGATCTCGTTCTCCATCTTCATGGCCTCGAGAATAAACAGCACATCGCCGCCCTTAACGGCCTGACCTGCCGTGCATCGGATATCCAGAATGGTGCCCGGCATGGGCGCTGCAACGGTCTCGCCGCCTGCAGGCGCTGCTGCGGGTGCGGGTGCTGCTGCCGGAGCCGGCGCTGCCGCGGGTGCCGGCGCTGCTGCAGCCGGTGCCGGTGCGGGAGCCGCGCCGGTCGGAACTGCGCTTACCGACCCCTTTTCTACTTCTACTTCAAACTGCTTTCCGTTAAGCGATACCTGATATTTCATGTTTCTTTCTCCCCTTAAACCGCCTTGATGGACTTAAATACAAGCTGATCGAGCGGAATGCCCGTTTCGTGGCTGACAATAGCCATAACGCAGGCCGCCTCCACCTCGCTGACGCCTTCCAGCTTGACCTGCGGAACCGGTGCAGGTGCTGCTGCCGGAGCCGCAGCCGCCGGAGCCGCTGCACTGACCGAAGCCGGATGCGCGGTGTGCTTTTCGAGCGCGCCCATCACACGGGAAATAACAGCGATGACACCCCAGAGAAGTGCCAGCATCAAAAATACAATAACGATACCGGACAGGGCGATCATGAGCGCGTCCAGTACGCTGATCGGATCGTGTACCATGCTCACTTAACCTCCTTGAACGAATAGCTTGCGGTGAAGGTCTGTTCCCGACGCTCAAAGAACTGCTCTGCCTGCTGCGGGAATGCGATATAGGACAGGACGTCCTCTTCACTGCGGGCATGCGTGCCGAGATGCTCGCGTGCAGCCGGAAATTCCGGCTCGAGCGTATCGGCAAAGCGGCCGGTCATCGGCTGCTCGTCACCGAGCACCTGCTTGGCGAGCTCGGGATTGACTTCGCCCGGTGCCTTGCCGTATTCGCCGCGGATGTAGCTCTTGATCTCCTTGCCGATCGACTTGTAACGGCCGCCGAGGAGAACGTTGACCGTTGCCTGTACGCCGACCATCTGCGAAAGCGGCGTTACCAGCGGCGGATAACCCATATCGGCACGCACGCGCGGCGTTTCGGCGAGTACCTCGTCGAGACGGTCGATTGCGTTCTGTGCCTTCAGCTGTGCTACCAGGTTGGACAGCATGCCGCCCGGGATCTGGTACACGAGCGCATCGGTCTTGGTGGACAGGACATACGGGTCGAACATACCGCTCGCCGCGAACTTGTCCTTGACCGGCACGAAAAATTCGTTGATCTCATGCAACGTTTTGGAATCCACGCCGCAGTCATAGCCCATCTGCTGGAGCGCGTAGACCATGGACTCGGTTGCCGGCTGGCTGGTGCCGCCCGACATGCACGAGGTCGCACAGTCGATGCCGTCCGCACCGGCTTCCGCTGCCTTCAGATAAGTCATATAACCCAGACCGGTGGTCGCGTGTGTATGCACATAAACCGGGATTTTGATGTTCTGCTTGAGTGCGGTAACCAGGTCATAGCACTCCTGCGGAGACATGATGCCCGCCATATCCTTAATGCACAGCGAGTTGCAGCCCATGGCTTCGATCTGCCTGCCGAGCGAAACGAACATCTCCAGATTGTGGATCGGACTCAGTGTGTAACAGATACAGCCCTGTGCATGGCCGCCTGCCTTGAGGCATTCGTCCACAGCGGTCTCGATGTTGCGCAGATCGTTCAGCGCATCGAAAATACGGATGATATCCATGCCGTTCTCGATGCACTTGCGGACAAAACGGCGCACGGTATCATCCGAATAGTGATGATAGCCGAGCAGGTTCTGACCGCGCAGCAGCATCTGCAGCTTGGTGTTCTTCATGTGAGATTTGATCTTGCGCAGACGCTCCCACGGGTCCTCATGCAGATAGCGCAGGCAAGAATCGAAGGTCGCACCGCCCCAGCACTCAATCGAGTGATAGCCGGCCCGATCCATCTCATCGAGAATGCCCTCGAAATCCTCAAACGGCATTCGCGTCGCAATCAGCGACTGCTGCGCGTCACGCAGCACCGTTTCGGTGATGTGCATTTGTTTCACAAGTATGCCCCCTCCTTCGGGAAATAAATGGGTGTCGTGATTCCCCTCATTAACCCCATATATATAATTGTATCATATCACTTTCTGCACCCGCTTGCAAGATTATGATTTTCTAATTTTGCACAGCTGCACTTTACTTTTTTCACCGCATTCGGAATTGACTTTTTCGCTCCAATGCAGTAAGATAGATATATCGCGTGTTGCGACTCTGCGCGAAGGAGCCGCTCGCAAAAACTTTTGTTTTTTATGTCTCAGTAGCTCAGTTGGATAGAGCACACGCCTCCTAATTATCGGATGCTTCTTGTTCTTTTTCCTGTGAAAACTTCATATTTTTTTCATTTGTCTCAGTACCTCAGTTGGATAGAGGGTTCGCCTCCTAAGCGGCAGATTGTTCGATTCCTTCGAGCCTTGAAAATTGCATAAAACTTATAAATGTCTCAGTAGCTCAGCTGGATAGAGCACACGCCTCCTAAGCGTGGGGTCGGAGGTTCAAATCCTCTCTGGGACGCCAGAAAGCACCGCTGCAAGCCTTTTTTCGGGGTTTGCAGCGTTTTTTGTTCCTCCTTCTCCCGGTAATTTCACTTCCGTTACCGGGAGATTTTTATGCGCCGCATGATGTATATTTGCTAATTGGACTCGAACGCTTTTCAGAAATTTGCTAAGAAAATTCTGCGTTTTGCTAATTCGATTTTTCGGATCACTTTGCCGGGGCTTGCGCTGCTATCAGGGCTGCAAGTGCACTTGCCAGCTCCGGTGATTTCTGCAGCTGCTCCACAAGACTTGCAATATCCGGTGCTGCAGGCTCAGATTTTGCCGATTCTTCCGGCGGACGAACATTATGAAGGTCACGCGCGAAATAAAACGCTTTTTCAAATTTCTGCGCATTGACCTTTCTATCCTCGTCCAGAATATGAGCATATACCTTGGTAATCATGTCAGTTTCGGCATGTCCCGTATCGCCTTGTGTCGCTTTCAGATCGCCGTGGTTCAGTTTCAGCTTATAGGTGGTACTCGAATGACGGAGCGAGTGAAAAACAACCTTCGGCAGACCTGTACTCTCGCGCAGCTTTTCAAACTCCTTGTTGATGATACGATCCTCGCAGGGCCGTCCATTGGGAAGTGCCACAACCAGATCGAAGTCCTGATACTCGTCGCCCAGGAAGCCTTTCAGCTCGTCCTGGGACTTCTTCCATTCCCGCAGAATGTAAGCCAGTGTTTTTGGCAGCCACACCTTACGGATACTGGAATCGGTTTTCGGCTTTTTCAGAATAATTCTTGTGCTGGTGTTCGGCATGAGCGGAGTGAAGATGTAATAGATATCCTTCTCACCCAGTGTTTCAATCGCCCGTTTGGAAGCCCGTGTCAGCTCCTTGTCGATGTAGACATAGGCATTATCCGCAGCAATATCTTCATCGGAAATATGGACGTTCTCCCAGGTCAGCCCCAGGATTTCACCCATACGCAGAGAGCAGGCAAAGGAAAGATTCATTGCTACATAGAGCTTGCTGTCCGTGCATTTGTCCAGGGCAAGACGGATCATATCCGCTGTCCAGATATCCCGTTTCGCATACTCCGTTTTCGGGAGGATCACATTGTCAAAGGGATTTCTTGCAATGATTTCCCATCGTACTGCCTGCTTAAACGCACACCGCAGGAGCTTGATGATCTTTTCAATGGTCTTGTCGCTGACATAGGTGGTAACGGCCTTTCGGGTCTTGGTAGACACCGACTTGGTTTTCTGTAAGGTCTGGATATAACCGTCAACTACACGCGGCGTAATCTCCTGCACCTGCATATTCCCGATAATCGGATTGATATAATTTGCGATGAGCGACGTCTGTCCGTCATACATAGATACGCCCCACTTCTTTTCACCATACAGATGTACAAAATCACGCAGAAAATCTGTGATAATCTGATTGCTCGGCGAAAGAAAAGTTCCTGTGAACTGCTGATTTTCAATCTCCGCCTTGCGCTTCAAAGCTTCATTGTGGGTATGATATGTTTCCCACTTCTGTTTATTTTCTCCGTTCTCGTCTACATAGCTGTAAATGACGGAATAGTTTTTCTTGCGCTTGATAATAGATGCCATAGTATTACTTCCCTTCTCCGATCACAGGTCAAGAGAATCCAGCCACTCATCAAATGACCGTTTGGAAATTCGTATAGCGTTACCAATTCGCACGATTTTGAAGTGCCCTTCTTTTACAAGGATATATGCGGAAGTTCTTCCGATGCCCAGGATTTGAGCAATATCGTCTACCGTATACGTCCTTCTTTCAGGGGTTTCTTTCTTCGTGCCGTTCCATGTTTGAGACATGAGAACCCCCTTTCAGTTATGAAAAGGAACAGCACGAATATGTGTGGGTAATATAACTTCCACTATTATTTTACCGTGCTGCTCCGTGCTTGTCTGCTGCTAATTGAAAAGTTTACGATCTATCCATAAACTTTCAAAAAAGAAAAGTAGGCTTACGGACGGCTGCTGGCACAGCTCCACGGGAGTCTAACCCCGGCCCATGCTGATGGGTGCGGCGCACAATGCTTTGTGGGCGTTCAATGCGCGAGTATCTTTGACCCTGCCCGTGTGTCATCGCCCGCAAGCCGCCACGCTTGCTTTGCGGCCTGGTGCTGTTCGCTCGCCCGTTACAGTGGTCCCGTCCTGCGGACTTGAAACGAGGTCATGGCGCACCGGTCGTATGGCTCGGCACAAACAGGAATGTATCCGTTTGCCTTATACTGCGGCGTTGGTCTCCCAACGGGCTTTCTTTGTCAAGGTGCTGCCTCCGGCTACGAAAGAGAGAAACAGGGAAAGGGTAAGCTGTTTCCGCTTTCAGACCGGGCTTGTCAACTCATGCTGACAATGGAATGAATGAGCTTGATCTCCAATCGGCGCTTCATGTACTCGTCCACCCGAACATGGGGCTGACCGTCAGGATCGTAAAGCGTCCGGGTGCAGAGCTTATTGATATAGCCCTCATAATACCGGAGTACCTGATCCACAGCCTGAGAGTCCCCGTTACGGGCGGCGTCGATCACCGAAAGAGGAAGAAGCTCCTTGCCCTTGTAAGTGGGGTTCTTCATACCTTCAACCTCCCTTCGGCATGAGTGCGGCCAACTTGATCCGCAGCTCATTGAGTGATTTTGCCCTTCGCCGCTGAACGGCGCTGCGAGACATTCCAACAAGGCTGCCAACCTCCTGATCTGGCAGGTCCAGAACAAAATGCAGGATCAAAATACTCTGCTCCTGAACGGACAAACCGGCGAAGGCATCAGCCACAAGCTCATTTTCAATATGTAGGTCATACCCGTGGGACGAGAATGTAAATCTGTCACTGGGGTAATGATCTACAACGCAGAGCTTGTCCATCTCCATTTGCGGAAGGTCGCTGAATGACAGTTCCCTGTCACGGCGCCTCTGCATTTCCCGAAGGTAGTCGATTGCCTCATGGTACAGTACCAGCTTGCAGTAAGCATCGAACTGGCACCGCTCGCCATAGTTATTGTGGGGGATCATATCCATCTTTTCACCCCCTTTCTTGGGGGAATGAGGTGGGTTTCTCCCTTTCCGCTAACAAGGCGAACGCAAAGCCGCTCGCTACCCGCTAAAAGCTTCCTTTTTGAAAATTTCTTAAAAATTTTTTTCGAGGCGGGCTTGTCCTCGGAAAACAGCAAAAAGCGCCCAGCAAGTCGCAACGGACCTGCTGGACGCAGAAATGTTTTATAAAGAAGATTGCTTACATGGTATAGTTCATATTCAAAGCCGGACGACTCCGACGGAGGTGCTACGCTTTTTTTAACTGGTGCCGATCATGGATACTGCGAAAAAGAGAAAAGGACACGGCAAAATAACCTCCAATCGGCTACCGTGTCCCTGCAAGTCGTCATTGGTTTGTGTAAACGCAAAGAAACGGCGGCTCTGATTTCTCAAAACCACCGTTAGGGTAATAACTTAAAATGAGCGCGCAAAATCACCTGCCCCAGCCAGCGGTTTTTTTCTTTCCCCGTAGTCGGGGCAGGTTCATGCGCTATGCAATTATTCTTCTTTAGCTCCTATTAAGCTGATATTTTTTGCTCTGCGTTCCACATAGCAGCATATTTTCCGCCTTTCGCAAGCAATTCTTCATGGGTTCCCGATTCAGCAATCCCACCATCACCCATTACAAGGATTTGGTCTGCATTTTTGACAATGGAAAGGGTATGAGCAATCATTACCACTGTCTTTTTCTCTTTTAACAGATTGGCGATGGCCTGCTTTACGGCAAGCTCATTTTCAATGTCAAGAGATGCTGTTGCTTCATCCAAAAGCAGGATGGGGCTATTAGCGCGGGCTATTGAAATTCGCTGACTGGACGAAATGCAGGCGCAGGGCCGCAGCATTTTCGACACCGACCTTGCCGTGGCATATTATGCCCGCGTTTCGACCGACAAAGACGAGCAAATCAACAGTCTGAGCAACCAGAAACGCTATTTTGAGGACTGCATTGCCGAAAATCCGCACTGGAGGTTTGCCGGCGGCTATGTGGATGAGGGTATCAGCGGCACGTCGGTCGAGGGGCGCGAGCAGTTCCTCAAGATGATCGAGGATGCCAAACGCGGAACATTTGATCTCATTATCACCAAGGAGATCAGCCGTTTCGCCCGAAACACGCTTGACAGTCTGCGCTACACGCGCGAGCTGCTGTGGTTCGGCGTGGGCGTGTACTTCCAGAACGACAACATCAACACCTTCGACAAGGACGCCGAACTGCGGCTCACCATCATGTCCTCGATTGCACAGGATGAGGTGCGTAAGCTGTCCGAACGCACACGCTTCGGATTCAAGCGGGCGCAGGAGAACAGCGTTCTGCTCGGACAGAACAACCTGTTCGGCTACAACAAGACAGATGGACGGCTGGAAATCATTGAGCTGGAAGCCGCCATCGTCCGTGAGGTATTCGAGCGCTACGCCGCCGGAGAACTCGGTCTGCGGGCGATCGCCAACGACCTGGACAGCCGCGGCATACGCGGACGGCAGGGCCGTCCGTTCCATTATTCCACCCTGTACGGCATGATCCGCAACCCGAAATACAAGGGCTGCTATGCCGGACGGCGGTACGCCTCCCGTGATTACCGTGACAAGCGCAGCTACCGCCTGAGTGAGGACAAGTGGCTCGTACACGAGGATGACCGCATCCCCGCCATCGTGTCGGAGGCGCTGTGGGAGCAGGCCAACCGGCGGCTGTAACTCTCCTACGGTTTACAGCCACGAGCTGGACCGTATTCTCGCGCGTGTCTTTGCGCTGATGACCGAGGAACAGTCCGCCGCCGTGCAGGAATACATCGACACGCTCCATGCCTTTGCCGCCCGGCAGGACAGCGGCCCCGCCCTCGCCCAAGTCGAGCAGGAGATGGCGGCACTCGGAAAGCGCAAGGACAAGCTGCTCGATCTGGTGCTTGCGGGAGCGCTCTCAAATGAGGAGTTCAAGCAGCGCAACGAAGTCTGCAACGAGCAGCTTGCCGCACTCGAGGAGCGGCGCAGCTCCCTGCAGAACGCAGAGCAAACCCTTGCGGAACGCATCCGGCGTGTGGAAAATCTGCGCCGCACGATCGAGGAACAGTGGCAGGCGAACTGCGGCTTTTCGCGTGAAATGTCCAAGGCGCTGGTGAACCGCATCGTTGTGGATGCAGACGAGAACAAGACCTATATTTCTCTGGATGTTTTCCTCACCGCCGGCCGAGAGTCCTGCACGGATCCGGTGCTTCCCGCCGCATCACAAGCCTCAGATGCACCGCTGAAAATGACCTTTCCGCGTCCGCGCTCCGGTCATCAGGGCGGGTATGAGGTGACGTACTGTGTACGGTGACATCTGGATTGAATCCTATGAAAAAAGCGCTGTTTTCCAAAGAAAACAGCGCTCCTGTCTGTCGTTTTTGCGTTGATTACGCCTGCTTCACCGAATCCCCCTGCACCAGCTCGGTGGGAACCAGAAAGCGCAGCGGATCGTATTCCTCTCCGCAGACAAACGAAATCAGCTTGCGGATGCTCAGCTCTGCCTGCTGACGGCAGTGCACATCAATCGAAGTCAGGGACGGCAGTGCTATTTTTCCAAGGGGATTATTATCCACGCCAACCAGCGAAACCTCGCCGGGCACCGAAACCCCGCGCAGGAACAGCGCCTTTGCCGCACCGACGCCCAGATAGTCGTTCGCACAGAAGAACGCATCC
This sequence comes from Butyricicoccus sp. OF27-2pH9A, assembly GCF_027693185.1. Classification (NCBI taxonomy): domain Bacteria; kingdom Bacillati; phylum Bacillota; class Clostridia; order Eubacteriales; family Butyricicoccaceae; genus Butyricicoccus; species Butyricicoccus sp. OF27-2pH9A. The sequence continues at coordinate 42,075 of NZ_JAQEXK010000018.1, forward strand.
GGCAACTCGTCCACCTGATCCAGTGCACGGTCAATCGTCCGCGGAATATCCGCGTCATCCGCTCTGGGTGTCAGCAGCAGGTGCTGCGGATCACACGGCAGACCGAACCGCCGCAAGGCGCTGCAGAAGCCGTCATACCGTTCTCCGAATGCCGTGGAATACATCGGATCACCGATAAAACCCATTTTGCGGCAGCCGCAGGTATACAAATACTGCACCGCCTGATAGGCCGCCTCTGTGTTGTCCTCAATATAGGTGCACACACGCAAGCTATGATAGCGTGTTCCCACCGCTACGACCGGCAGCCCGCACGATACGATATTGGCCGCCAGCGTTTCTTCCATGTCACCGAGGATCAAAACACCGCTGATCTCGCTTTCCGTCAGCCACCGACGCAGTGCCTGCGAATCGCGATCCCAGTATTCGTTATCAAAAACCATCATTTGATAGCCGTGCTCATACGCCATCCCCAGAAATAGCTTCTGGAACGCCATATAGAAGTAGGAATCCTTCAGATGTGCGCCGGTCGAGATCAGCCCCAGCTTTTGGGACGGTGTGCGGTGACTTTTATGCGCATAATACCCCAGCTCTGCCGCAATGCCGCAAATCCTTGCGCGCGTATCATGATTGACGTTTGGCATATCCCGCAGTGCCAGCGATACGGTATTGATGGAAACCCCTGCCCGCTCCGCGATTTGTTTGAGTGTAACCTTTGCTATGACGCATTCCCCATTTGTTTGAAAAAGTAAAACCGTTATCAGGTCACTTTCATATTAAAGTATTGTGCCGCTGATGTCAAGGGGCATCCAAACCGCAGACGGATCCTGCCGCCGTGGATACGGATCTGCGGTTCCCGCGTGTTGTTTATCGGTACTGCGACCGGATTTCTGCGCAGCTACCGATTACTATTGCGCTTTTATCATATTATGTATCGGTAAATCTTATATTAAAGTATTAGGAAAATGTACGAATTAGCCAAAGTTTTTTAATATTAAATCTCAATAATCTGCATAAAAGTTTGTTTTTTACCGTTCTTTCGCTGAATCGCGCCCTTGATCGGAGTTATTTCGTATGAAAACTCGCCATTTTTCACAAGAATCATCTTGCTTGACATTGAAAAATAATATGATAGAATGTGTTTGTAAGCAGAAAAATCATATCGTAAATCCCTATTAATTTTATATTTCTAATATTAAAAAGCTATCTGTCGCCGGAGCGGAAAGGAGGACCCCAAACAAATACGCAGTCGCAAGCGCCTATAAAATTTTCCTGAGAAAGACTGCGAGGCGGCGAAAAGAGTAAGCACAAAATAATAAAGCGTAAAATTGTAGAGAAAGAAGGAGAGATCAACATATGCTTTTTACTGCTGTAACCTTCATTGCGTTCACTGCGCTCGTCGCTGTCATTGCATGGTGGCGCACGCGCGACGATGACCTGAGTACACAGGACGGTTATTTCCTTGCAGGCCGAAGCCTGACCGGACCGGTAATCGCCGGCTCCCTGATGCTGACCAACCTTTCCACCGAGCAGCTGATCGGTCAGACCGGCCAGAGCTTTTCAACCAACATGGGACCGATCGCCTGGGAAGTCACCTCAGCAGCAGCACTTGTCATTCTGGCGCTGGTATTCCTGCCGCGCTATCTCAAGATGGGACTGACTACCGTACCGGAATTCCTCGAAAACCGCTACGACAGCACAACCAAGCGTATCGTTTCCATCATGTTCCTGCTCGGCTACCTGCTCACCTATCTGCCGACCGTTCTGTATTCGGGCGCACTGGTATTCAACCAGATCTTCGAGGTCGATAAGCGCATGGGTGTATCGCAGATGCAGGGTGTTATCATCACAGCTGTTGCCATCGGTATCGTCGGCGCCTGCTACGCCATCTTCGGCGGCCTGAAGGCGGTTGCGGTATCGGATACCATCAACGGCATCGGACTGATCATCGGCGGCTTTATGATCCCGATCTTCGGTCTGCTGCTACTCGGCAATGACCACTTCCTCGCCGGTCTGCGCGATCTGATCTCGGTCGTACCGGCAGAAAAGTTCAACGCCATCAATCCGGCCAACGCAATGGCGCCGATGATCCCATGGCCGGTGCTCTTTACCGGCATGGTCGTCAACAATATGTTCTACTGGTGTACCAATCAGGCGATCATTCAGCGAACGCTGGGTGCAAAGAACCTGCGTGAAGCACAGCGCGGTGCGATCTTTGCAGGCTTCCTCAAGTGCTGCGGCCCGTTCTTCATCACCATTTGCGGCCTGATCTGCTACCGTATGTCGATGGACCACACCGAGGGCTTCTTCTCCGCGGAGCACATCGCAAATCTGGCACAGAACGGCGACCTTGCCTATCCGACGCTCATCCTGAACGTCCTGCCCAAGCCGCTGCTCGGCTTCTTCGCAGCCGTGCTGTTCGGTGCGATCCTGTCGTCCTTTAACTCGGCGCTCAATTCTTCGGTCACGCTGTACACGCTGGATATTCACCGCCCGCTGTTCAATCCGCAGGCAACGGACGCACAGCTGGTTCGCATCGGCAAAATCTTCGGCACCGTGCTTGCCATCGTTTCGATCTGCGTGGCACCGGTCGTCAGCTTTGCTCCCTCCGGTCTGTATGACTTCCTCCAGTCCTGCTTCGGATTCTTCAACGTGCCGATTCTGGCGGCGGTCATCGTCGGTCTGTTCACCAGAAACGTTCCCGCTCGTGCCGCCAAGGTATCGATCGTGATGCACGTTGTTCTGTACTCCATTTCCAAATTCATCCCTGCACTCCAGAATGTGCACTACCTGTACGTTCTTGCGGTACTGTTCGTACTGAATGTTGCGGTCATGCTGCTGATCGGCAAGATCAGCCCGCGTACAACGCCGTACGTCATGCAGGATGTCGGCGCTGTCGATCTGACACCGTGGAAATACCGCAAGATTGCTGCCATCGGCGCACTGTGCCTGATGTGCTGCGTTTACCTGCTGTTCTCTCCTCTCGGTCTTGCCGGGTGATGAGATAGAGCCGCCCGCACCGCTGACTGTTTTCCACAGCGGTGCACAGGCGGCAACCTAAAACACCAACAAAAAACATACTGAAATTTCTGTAAACAAAGAAAGGATGCTGTTACCATGGCAAAAACTTTAAAAATCGGTTCGGTCGGTCTGGGTCGTCTGGGCTATGAGCACGCAAAGAATATCGCAAATTATGTCACCGGCGCAGAGCTGACCGCCATCTGCGACACGGACGCAGAGCGCGTAGCACAGGTAGCCGAGGAGCTGAACGTTCCCTACACCTACACGGACGTAGCTGAGATGGTCAAGAACCCGGATCTGGATGCGATCGTTGTCGTTTCGCCCTCCATGTTCCATGCCGAGCACATCAAGCTCGCACTGGATGCAGGCAAGCACTGCTTCTGCGACAAGCCGCTCGACACGACGGTTGAAAAGTGCAAGTTGGCAGAAAAGGCTGTGGAGGCTCATCCGGACAAGGTGTTCATGCTCGGCTTCATGCGCCGCTTTGATGATTCCTACGCAGAGGCCAAGCGCCGCATCGATGCAGGCGACATCGGCAAGGTCGTTCTCGTCCGCTCCTACACGCAGGACCCCCGCACCACCATCGAGGGTACGCTCAAGTTTGCACCGCACTCCGGCGGCCAGTATCTGGATATGTGCGTGCATGACCTCGACCTGATCCGCTGGTTTACCGGCGCAGAGGTCAAGCGCGTCTGGGCGATCGGCGGCGTATTCGAGTTTGACCTGTACCGTGAGCTGAACGACGCAGATAACTGCTGCGCAACCGTACAGCTGGACAACGGCGCAATGGGCTTCATGTTCACCAACCGCACCCACGGTGCAGGCTGCAACGTAGAAACCGAGATCATCGGCACGCACGGCACGCTGCGCATTGCAAATGTCGGCGCAAAGAACCTGCTTCAGATTGTAGACGGCTCCGGCGCACGCGAGGAGTACTATCCGGACTTCCTCAGCCGCTGGCATCAGGCCTATATCAATGAGATCCAGGAGTTCGTATCCTGCATCAACGAGGGCCGCAAGCCCGGTGTTACCGTTTACGACGGCACCAAGGTTTCTCAGGCGGCATACCGCTGCAAGGAATCCTTTGAAACCGGCGAAATGCTGGTGAACGAATAATCATCGTTGCATCACGGGGCGGGCAGAGAACGCATCTGTCCGCCCGGTACCGCCATTCATTCTGTTTCCCAAGAGACCGGAAGGAGGACTCTGACATGAGCAAAGAAATCAAAGTCGGTGTCATCGGCTGCGGTGCGATCGGCAGACAGCATATCGCACGCCTGATGAACACGATTCCCGAAACGCGCGTGGTTGCCGTTGCGGATTATTATCAGCCGTCTGCGCAAGCGGTTGCAGAGCAGTACGGCATCACCTGCTGCGCCACCGGCGAAGAACTAATCGCACTCCCCGAAGTAGATGCTGTGCTCGTCACATCCGCAGACCCGTCCCATGCGGGCTATGTGCTCGAATGCATCAAGGCGGGCAAATTCGTATTCTGTGAAAAGCCGCTGGCGCAGACCGCACAGGAATGTGAGGAGATCATCCGCGCAGAGGTTGCAGGCGGCAGACGGCTGGTGCAGGTTGGCTTCATGCGCCGTTATGACCGCGGCTATGCTGCCATGAAGCAAGCGATCGAGTCCGGAGAGATCGGCGCTCCGCTGATGATCCACTCGTGCCATCGTAATATGTCGCAGGCGCCCGGCTTTGCGACCGACTACGCAGTAACGCGTGTTGCAATTCACGAAATTGATATTTCCCGCTGGCTGTTGGACGATGAATACGCTGAGGCGCAGGTGCTGGCAGTCCGTCAAAGCAAAAACACGCAGGGGGACTGGCTCAACCCGCAGATCATGATGCTGACCACCCGTTCAGGACAGCGCATCGATGTAGAGGTACAGACCGACGGCGCATATGCCTATGATATCCAGTGTCAGGTAGTCGGTGAGGACGGCACGGTCAGCCTGCCCGATCCGTCGGCTGTGGTCAAGCGCTCGGGCGCAGCCTGCAGCTTCCCGATCATGACCGACTGGTCGCAGCGTTTTATCGAAGCGTATGACATTGAGTTCGATGCATGGGCCAAGGCTCTGCTGAACGGTGCACCGGACGGTCCGTCCGCATGGGATGGCTACGTTGCCTGTGTCACCGGCGATGCACTCATTCTCTCCCGCCAGACCGGCAAGCCGGAAGCGATCGAGCTGATGGAAAAGCCGTCCATCTACTAAATGGTTTCTGCCTGAATCTATTCCCATTTTTTCATGCCCTGCGTATCGCAATGCGTGCGCAGGGCATCCTTTTGTCGTTTTCCCTGCGCTGTTCCGTAAAGGAGCAGGGCTGACCAGACCGATCACCCGCTCTGCAAACAAAAAAGACAGCTCTCGCTGTCTTTTGGTTTGTCGAAAAGCCTTCGCGCCCGCAGGGCGCGGCTTTTCATCGAGCTTCGATCAAAAGTGCAGTTTCGATCGAGAGGCTATTGCATCATCTCCCGTTTGATCTTCCCAATCCGCATATAATACCAGACCAGATTGAGCGCCGCCGCACACACCCATGCTACGCCTTCCGCGAAAAACACACCGCTCTTTCCAATGAAAACCGGCAGCACGAGCGCCGCGCCCATGCGCATGAGCATTTCCGCAAAGCCGGAGAGCGTCGGCACAGTCATCTCGCCCACCCCCTGCAGAGAGGAGCGATACGCCTGCAGCACGAACAGTGCAAACAAAAACGCCATCAGCACCATAAGATACCGGTGTGCCACCGCAAGCGCATCTGCTGCGCCCGCTTCCTCAGTCGAGAGGAACAGTCCCAGCAGCGGCTTGCCAGCCAGCAGCATGGTCGCCACAATAGCGGCAGTAAATCCTATGGAAAGTACCAGCACCGCCCGAATGCCCGCATCAATGCGTGCGGCATTGCGTGCCCCACGGTTCTGACCCATATAAGCTGTCATGGCATAGCCAAACGCCACCGATGCACTTCCGAGTATGCCATACAGCTTATTTGCCGCCGTATAGCCCGCTACGAACACCACGCCGAAGCCGTTCAATACGGACTGCAGCACCATGCCGCCCAGTGTGATCATGCTCATCTGCAGACCGGTCGGAATACCGAGGCGGCACAGGTGCAGCAGAATGGCAGGGTCGGTCTTCCAGTCAGCCTTTGTCAGCTGCACGAACGGCAGCCGCCGCAGAGAACGCAGACACAGCAGAAACGCAATCAACTGCGCCAGCACGGTTGCGAACGAAGCTCCGAAAATGCCCCAGCCAAAGCCCATCACGAACAGCAGGTCGAGCGCAATATTAGCAAAGCTCGCCGCGATAATCGCAAACAGCGGTGTTCTGCTGTCGCCCAGACAGCGCAGCACGGCCGCCGCCATATTGTACGCAATGATGATGAGCGAGCCGCCGAACTGCACATATAAGTACGTCTGTGCTCCGCCGAAC
>NZ_JAQEXK010000018.1:48533-50094 GCF_027693185.1 Butyricicoccus sp. OF27-2pH9A
CCGAACACCGCAGGATCGGTGCGCAGCAGTGTGAGCAGAGGTCTTACCAGCAGCAGACTGATGATCGTCACCGCAATGCCGAACCAGCACGACAGCTTAACGATCATAGCCAGTACACGACGCAGCCGGTCGTATGCGCCCGCACCGAACTCCTGTGCCGCGAGAATCGCAAAGCCCTGCGTAAAGCCCTGCAGTCCCCATAAAACCAGCCAGTTGATCCAATCCGCCGCACCGATGGACGCCAGAGCCTGCATGCCGACACCACGTCCGATAATAATCGTATCTACAATGGTATACAACTGCTGAAATACACTTCCCAGCATCAGCGGCAGGGAAAACAGCGGAATCAGTCGTATCGGACGGCCATGTGTCATATCGGTAACACGAGCCATACCGCACCTCCCTTGCGAAAAATCAGCAAAACCCAAAGCACAGAAAGAGACGAAACTGCACTTCGGGTTTCGAGGCGGTGATACCGCCGCTGATATGATCAGAAATCAGATAAAGTCACCGCACAGGCTGAGCGCTGCCTCATCTGCGATAACGATCGCATCATGATGCAGCTGCAGGATCGATCCGGGCACTTTGGGCGTCACCGGACCGAAACAGGATTCTCAAACAGCAAGAGTGTCCAAATGAAAGATATAGTGGTAAAATAGAGCTATGAAAAAGATGACAGTAGAGGCATGGAAGAAATGCCCGGTATGTGGAAAAACTGAAAATCAGGTACGAGCAGGATATAATGGGTCAGGAAGTCAACGCTGCAAATGTAAGGAGTGCGGCAAATACTACACAATAAACCCTAAACAGCACACGTATCCGGAAGAAACCCGAAAACTGGCACTAAAGATGTACTATGGCGGGATCAGCGGACGAAGTGTTGGAAAGATTCTGCACATGAACAAATCCAATGTGATGAATTGGATAAAAAAAGCCAGCTGCAAGGAGAATTCAGCGCCCAAACAGACACCAAAGATCGTGGAAATGGATGAACTGTATTGGTTTTTGAAGTACAAACCGAGAACAAAAACGCGGGAAAATAGGGACTATCCCGAATTCTGTGTAACCGCCAAAATGCGGTGTAAAATAGAACTTATATTTCAAGGCGGGAGCGGCGTTGGCTGCGCCCGCCTTGTCTACAACATAACGCCAACCAAGGTGGAAGTCAAGGGGCACCCTCGTCCATTGGAGCCTCGGCGGCGGCGTAGCGCCCCTTGCCCTTCGAGCCGGATTGTTAATCAGGCATCCGATCCTCAAAATAGATTGCCAGCTGGGCGTGAATCATGCTCCAGTCCTGCCGGCGGCCGGTCCACTTTTTCGTGATGTCGATTATCGACAGATACAGCATTTTGAAAAGGCTGTCATCGGTCGGAAACACGGATTTCGACTTGGTTACCTTCCTGAGCTGACGGTTGAAGCCTTCGATAGTGTTGGTCGTATAGATCAGCCGTCGGAGTGCCTGAGGAAACTTGAAATAGGTACTGAGATTTGCCCAGTTATCCCTCCACGACTGAGAAATCTTAGGATATTTCTTGTCCCAGTGTTCTGCGAACGTGTCTAA
>NZ_JAQEXK010000019.1:0-37320 GCF_027693185.1 Butyricicoccus sp. OF27-2pH9A
CGGCGATAACTTCAAAGGATTACCTATCACTATAGTCGGAACGGCTGTTCTACACCGCGCTTATCGGCTACATCTGGTACGAGGCCCCGGCAGAGGAAATGAACTTCACCACCCTGCTGGAAATGATAAATGCCAGTGAAGCCCGCGAGGACGACCCGGAGTTTCAAAGCCCAGTGGACCTCATGTTTGAACGGCTGGAACAGAAAGACCCGGACCACTTCGCCGTCCGGCAGTACAAAAAGTTTTTGCTGTCGGCGGGCAAGACCCGTTCCTCCATCCTGATAAGCTGCGGTGCCCGTTTAGCCCCATTTGACATCCGGGAAGTGCGGGAGCTGATGGAGGACGATGAAATGGAGTTGGACACCATCGGGGATGAAAAGACCGTGCTGTTTTTGATTATGAGCGACACGGACACTACCTTCAACTTCATTCTCGCCATGCTCCAAAGCCAGCTTATCAACCTGCTGTGTGACCGTGCGGATGATAAATACGGCGGTCGGCTGCCTGTCCATGTTCGGCTGATTCTGGACGAGTTCGCCAACAGTGTGACACGTTCTACGCCTAAAACGGTGGGAATAACCGACAAAAGCGTAGCCTAAAGTCACAAACAATTAAATAAATGTGGTTTTAGAGAACTGCATAACTGAAATCTCAAATGACGGGGTAACGCCCTGAAGGGGATTCACTAATACTCCGAATAGCGTCAGCCGAATACAGACGGTTGGGGTTATAAGCTCGGGGAAGTCGTGCGAAGCACACCCTAACGCTTAATGGCGAGGAAAGATTCGTAGAGGTACGGGTTGTGTGTGACAGTGCGGGTGGGGTTGCCATATGGTTAGAATGACCAAAAAGGCGGTCTGACAAAGATTCCGAATGTACGGCTCTAAACGAATGGCTTGCAGAAATGCAAGTGTACCAATGGGTACGCAAGCGGGGCAAAGTAAAAGTTGTTAGTGTGAAATGCCCTCTGTGTTTACAGGACACAGGTATCTTGATGGATTCGCTCGAAGATAATGCTTGCAGGGCTAAAGGAACGACCTAAGTGGCAACAATCCTAAGTTATGCGGAACGTGGAAAGCAGCCAATACGGGAGCTGACTGTATCAGCGGAAAAAGTACCGTAGTTGTATCGAAAAGGAAAGGGATTAAAAGAGCCTTTCTATAATAAGTGCATTAGTGGCTGTGAGAGTAGAGGCACAGTACCTGTGAAGCCGTAACAATAAGCGGTGGAGGGATAGCCTCAAGCCGATACTAAGATTTTCTTTCATACCTATATAGTAATCACCAAAATGGAGATTTTCATAGCTGTCGTGGTGCGACTAAGAAAAAATCATTCTCTGATAAGGAGCTGGTTACTATGGCAAAACGAATTGTAAACAAAGCAGAGCGAAATGCAGAAAGGTATGACGCTAAAGAAACAGGCTACCGATTATTTGAGGACAGCCAGAATGGAAAGACATTTGACAGGCTCATGCCGTTGATTGTGTCAGAGCAGAATATCATACTTGCATATCGAAATATCTGTAAAAACAGTGGGAGCAAAACTCCCGGCACAGATGGGAAAACGATTGTAGCGATACAGTCACTGCCCATCGAATCGGTCATTAAAACCGTCAGAAATAAGTTGAACTATTATCAGCCAAAAAAGGTTAGACGAGTTGAAATCCCGAAAGACAACGGAAAAACCCGCCCATTAGGGATTCCGAGTATTTGGGACAGACTGATACAACAGTGTATCTTACAGATACTGGAGCCGATTTGTGAAGCGAAATTTCATGAGCGGAACAATGGTTTCAGACCATATCGGTCAACGCAGAATGCAATCGCACAATGCTATAAAATGGCACAGTTGCAGAATCTGCACTTTGTAGTAGATGTAGACATTGTTGGCTTCTTTGATAATATCGACCACAGTAAGTTGATTCGGCAGTTGTGGGGAATCGGCATACAGGACAGAAAGCTGATTATGATAATCAAGCAGATGCTGAAAGCGGAAATCCTGTTCAATGACATTATAATCACTCCCGAAACGGGTACACCACAGGGGGGATTCTATCCCCACTTCTTGCAAATGTTGTATTGAATGAACTGGACTGGTGGATTGCCAGTCAGTGGGAAATGTTCAAAATCAAAGAGGGTAAAACAGGTTTAGAGTTTAACAAGACTGATAAAGAGGGAAACGTCCTCACAGTAGACAGAACGCAGAAATGGAATAAGCTGAGAGCAAAAACCGATTTGAAAGAAATGTATATCGTAAGGTATGCAGATGATTTTAAGCTATTCTGTCGGGATTATGCAATGGCGAAAAAGGTAATGTGTGCCACAAAACTCTGGTTGGCAGAAAATCTGCATTTACAGACCAGTGGAGAAAAGTCGGGTATCACAAACTTGCGGAAGAATTACACTACTTTCCTCGGTATCAAATTTAAGGTTGTACCAAAAGGCAGTAAGTGGGTAATACGTTCCCACATGGCAGACAAGAGTAAAGCAAAGGTCATTAAAAAGCTAAGTGACGTTTGGAAAGACATAAAGAATCCGAGCAAACAAAGCGAGATAGACCGAAATATAAGTCTTTATAATGCAATGGTTATGGGAATGCACAACTATTACTGTATGGCAACTATGGTATCAGCAGACTTTGCGGAAATCGCCTTTAAAGTAACGGGAAAAAGTAACGGCATGAATCATAATAACCGCTGTTACCCCATAGAACGTCAAGGCGAGATAACCAGCAAGTTTATTCAGGAAAAGTATGGAAAGTCTAAGCAGTTCCGATGGATAAAGGGAAGAATGATTATCCCTGTTGGATATGTGGCTTATGAATACCCCAAATATAAAAGGCGTGAAGTCAATAAATATGTGAGGAAGTATTCAGACATCGAAAACTGTATCAGCTACGATGTTATGAAATACATGATGGAAAATGCACATCTCTACCCTACGTTGGAGATGGCAGACAACGCTCTTTCGAGATATATCGCACAAAAAGGCAAATGTGCGGTAACGCACAATGCCCTGTCAATATCAGATATGGTATGTGTGCATATCAAACCATGTAAGGGAGAGCGAAACGACACTTACAGGAATTTGATTATCCTGTCAAAAGAGGTGTCAGAACTGGTTGGAGCAACGAATCCTGTAAAAATTGGAAAGTTGCTTAAAGACTTACAGTTGACCGAAGAAATGAAAGATAAAATCAATAAACTCCGAAAACACAGAGAGTTGGAGGAAATACAATTCGAGGACTATATAGGCACTAAAAAGTAATCTTAGTCGGTGGAACGCCGTGTGATGGGAAACTATCACGCACGGTGTGGAGCGGGGGAAAAGCCCGAGGTGGAAACGCCAGAGGCTTACCTATCGCTATTCGGGCAGATTCCCAACTTCGACAAGCTGATTGCCACCATCCGCAGCCGGGAAATCTCGGCATCCATCATTTTGCAGAGCCAGTCGCAGCTGAAAGCTATCTACAAGGATGCGGCCGAAATCATTTCGGACAACTGCGATTCTGTTCTCTTTTTGAGTGGGCGGGGCAAGAATGCCAAAGAGATCTCCGATGCGCTGGGGAAAGAAACCATCGACAGTTTCAACACCAGCGAGAACCGGGGTTCTCAAACCTCCCACGGACTGAACTATCAAAAATTAGGAAAGGCGTTGATGTCAGAGGACGAAATCGCAATCATGGACGGCGGCAGATGTATTTTGCAGCTGCGGGGTGTGAGGCCGTTCTTCTCGGAGAAGTTCGACATCACCAAGCACCCGCACTACAAGTACCTTGCGGACGCGGACAAGAAAAACGCCTTTGATGTGGACAGGTTCTTATCCACCCTGCGCCGGAAGCGGCAGCAGGTGGTCGCACAGGACGAAAGTTTTGACCTGTATGAAATTGACTTGTCGGACGAAAATGCAGTCGAATGATTTTTATTTTGAGTGCCGCAGAACAGGCGGCAGAAAGTGAGGACCTTATGGAATTTTTCAACAGTGCAGTCGATACTTTGCAGACCATCGTGGTCGGTCTGGGCGGTGCCCTGTGTGTCTGGGGCGGCATCAACCTGTTGGAGGGTTATGGACAGGATAACCCCGGCAGTAAGAGCCAGGGTGTGAAGCAGCTGGTCGCGGGCGGCGGCGTTGCCCTGATCGGCGTGACCCTTGTCCCGCTGCTGTCCGGGCTGCTGGGCTAAGTCCTGCATCGCTGCCCACAATTTTCCGAACAACTAACACTTAAAATCCTACTCCGCGCTCTCCCGCTCACATGGGAGGGCGCGGGAAAGGAGGTATCTTTGCTTGATTAGTGAGATCATCGAGAAATGGATAAAAGGCATTTTGATAGATGGCATCACGGGCAACCTCTCCGGCCTGTTCGATAACGTGAACGCCAAAGTGGGCGAAATCGCTTCGGATGTCGGCTCTACCCCGCAGGCGTGGAACAGCGGCATCTTCAATATGCTGCGCAGTCTTTCCGAAACGGTGGTGCTGCCCATTGCAGCGGCTATCCTTGCCCTTGTGATGTGCCATGAGCTTATCCAGATGATTACCGAAAAGAACAATATGCACGACTTTGACACCTCCATGTTCTTCCGCTGGATTTTCAAATCTGCTTTTGCCATCCTCATTGTCAGCAACACATGGAATATCGTTATGGGTGTGTTCGATGCCACCCAGAGCGTTGTCAACCAAAGTTCCGGCGTTATCATCGGTGAAACATCCATCCACTTTGACCGCCTGATACCCGGACTGGAATTTCAGTTGGAAAGCATGACCATCGGCAGTCTGCTCAGCCTATGGTTTCAGACCCTTGTTGTGGGCCTGACCATGAACATCCTGTCCATCTGCATCTTCCTTGTGACCTACGGCCGCATGATTGAAATTTATGTGGTCACGGCGTTAGGCCCTATCCCGCTGGCGACCATGGGCAGCAGCGCGTGGCGCAGCACCGGGCAGAACTACTTGAAGTCTTTGCTGGCGCTGGGTTTCCAAGCGTTCCTGATTATGATTGTCGTTGGCATCTATGCGGTGCTGATACGCAACATTTCGGGCGCGGCGGACATTGCCGGGGCTATCTGGGGCTGCATGGGCTACACCGTGCTGCTCTGTTTCTGTCTGTTCAAGACCGGCAGCATCAGCAAGTCCGTATTCGGTGCCCATTGAGAAAGGAGCGTTTGAATGGCGTATGTGACCGTTCCCAAAGATTTGACCCATGTAAAATCCAAAGTCTTATTCGGGCTGACCAAGCGGCAGCTGGTCTGCTTCGGCGGTGCGCTTTTAACGGGCGGACCGCTTTATTTTTTGACCCGGAACTATCTTTCCAACAGTGCAGCGGCCCTGCTGATGATTTTTGCCATGCTGCCGGGGCTGCTGTTCGCTCTGTTCGAGCGGCACGGCCAGCCCCTTGAAGTAGTGATTCAGCAAATGATTCAGTGCTGCTTTATCCGTCCCAAGGAAAGGCCCTATCAGACCAACAATGCTTACGCCGCCCTTGTGCGGCAATACAAAATGGAACAGGAGGTAAAGGCCATTGTCCAGAAAAACGATACCCCGCGAAACCGAAAAGCCCAAAAAGCTCACCCGCGCCCAGAAAAAAGAAATTGATGCCGTTCTCCGCAAGTACAAGGGTGACGGCAAGCCCCGCACGGCACAGGCCACCATCCCGTATGAGGCCATCTACCCGGACGGTGTGTGCCGCATTGGCCGCCGCACGTTCTCCAAGTGCATTGCCTTTGAGGACATCAGTTATCAGCTGGCCCAGCCGGAAACACGGACCGCCATCTTTGAACACCTGTGCGACCTCTACAACTATGTGGATGCCTCCATCCATGTGCAGCTTTCGTTTCTCAATCGCAAGGTTGACCCGGTGCAGTACGCAAAAAGTTTTGAGATTGCACCGCAGGGGGATGATTTTGACGACATCCGCGCCGAGTACACCGCCATCCTGCAAAAGCAGCTTGCCAGCGGAAACAACGGCATTGTCAAAACCAAGTACCTGACCTTCACCATCGAGGCAGACAATCTAAAAACCGCACGGGCGCGGCTGACCCGCATTGGTCTTGACCTGCTGGGCTATTTCAAGACCATGGGCTGCGCGGCGCACGTCATGGACGGGCAGGAGCGTTTGGAAGTTCTGCACGGCATCTTCCACCCGGACGGGGAACCGTTCCGCTTTGACTGGGACTGGCTGGCGCCCTCCGGCCTGTCCACTAAGGATTTTGTGGCCCCGTCCTCCCTCTGCTTCGGCACGGCCAAGACTTTTGGACTGGGCGGCAAATATGGAGCTGTGAGCTTTTTACAAATCCTTGCGCCGGAACTTTCGGATGAAATGCTGGCCGATTTTCTCAAAACGGAAAGCGGCATTCTCGTCAATCTCCATGTGCAGGCCATCGACCAGACCGAGGCCATCAAAACCATCAAGCGGAAGATCACAGACCTTGACGCCATGAAGATTCAGGAGCAGAAAAAGGCTGTCCGTTCCGGGTACGACATGGACATCCTGCCCAGCGACCTTGCCACTTACGGCGAGGACGCCAAAAAGCTGCTGAACAAATTGCAGACCCGGAACGAACGGCTTTTCATGCTGACCTTTCTTGTGCTGAATGTGGCCGACACCAAGCAAAAGCTGGGCAACGATGTGTTCCAAGCCGCAGGTGTGGCACAGAAGTATAACTGCTCGCTTGTCCGGCTGGACTACCAGCAGGAACAGGGCCTTGTGTCCAGCCTGCCGCTGGGCATCAACCAGATAAAGATTCAGCGCAGCCTTACCACCTCCAACGTGGCGGTGTTCGTGCCCTTTGTGACGCAGGAGCTTTTCCAGAGCGGCGCGGCCATGTACTACGGCATCAACGCAAAATCCCACAACATGATCATGCTGGACCGCAAGCAGGCCCGGTGTCCCAACGGCCTAAAGCTGGGTACGCCCGGCAGCGGCAAATCCATGAGCTGCAAGTCTGAAATCGTCAGTGTGTTTTTAACGACTGCTGACGATATTTTTATTTCAGACCCAGAAGCCGAGTATTATCCGCTGGTCAAGCGGCTGCATGGGCAGGTCATCAAACTTTCGCCCACCAGCAAGGACTATGTGAATCCTCTGGACATCAACCTCAACTACTCCGAGGATGATAGTCCGCTTGCCCTGAAATCGGATTTTGTGCTGTCGTTCTGTGAGCTGGTCATGGGCGGCAAAACAGGTCTGGAAGCGATTGAGCGCACCGTGATAGACCGTGCCGTGAAAGCCATCTACCGCCCCTATCTGGCGAGCCCCTGCCCGGAGAATATGCCCATCCTCTCCGATTTGCACCAAGCCCTGCTCGACCAACACTTGCCGGAAGCGGACCGGGTAGCGCAGGCATTGGACCTGTATGTGTCCGGCTCGCTGAACGTGTTTAACCACAAAACGAATGTGGACATCCACAACCGGCTTGTGGCCTTTGACATCAAAGAGTTAGGTAAGCAGTTAAAAAAACTGGGGATGCTCATTATCCAAGACCAGATATGGGGCCGCGTCACCCAGAACCGTAGCCAAGGCCGCGCCACATGGTATTTTGCGGATGAGTTTCATTTGCTCCTGAAAGAAGAACAGACCGCTGCTTATTCCGCAGAAATCTGGAAGCGCTTCCGCAAATGGGGCGGCGTGCCCACGGGCGCCACCCAGAATGTGAAGGACCTTCTTTCTTCCCCGGAGATTGAGAACATTCTGGAAAACAGCGACTTCATCACGCTGCTGAATCAGGCATCCGGCGACCGCAAAATCCTTTCGGAACGGCTGAACCTCTCCGCAGACCAGCAGAAGTACATTGATAATTCCGAACCGGGCGAGGGACTGCTGATTTTTGAGAACGTGGTGTTGCCGTTCTCAAACCCCATCCCGAAAAACACCCAGCTTTACAAAATTATGACCACCCGGCTCAGCGAGGTGGTGGAGCTATGAGCCTAACGCATTTCAGTTTGTTTTCCGGCATCGGCGGCATCGACCTTGCCGCGGAAGCAGCGGGTTTCACTTCGGTCTGTCAATGCGAGTGGGCAGCCTTCCCCGCCGCTGTGCTGGCAAGCCACTGGCCGGAGGTGCCCCGCTTTCAGGACATCACCACCGTAACAAAGGAGGCTTTCTTTGAAAAAACAGGACTTCGCACCGTCACCCTCATTTCAGGTGGTTTCCCGTGCCAGCCGTTCTCCACCGCAGGGCGGCAGCGCGGCTTCCACGATGAACGCTACCTGTGGCCCGAAATGCTGCGGGTTATCCGGGAATTGCAGCCCCGTTGGGTGCTTGGAGAAAATGTTGCTGGCTTCCTCCATATGGGGCTCGACAAAACGCTCATTGACTTGGAGCAGGCAGGTTACGATGTTCGGGTTTTCGTATTACCTGCTGCTGCCGTTGGCGCGTGGCACGAGCGGAAACGAGTATTCATCATCGGCTCCGCTGCTTCCCACGCCCCTTGCCAGCGACACCGGGGATGTGGGCAAGGGACTGGACATCCAAATCTCTGCGAACGGCAGCTACCGCAAGATGAACAAGGACGGCAAGGCGTGGACGGCGCGGCTTTCCCATGTGGTCTACCGGATGACCCCCACCACGCTGGAAAAGCCCTACCTCAACCCGGACTGGGTAGAGTGGCTGATGGGTTTCCCGCGCAAATGGACGGACATTCCCTTTGGGCCGAAGAACCCGCCGACATCCCGCGTTTGACCGAAGATGTGCCGAACCGCAGCAAGCGGATGAAAACGCTGGGCAATGCGGTTTCGCCGCCGCAGGTATTCCCGATTCTCAAATACATTGCGGACATTGAAACGGGCAGCTGTCCGATGGGAGGTGAAGAACTTTGAAAGAATTGCAGGCGAAAGCCAAAGTCACCCAGACCATGACCCGTGACGGTCTGGTGGTGGAAAATCAAGCGGACGGCACTGTAGAGAATGTTTCCAGTCGGGAAGCGGAACAGGACTACTCCACGGATGCCGAGGGCAAGGCTGAAAAAATCTTAGAACGGGCCGAGGACATCAAGGACAAGCACAAGGCAAGGAAAAAGACCAAGCAAGCTGCGGAAACCGCCGAGAGCGAAGATGGCCTGCACCGCTCTGCTTCCCGTCTGGAACTGACCGAAGAAGACCGGGCAGACCCGGCGTTGCAGCCGTTTATTCAAAAAGCGGAAGCAAAGGCTGACAAGCTGGATTCAGCCCGCGCTGCTCTGCCCAAAAAGCGTGTCCCGGTCAAGGAAAAAGTCTACGATGTTGCCAACGGCAAGGCAAAATCCACCCTGCGCTTTGAGCGGCAGGACAAAGGCCCGCCCAGCCTGAAACCAAACCCGGCCAGCCGCCCGCTATCAGAAGCGTTGCTGTTCGCTCACGGAAAAATCCATGAAGTCGAACACGAAAATGTGGGTGTGGAGGGTGGCCACAAGGGTGAAGAACTGGTGGAGCATCAGACCGCCAAGGTCATCCGCAGCGGCATCCGGCACCACAAGATGAAGCCCTACAAGGCCGTGGAAAAGGCAGAGCGTCAGCTCATGTCTGCCAATGCGGAGTATTTCTACCAGAAGTCTTTGCGGGACAATCCGCAAATTGCACAGGCGGCCAGCAACCCCATTTCCCGGATGTGGCAGAAACGGCGTATCAAACAGCAGTATGCCAAAGCTGCACGGCAGGCCGGCCAAGCCGCCGCGCAGGGTGCAGCCGCCACCGCAGAGAACGGTTTCCGGGTAACAAAGCTGGCGGCCGAGGGCGGCGAACGAGTGGCCGAATTTGCAGCACAGAACTGGAAAACCATTCTGATTGTGGCGGTGTTTGGTCTGCTGGCTCTGCTGTTGATAACGGGGTTGCAGTCCTGCACCGTGATGGCGGGCACCGCTGGAACCGGCGTAACGGCATCCTCTTACTTTTCCAAGGACAAGGATATGCTGGGTGCCGAGAAAGCCTACGCCAAGCTGGAACAAAAGTTACAACGGTATCTGGACACCTACGAGGCCACCCACAACTACGATGAATACCATTTTTATCTGGACGAAATCGAGCATGACCCCTATGTGCTGATCTCGATTTTGTCCGCGCTCCATGATGGCGTTTTTACATTGGCCGAGGTGCAGGGCGAACTTGAAATGCTCTTTGAAAAGCAGTACATCCTGACCGAGACCGTGACCATGCAGATACGTTACCGTACAAAAATGATGGTCATTATTGGCCCGTATGGTGTGCCGCAGGTTATCACCTATCAAGAACCGTATGAATACTACATCTGCACGGTCAAGCTGAAGAACAAGGATTTATCCCATCTGCCCGTGGAAGTACTGACCGAAGAACAGCTTAGTGCCTATTCGCTCTATATGCGCACGCTGGGTAACCGGCCGGATTTGTTTGGCAAAGCGCAATACCCCAATGCGTCCACCATCAAGCAGCCCACCTACTACGATATTCCCCCGGAAGCGCTAAAGGATGATAGGTTTGCCGCTATGATGGAGGAAGCAACAAAGTACATCGGCTACCCGTATGTGTGGGGCGGCAGTTCGCCCAGCACCAGCTTTGATTGCAGCGGCTACATTTCGTGGGTGTTGAATCACTCCGGCTGGAACGTGGGCCGCCAGACCGCACAGGGCCTTTACAACCTCTGCACTCCTGTTTCGACGGCGCAGGTCAAACCGGGCGACCTTGTGTTTTTCAAGGGAACCTACGATACCCCCGGCGTGAGCCATTGCGGCATCTATGTGGGCAATTCCATCATGCTGCACTGCGGCGACCCCATCTCCTACACGAACATCAACTCAAAATATTGGCAGGAACATTTTTACAGCTATGGGCGTTTACCGTGACGCCAGAAAGGATTTTGTATGGTAAAAAGACTTTCCCGCATTGAGCGCGATATTGAACGGCTCAAAGAAAAAATCTCTGAATACCAGCAGCAGTTGAAAGAACTGGAAGCTGCAAAGACCGAACAGGAAAATTTGCAGATCATTCAGTTGGTGCGCAGCATGAACATGAAGCCGGACGAGTTCGCGGCCTTCCTGCGCAGCGGTGCGCTGAACGCTGCACCCACCGTCACCCCGTACCACAAACAGGAGGATGCCGCCGATGAAACCTGATAACTGGAACCGCTTCGCTGCCGGACTGCTGACTATCCTGTTCTGCCTCTGTTCGTTCTCCATGCCTGCTTTTGCAAGCGGCTCTGACCCAGCCCCGGAACCTCTGCCGGAGATTATCGAAGAAGAACCGACTACGGGCGGCATGGAGCCGGAGGGCGTGTCCATCACGCCCAAAGGCAACGCAACACTGGTGGATGATTTTTACGGCGACAAGCAGCTTATCACCGTGACCACCAAGGCCGGGAATTATTTTTACATTCTCATTGACCGTGCCAACGAGGACAAGGAAACGTCCGTTCACTTCCTGAACCAAGTGGACGATGCCGACTTGCTGGCCCTGCTGGATGAAGAACCGCAGGCCGCCGAAGTCTGTACCTGCACGGTGAAATGTGAGGCCGGAAACGTCAACGAAAACTGCCCCTTGTGTGAAAAGAGCCTGCGCAACTGCACGGCCCCGGAAGCGGTGAAAACCGACACCGAAACGCCGCAGGAAAAGCCCAAGTCCAACATGGGCAGTCTGATGATCCTGCTGATGCTGGCTCTGGCGGGCGGTGGCGCGGCCCTCTATTATTTCAAGTTCCGCAAACCCAAGGCCGACACCACCGGGCACGATGATCTGGACGAGTACGATTTTGGTGAGGATGAGGATGCAGACGAGGAACCGGCTGAAATCGAAATTCATTCAGAGGACGGACAGGAGGACGAAACATGAGTTTTCAGCTGGTGATTGCCGAAAAGCCCAGTGTAGCCCGCAGCATCGCCGCCGTGATCGGGGCCGATGAAAAGCAAAACGGCTACTGGCAGGGCGGCGGGTATCTTGTCAGCTGGTGCATCGGGCATCTGGTGTCCTTTGCGGAAGCGGGCCAGTACGATGAAAAATACTGTAAGTGGCGGTATGAGGATTTGCCCATCCTGCCCCAGCCGTGGCAGTTCATCGTACCGGACGAAAAGAAACCGCAGTTTGAAATCGTCCGCGCCCTGCTCAACCGCTCGGATGTGGACAGTGTGACCGCCGCGACCGACGCAGGCCGGGAGGGAGAACTGATTTTCCGCTTCGTCTACCAAATGGCCGGCTGCACGAAACCTGTGAAGCGGCTCTGGATTTCCAGCATGGAGGATGCCGCTATCCGGGAGGGCTTTGCAAACCTGCGCCCGGATTCGGATTATGATGCTCTGTATCAATCGGCCCTCTGCCGTGCAAAGGCGGATTGGCTGGTGGGCATCAATGCAACGCGGTTGTTTTCGGTGCTGTACCATAAGACCCTGACGGTGGGCCGGGTGCAGACCCCGACACTGAAAATGCTGGTGGACCGGGATGCAAAAATCCTGCGCTTCCAGAAAGAAAAGTATTATACGGTCGGCATCCAGTCCGGCAGTTTGAAAGCGGGCAGTGGACGCATTGCCAGCATGGACGAGGCCGACACTTTGAGACAAGCCTGTGCCGGGGCATCTGCTATCTGTTCTTCTGTCAAGCGGGAGAAAAAGACAGAACAGCCGCCCAAGCTCTATGACCTGACCACCTTGCAGCGGGAAGCAAACCGTCTGTTCGGTTTTACCGCAAAACAGACCCTTGATTACGCCCAGCAGCTTTACGAAAAGAAACTGCTGACCTATCCCCGCACGGACAGCCAATATCTGACCGAGGATATGGGCCAGACGGTACAACATCTTGTGTCTGACCTGCTGAGGCTGCTGCCCTTTGCCCAAGGACTTGCGCTGACTGCGGAAGTAGGCCGAGTGCTGAACAGCAAAAAGGTATCGGACCACCACGCCATCCTTCCCACGGCCGAATTTGTAAAACAGGGCTTCACCGGCCTTGCGGAAAGTGAGTGCAAGCTGATGAACCTTGTCTGCTCCAAGCTGCTCTGCGCTGTGGCTGCACCCCATGAGTACGAAACTGTGACTGCTGTGTTCTCCTGCACCGGGAACGAGTTCACCGCCAAGGGAAAGACCGCGCTTGTTCCCGGTTGGAAAGAAATCGACCAGCGGTTCCGCTCCACCCTGAAAGCAGATACCGAGGAAGAAGTGCTGAACACCCTGCCGGAACTGGCCGAGGGACAAAGTTATTCTGTTGTATCTGATATTTCGGAACATTTCACGTCCCCGCCGAAAGCCTACACCGATGTGATATTTTGTGAGCGTAAGGAGTGGATAGGAATTGAAGAAAGGAGTTCAGCATGAGAAGAAAAAAAGATAAAAGCAATGGCATTACTGCTTTGTATGAAAGACTGTCTCGTGATGATGATAATGCTGGAGAGAGTAACAGTATCGTTCATCAAAAGCAAATGCTTGAAGATTATGCTATAAAACATGGCTTTACGAATCTTGTTCATTTTACCGATGATGGTTGGAGTGGAGCGACCTTTGCTGGGGTTAGATAGCGATACTTTTTACATCTACCATGTTGCGGCGGTCATGGTTGACAACTTGCGTCGGCTCCTGCTCGGTATCAACCTGTCCGACAAAGCTATAATGGATTTCGATTTTCCGGGTGTTGGTTTCCCGGTCTAATTCATGTATCAAAATACGGTCGATAAACTCATGGACGTTTTCATAGGTCAATTCCTGTATGTCGCTGTATTTCCCGACAATCTGAATAAACCTTGATATATCCCTTTTTCGCTCGGTAACGGTTGCGATCTGCTGTTGTAACTCGTCTATCCTTGCGGCAAGGGATTTCTTTTCGTCCTCATAGCCGGAAGTTAGAAACACAAACCGTTCATCTGTCAGTCTGCCTAATGCGTTGTCCTCATACAGCTTGCGGAAAAGCGTGTCAAGTTCGGTCATACGCGCCTGTGCTTTGAAAAGTTCCTTTTGCTGCTGCGCTAATGCCTTTCTCGCTTCCATGTCGCCGTACTCGGTAGCTTTACAGATAAAGTCCTGTTCGTGTTCCTTAACATACCGCAAAACCCGCCGCATATCTTCCAGCACTAAATCAAGAAGTACGTTTTTGCGGATATAATGAGAGGTACACTCGCTGCCTGTCCTTGCCCTGTTGCGCCATGCGCCGCAAGAATAGGAAAACTTGCGCGGCTCGATATTTACGCCCTGTTGGTAATACATCTTATGTCTGCAACCAGCGCAAAACAGCAAGCCGGAAAAAATATCAATCTCCGCTGCTTTTGTCGGGCGGTGGCGGGTAGCAATCCGCTTTTGCGCAAGTTCAAAGGTTTCCTCGTCAACAAGCGGCTCATGGGTGTTTGGGAAGAAATAGCGTTGTTCTTCTTCGTTCTTCCGGGTCTTTTTCGACTTGTAGGATACCTTGTGAGTTTTCGCGGTTATGGTATGCCCTAAATATTCCTGCCTTGCTAATATGTCATAGAGCGTTTTGTCCGGCCAAGTATAGGGGGCGATCATTGCCCGCTGATACCGCGCCTGTCCTGTACGCTGATAGCGCAACGCTCCAATCGTCAAGACTTTGTTTTCCGCAAGCCATTTTTGGATTTCGCACATACGCACGCCGCTAACAAACATAGCGAAAACCTGTTTGACAATCGGCGCGGTTTCCGGGTCGGGTATAAGGTGGTGGCGGTTGTTCGGGTCTGGGATATAGCCGTATGGATATTCCCCGTTGACGCGCTCGCCTTTTTGCGCCTGTGCCTGTTTAACTGCGCGGATTTTCTTGCTTGTGTCGCGGGCGTAAAACTCGTTAAACCAGTTCCGCAAGGGGGTAAACTCGTTATCCTCCCGCGCTGTGTCAACTCCGTCGTTGATCGCGATATAGCGTACTCCGTTTTCGGGAAATACAATCTCTATGAGTTCGCCCGTTTTCAGATAGTTTCTGCCAAGACGGGAAAGGTCTTTGGTAATGACCGTCGCCACTCGTCCGGCTTCCACTTCCTGCAACATCGCTTGCAGCCCCTCGCGCTCAAAACTCACGCCGGAAAATCCGTCGTCCACAAAAAACTTTGTGTTCAAAAAATGGTGTTCGTCCGCATAGCGTTGAAGTATCATTTTTTGGTGCTGTATGCTTCCGCTTTCTCCGGCTTGCATATCCTCTTGACTTAAACGGCAGTAAAGGGCGGTGATTTTATTCGACTGTAACATTAGTCCTCCTTTCCGACAGCCGAATAAACAGGTATAATGTGTTGCTATCATTATACCATATCCCGCCGCCTAATGCACTACTCGGACGCTAAAAATCCCGGATTTCCGGGCTTTTTCTGCAAATCCTTTACAATGAGTTTCTCAATCTTTTTATGGATTGTATCGGTTGCCTTTTCACTCGGCAACGCTTGAACAAGATAGGTGATTTTCCCTATTTTGCGTTCGGTTGTAATTGTCTGTTTTTTATCCATTAGAAAAACCTCCTTTTCCTGTATGGATAAACTATATTCGTCAAAAGGCAAAAACGGGCGGTTGTTAGCTGCAACCTCACGGGAGTTTCACCCCGGCCCATGCTTATGGGTGCGCCGCGCAATACTTTGAGGGTGTTCAACGCGGGAGTATCATTGTGCCGCCTTGTATGTCGTCGCCCACAAGCTGCTAAACCTGTTTTACGGCGCGGTAGTTCTCGCTCGGCTTTTCCCCTATGGGGAAAAGCTGTCATGGCGTACCCGCCGACTGGCTCGGTACAGACGGAATGTACCCGTTTGCCTGTTATGCTGCGCACCAAAGGCCGCTTTCTTTGTCAAAGAACAATAGGCTTTGTCGGCCTGCAAAAGCACATCAACAGCGGATATGCTTTTGCGGAACGACAAATAGCCCATAACGGGAAGCGTGGAAAGGGGACACGCTCCCCGCATGGGCTAAAAGATTATCCTACATGAAAAGCAAGGGTGCGGGTAATAAGGCGCACTTGCAGCCTGTTACGCATTTCCTCGTCCACATAGGAATAGGTATTGCCCGCGTCGTCTTTCAGCGTGCGGGTACAAAGTTTCGCTATGTAACCCTCGTAGTGCTTCAAGATCGCGCACATGGCGGTTGTGTCGCCGTTTGCCGCTGCGGAAATGACAGGGAACGGCAACAGATTTTCAGACTTCCTAACGGTATTCATCATCTGCTTTTCCCTCCAAATACTGTTTGATTTTCGCAAGCGCGGATTTCCTGTGCCGGAAAACCGTCGTGCGTACAACATTCAGCAGTTCGCCAATTTCCGCGTCGCTCATATCCAAGAAGTAGGACAAAAGGATAATGTCGCGTTTCCTTTCGGGCAAAGCGTTAAGGGCTTCGGCAAGCAGTTCATTTTTGACGAGTACATCAAAGCCGGACACTTGAAAACGGAAATAATCGCTTTCGTATTCGTCCGTTGTGAAAAGCTGCGCGAGTTCGCTTTCGCTCAAATCCGAAAAAGTAACTTCGCGTGCTGCGCGTTTCGCAAGAGTGCGGCGGTGGCTTTTCGCTTCGCCGACCAAAGTTTTCTTTGCTAATGCGTCGTACTGATGTTGTATTCTTTCCTTGTCGGAAGAAGATAGCTCCATAGAGTTCACCTCCTTCCCGCGTGGAGTAGAGGACGGGAGTTAAGGGCTTGTCCTCTCTGCCCCTTTCGCTCCGTACCCGTTCGGGAGATGGCTCTTGAGTGCGCTTTTCAGAAAAAAGTTGAAAAAAGCAAAATGCGCCCGTCCGCAAGACGCGGACGGGCGCAAAGGAAATGTAAGCAGTAGCTAAATGTATTGACAGTTCACATTCATAGCCGGAATATCCCGCTTGCGGAGCATAGCTTTTTTTGACCGCAAAGCATTAGGCGGGTTACAGTAAATAAAAATGGACACGGCGATACCTCCCCGATACCGCCGTATCCTTAAAAAAGGGCGACTTTAATACACTACCCGCAATCCATTCTATAATAGGGAACAGCGGCTTTTGCGCAATATTAAATAAAAAAGCCGATAACACATAGGTTTTTTGACCTAATGCGTTATCGGCTCTGCGTCTATGCGTCTGGCACTTTTAATCATTTTTTTTTGAATTTATTATATGTGTTAGCTAACTGTCCACAAGCCGCGTTAATCTCTCTGCCATGAGAAACTCTCATAGTAACTTCAAGTCCTGCTTGCTCTAATTGATGTTTGAATGCAACTATTTCCCGTTTCTGTGGTGCTTTAATTCTTGAATTGCTTGTTGGGTTGTATTGTAACACGTTAATCATAACTTTTTTGCCCCGAAACCATTTTGCAAGTTGTCTTACATCTGAGGGCCGGTCATTTATACCCGGTAAAAGCAAATACGCAAAGACAATTTTGCGATTATGCCTTTCAGAATAGGATAAGGCTTGCTTAACAACATCTTCAATAGCATATATGCGCATGTGAGGAATAATACGATTTCTTGCAGATTGTGTTGCTGCGTGTAAAGATATTGTCAACTGAATTTTAAGATGTTCCTCGCGCAATTTTTTTAATTGATCGACCGGACCAACTGTTGATATGGTAATGCCGTCGGTTGGAAAGTTGAGCCCATATCTATCTCGGAGAATATGGATTGCTTTTATCAAGTTGTCATAATTGAATAAAGGCTCTCCCATACCCATAAAAACGATACGGTTTACTTTTCGACGCAACAATATAATCTGTTGTACGATTTCTGACGATGTTAGATTACGAACAAAGCCATTTCGCCCGGACTCACAAAAAATACAACCAACAGGACAACCGACTTGTGTGCTCACGCAAACAGTTCCACCATCTCGCCGCTTGATAAAAACCGTTTCAATGTATTTGTTGTCTTTCAGTTCGTAAACATACTTTTCAGTATCACTGCTTTTGCAAATATTTTTTACCAACATTGATAGATTTTTTTTGCGTGGTAATTGCTTATATAATTCTTCATATAAGGCTTTTGCTTCATTCTCGCCAATAACTTCCGACATTTCTTTGTAAGTAAATCCGTATGGATCATTCCGTACTTCCGCAGGCGTATATTTAGGTAAACGTTTCATTTTTATATCCTTTCTTCTAAATAATAAAAGTTTGTTTTTCTGTATTTTTGATTACAATCTCTAATTTTTCTACATCAATGATATGCGTCAATTTGCATTTAGGGCAGAAAAGAGGAAAATCTTTTAATACAGTATTATGAAATACTTGAACTCTCGTCTTTCCGTTACAAATCGGACATTTTATCCAATATTTTTTAAGCATTATATTTCACTCGTCCTTTTTACACAAAAAAATGCAGGTCAATCCTCAACATGAGCATTGACCTGCATTTATAATGCACAGAGCAGTACAACAAAACTAAGGCATAGCTTGCACTATGTCTATACTATATCTATACGTCGTTAGTTTTTTGTATAGCATCCGCAAAATAAGCATGACAAAAAAGCCCATGTTGAAAATGGGAAAATCCTTTTTTTCAATGCTTATCTAATACGCATGCTATGCAACATAAACGCCGCCTCCTTTTACATAAATTTTATTTTATCAGAAAATCAGTCTACTGTCAATACACAACAGGAAGTATTTAACCTAATGATATGAATTGTGTGGACATATCCAAAAAGAAAGGTGAACTGTAAAATGTAACAGGGTGAATGAAAATGGCAAAAAGACCCGTACCATTGTACGACTTTAAGGCTTTCGGGGCAGCTATAAAAGCCGCGAGAAATGAATACGGCGAGAGCCGCAAAAAGGTAAGCGACGAGTTATATATTTCCCCGCGCTACCTTGCGAATATCGAGAACAAGGGACAACAGCCGAGTTTACAGGTATTCTATGACCTTGTAACCCGGTATCATATTTCGGTAGATCAATTTTTCTTCCCGAACAGCAATGCGGAGAAATCCACCGGGCGGCGGCAGCTTGACGCGCTGCTGGACGGTATGAGCGATAAAGGCATACGGATTGTAACCGCAACAGCAAGGGAGATAACGGAAGTCGAAAAAGCAGAGGATTAACCTCACAATATGAGAAATCGGGAGATTGCAGCGCATGGCGGCTGCAATCTTTTTTTGCGTCCAAAATCAAAGGAACGCGCAACAAATACCGCCTTTCGGTGGGGGTATGGAGTAGATAGCAAGCACAGCAAACGAGTACCCGTTTGCGGAAAATGCTTGTTGGGATAATCCCAAACCCTTATACCGAAAGGCGGTGCGGAAATGGAAAACCGAAAGAGAAATATACAGATGAAGTTTTACGTTACGGAAGAAGAAAAGCGGCTGATCGACGAGAAGATGAAGCAGCTTCCCATAAAGCAGTATGGGGCATACTTCCGTAAAATGGCGATAGACGGGTATATTCTTGTCGTTGACCGAAGCGACACAAAAGCATATATCCGGGAACTGCAAGCGGTGAGCCGGAACATCAACCAAATTGCAAAACGCGCCAATGCGACGGGGACGGTTTACAGGCAGGATATAGAGGACATTAAAAAGGCGGTGGACGAGATATGGCGGTTACAAAGACGCACCCTATTAAATCAACCTTAAAGGCTGCGATAGACTATATCTTAAATCCCGAAAAGACAGACGGGAAGCTGCTTGCGTCCTCTTTCGGCTGCGGGCTGGAAACCGCCGATATTGAGTTTGCATGGACGCGGGAAGCTGCCGGAGATCGCGGCACACATTTAGGGCGGCACTTGATACAATCCTTTGCGGTGGGAGAAACCACACCGGAAGAAGCGCACAAAATCGGCATGGAACTTGCCGGGGCGGTATTAGGCGGCAAGTATGAGTTTGTTTTGACAACTCACGTCGATAAAGACCATCTGCATAATCACTTGATTTTCAACGCGGTTAGCTTCGTTGACTACAAAAAGTACCATTCCAACAAGCAAAGCTATCACTTTATCCGGCGCACCAGCGACAGGATATGTAAAGAGCATGGGCTATCCGTCGTCGTACCGGGACAGGACAAGGGAAAAAGCTATGCAGAATACACCGCCGAAAAGCAAGGGACAAGCTACAAAGCAAAGCTGAAAACGGCGATAGATACTCTCATTCCCCAAGTGAAAGATTTTGACGAACTGCTGCGCCGCTTGCAGGAAATGGGGTATGAAATCAAACAGGGCAAATACATTTCCTTTCGCGCTGCCGGACAGGAACGGTTTACCCGCACAAAGACGCTCGGCGCGGCCTATACGGAAGAAGCGATAAAGGAGCGTATCAAGGGCGTGTATGTTGCCAAAACAAAAACGCTGCGGGAAGATAAGAAAATCCGGCTTGTCGTCGATCTTGAAAACAGTATCAAAGCCCAACAGTCGGCGGGCTATGAACGGTGGGCAAAAATCCATAATCTGAAACAGGCTGCTAAAAGCATGAACTTCCTAACCGAAAACAAGATTGAGTATTATAGCGAACTTGAAAGCAAGATAGCCGATATTATGACCGCTCATGACGCGGCGGCAAAGGCGGTTAAGGAAGTGGAACAGCGTATGTCTGATTTGTCGCTGCTTATCAAGCACACCACCACATACCGACAGTTAAAACCGATTTACGATGAATACCGAAAATCGCCGGACAAGGAAAAGTATCTGCGGGGGCATGAAAGCGAAATTATCCTGTTTGAAGCTGCGGCAAGGGCATTAAAGGAAATGCAGATAAAGAAGCTGCCCGATCTCGCCGCGCTGCGCAAGGAGTATAGAAGCTTAAACGACAGGAAAACCAAATTGTATGAAGATTATCGGCAAGCCAAGAAGCAAATGCAGGAATACGGCGTTGTCAAAAAGAACGTCGATAGTATTCTTTACCCGTCCCAAAGCAGGGCGCGGGAGCAGGAGCGATAAGGCGCAAAACATGGGGTGGCAAGTGGAATGTTAAGGGCTGAAAACGCCTGTGTTTCTGCGGCTTCCAGCGCATGAAAACGACATAGACGATAAAGTATATTCAAACCCGCAAAAACGGCTTTCTAATTGTCCACGCAAGGACAAAAAAAGAACAGGGGCGCGGTGCCGGAAATCGGCAACCGCGCCCCTGTTCTCTATGGGCTATTCCTCGTCGGTCAAGATAAACTCCCTTTCGGAAAACTCGCTGTCCGTCATGGCTTGCAGCTTGTTCACCGCTGCGGCGGCAAGCTGGCGCATATCCTCGTCCATGTAGGGCATGGCGGCAAGGATATTTTCAAGCGTTGTTTCCCGGCTGTCCTCGGCGTAGATCGCAACAATGTTTTCTTCCTCAATGGTAAAGCGGGTATTCATGCTATCAAACCTCCAAATCCTTTTTATGCTCTTTCTGTTTATCTTTCGGCTGCTGCGCCGCCTGTTTCTTGTATTCGTCCAGCTTCTTCAAAATGGACGGTTTTTTCTGCGGCTGTTCCCGTTTCTCGGCTTTTACCGCTTTTGCAAGGTCGGTAACGGAAATCGCTTCCCCCGCCTTTGCCCGCTGCTCAAAATCTGCAACGGTGGGCGTTTGCGGCGTATTGTTGATAAGCCCGTCAAAATTGTTGTCGTTCTGCTCTATGGTGTCCTCGACGTGCTTTAAGGGATTATCCCGCTGCGGCTGCTCGGCGGCTATGGCATAAGCCTGTGTGCCATTCCCCATAATGAGATACTTCCCGTCCTCCGACGCATGGTGAAAACCAAATCCCGCCGCTTCGATCTGTTCACGGCTCATATCGGTAATATGAAAATTGCCCCTCGGCGTTCTAACGGTTTCACCCGTCAAAAGGCTGTCGGGGGTCGCTTCCGGCTGCTGCTTTTCAAGCTGCCCGTCCTTGTAGGAATATCCTTGCGCCGCGATTGCTTCAAGGGTCTTGCCCGTAACGTCGCCATAAATCCGCTTGTCTGCGTCAACCAGCATTTGCAAAGTGTCTTGTACGGTGTCGGACAAGGCTTGCTGCTGTTCGGGCGGCAGCTTGTCAAATACGGGGGTCTGCTGCTCCTGCAAAAACTCCGGCACTTGCTGAAAACCGATACTGTCTACATAGTGGGCGGTGTCCTCGTCGTTCTGATGAAGCACAACAATGTCGGAAACGGAAAGGCTATGCCCCTTAAAGTCGGCGGGGTGGTCGATATTAAACCTTTCCCAAATGTCGCCCAGCGTCATATCCTTTGTAAGCGGTGCAGTATAGACGAGTTCATAATTTACCCGGTCAATGGTAAGTCCAGCCGCTTGCAGACGGTCATAAGGCTCAAAGCGCAAGTCCCTTGTTTCGTCCCCGCGCTTTAACTGATAAATGGAAAAGGTATCGCCCTGCTCCTGCTCGGCTTGCCGCTGCTGCTGCAACTCGGTAAAATGCCCCTCAATCTCGGTAATGAGTTCCTTTGCGGTGGTCTGTATTGTTTCAAGGGACGCTTTTAACTCGGTCATTTCCTTGCCGCTGCTCCAACCAGCCACATAGCCGAAAGAGTAATCGGAAGTATCAAGGCCGAAATGCTGGCAAACCGTATAAGCGACGCTTTCCGCTTCTACCTCGCAGGTATGGCGGTCAACGCGGTTTTGCTGCTCCGGCGGGGCGTTTAAGTCTACGTCGTGCAGCTTCGCATGGGCGATTTCGTGAATGGCGGTCTTTACCGCCTGTAATTCACTCACGCCCTCTTTGATTGCAATACGCTTGTCGGTCAAACTGAAATACCCATTTGCGCCGTTTGTGATCTGCTCAAATGCAATCGGGACGGGGGACGCTTTTTCAAGGGCGGCGAAAAAATCCTCGTACTGCTCCACATCGGCAAGCAGCGGTTTAACGGAAAGGTCGGGAAACTCCTTGCCCTCGGTCTGCGAAATATCAAAGACGGTTATAACCTTAAAGGCGGGGACGGTGATTTCCTTTTCTTCCTTTACCACTTTTCCCTCGCGGTCAAGCATGGGCTTTCTCGTTTCGGGGTCGATTTTATCAACCAGCTTTTTCACCTTGTAGGGCGCGGGGGCAAAGATTTTAATGCCTTTCTCGCCTTTCTTTACATGGCGGTCAAACTCCTTTTCCCATTGACGGAAGCCCATTACCAAATTGCCGCCCTGCATAGCAATTAGGATAGTGTTATTCAAACTATAATCATGGAACTTTGACATAGCGGTTAGAAACTCTTTGTAGCGGTCGCTGTCAAAAATCGCCTGTACGCCCTGTTCCAAACGCGCGGTGATCTCCTTTACCTTTTCGGCGGGCTTTTCGGAAGTAAGGATAATGGGGACGACGGGGCGGGGCTGCTGCGGCTCTGCGGCCTGTGCGTCTGCTTGCTGCGTTTCGGCTGCGTCCATATAGGCTTTGTCCTGTTCGCCGCGCTCCGGCTGCGGGTAACTCATAATGCGGTATTCTTCCGGCACTTCGCGCCCCTCAAACTGCCGTTCCCACTCGTCGCCGCTTTCCACGATATAGCCGTACTCGGTAAACGCGCCTTTTTCCTGCGCGGCAGCGTTCCTGCCAAAAGTAGAAAGGTCAATGCCGCCTTTCCATTCTTCGGGCATTTGTACCATGCCGGATTGATTTAAGTAATAGTCGCCCAAATCGTGGTAGTTATGTACTTCGGGGATATGGACGTAAAAATCCACGTTGTAGGTGAAGTCAATTACCTGTCCAATATTTGCAAGCCCGTTTTTCTGCTGCAAAGCTGCGTTCAGCTTGCCAACCTCGGCGGGGTCAAGCTGTTCGAGCCGCGCCGCAAGAAAATTGAGTTCGTCCACGTCGGCGGCGCATACCATTTCATAAGGCAAGGCAATATGTTTCTCCGGGTCGTCGGAATAGCCGCGAATGGAAAAATCCTGCGGGTTGTCGGCGGTAATGCCGACGTTCCGCATAGCTTCGTGCAACTGCTCCTTTGTGGCGGGCATATCCAACCAATAGCCGCCGGGGTCGCCCGCGTCAAAGCGGCTGCGGTTGCCTATCATAATAGAAAACTGTTCGCTCATGTGTTCACGCTCCTTTTCCTGCCCGGTATTTTCGGGGATAGCTGCCGCCTGTTGCTGCTGCGGGGGTTCTTCGCCCTCTATGGTGTAGTCCGGCATGAGCATACCGTTTACTTTGAAATAGTCGGCGTACTCCTGCGGGATAGGCGGGGAGATTTCCGTAAACAAGCGGTCATACGCTTTGATACGCCCATTCAGATACTTTTCCATAGCTGCCTTGTCGGTGAAAACCTTTCTATCTTGTCCGGCAATCTTCGCTTGGGTTCTGCTTGGGCTGTTGGTGCGCACGCTCCATGTAAGCGTCCATGAATACGGGATAGATTTCTGCGCTTCTTTGTCGTAGCGGGTATTCTCGTAAATGTAGTAATTCATCTGATATACCCGATTGCTGCGAATATGGCGGTTATGCTCGGTGGTCTGCCACTCGTTAGCGGTGTGCTGGACGTGCGGCGTTCTCACATATTCAAGTGTTTTATCCAGCAAAAGCGTTCTTCCCGCCTGTTCTTCCCATGCGGCGGCGCGTTCTTTAAGGTCGTCAAAAATCGCCTGTTCTGCCGCCGCGCTTTCGCTGCGCATGGAAAGTAGCTGCGCAATCGGCAAGGAAGCATAAGGGGCAATCTCCCTGTCCTTTGCTTCAAAATATATCCGGCGTTCTATCCGCATGGTTTCGGCGGCTTCTAATTTGTCATGGTCGTATGAGGAATACGGCATATTCTTTCATCACGTCCTTTCTCGGTCATATAAGGGTTTGGGACTATCCCAACAAGCAAAATGCCCGCGCTCTCTATGGGAAGCGCGGGCATTTCTCGCAAACGGGTACTCGTTTGCTGTGCTTGCTATGTAGTTGTTTTTATCCGTAAACGCCTGTTTCTCTCGCTTTGGGCTTTCTGTCTGCGGCGTATCTTTGCCGCGCAATCGGGGCAGTATTTCGCCCGGTTGCTGCCCGCCGCAAACGTGCTGCCGCATACCGCGCAACGCTTCAAATCGGTTTCCCCGCTGCGGGTGATCTGTTCGCAAAGCTGCCTGTCGGCGGGTAATACCGCTTCGCGGAAATAGCGGCATAGCAGCGAATAGCTGATACTCTGCACACAAACGCAAGTTTCCCCGTCGTCCAGCAGCAGACAATTCCCGCAATCGTTGTTTGCACAAGCGGCGCGGGTCATTTTCTTTACGGCGCGGTATTGCTTTTCATCAAGCCTTATCATTTTCGGTTCTGCTCGACGCGGAAGTTTACATACTTGCCGCCTGTGTCGGCAAGCAGCACAACTCCGTCAAAGGTCTTTCCCGTCTTGGTCGAGTACATACCTTTGATTTTTACCTTTCCGTCTTTCAAAAGGGCGGCGGCAATCGCCTTTGTGAAAGCCTTTTTGCGCTGCTCAAAAAAGCGGTCATTCTTCCACATCACAAAGCTGCAAGCCCTGTCGGAGCAGTAAAAGTTTTTCTTGCCCTCGTAAACCGCCGCGCCGCAACGGGGGCAAGTGCCGATTGCTTCCCGCTGCGGGGTAAACAGCTTCGCTTTATCCTCGGAAATCGCGGAATAGGTCTTGACAAGCCCCGCTGTCATTTCCTCAATCCCGCGCATGAAGTCGGCGGGGCTGTCGCTGCCCTTTGCAATCCCGGTAAGGCGCGTTTCCCATTCTGCCGTAAGCTGCGGGGACGTAAGGCTGTCGGGCAGAATAGCGACAAGGTTATACCCGTCCTTTGTGGGGATTAGCTTTTTGCCCTTGCGCTCGGCAAAGCCCGCGCTAATGAGTTTTTCAATGATACCCGCCCGCGTCGCGGTGGTGCCTAACCCTTTGCGCTCCGCGTCCTCCGGCGTGTCCTCCTTTCCCGCACTCTCCATAGCCGAAAGTAACGTATCTTCGGTAAATGCCTTTGGGGGCTGCGTGTAACGTTCGGAGATCTCCGCTGCCGGATTGTCAAAGGTCTGCCCCTCGGCAAGCGGGGGTAAAACCGCTTCCGGCTCTGCGTCCTCGTCCTGTTCCCCGGACGCGGCGCGGGATAGTCTTTCAATCTCGCGCCAACCCTCGCAAAGCGTCGTCCTGCCCTTTGCGGTAAAGGTATAGCCGCCGCAAGTGAAAACCGCCGTAACCGCTTCATACTCATAGGGCGCGGCAACGGCGCAAAGCAGTTTTGCGCACACAAGGGTCATTAGCTTTTTCTCACTTTCGGCAAGGGAAGAAAAGCCCGTTTTCACAAACTCCGCTGTCGGCAAAATGGCGTGATGGTCGGTTACTTTGCTGTTGTCGCAAATCCTCGCAAGGTCGGCTTGCAGCTTCACGCCCTGCATAAAGGGGAGAGCAGCGCAAAGGCCGGTGATAAGTTCCTTTGTGCTGCCCTCCATATCGGAAGTGATATATTTGCTGTCGGTGCGGGGATAGGTCAAAAGCCGTTTTTCATAAAGGGCTTGCGCATAGTCAAGGGTCT
Organism: Butyricicoccus sp. OF27-2pH9A; assembly: GCF_027693185.1. NCBI lineage: Bacteria > Bacillati > Bacillota > Clostridia > Eubacteriales > Butyricicoccaceae > Butyricicoccus > Butyricicoccus sp. OF27-2pH9A. The sequence goes on from NZ_JAQEXK010000019.1 coordinate 26,193, forward strand.
GTTTCGCCGTAAACCCATACAAACGGTTTGCTTCCCGCTGCAAGGCGGTGAGGTCAAACAGTTTCGGCGGGGCTGCGGTCTTTTTCTCTTTTTTAAGGGAAGTACAAACGGCCTGCGATTTCTCGCAAGCCGCTTTCATCTGCCGCGCCGCCGCTTCGTCGTCCTGCCTTTCGGAAAGGGCGGCAACGCCGCCAACGTCCAGCCGGACGACATGATATTTCTCTTTCTTAAAGCTGCTGATTGCATAGTCGCGGTTTACCAGCATAGCAAGGGTGGGCGTTTGCACTCTGCCGACATTCAATGTTTTATGGTAGAGGATAGAGAAAAGGCGGGTCGCGTTAATGCCAATGAGCCAATCGGCCTTTGCTCTGCAAAGCGCGGATTGATAGAGGTTGTCATAGCCGCGCCCGTCTTTGAGATTTGAAAAGCCCTCGCGGATTGCACTTGCTTCCATGCTGCTAATCCAAAGGCGGGAAAAGGGCTTTTTGCAATTCGCCTGTTCATAGACAAAGCGGAAAATGAGTTCCCCCTCGCGCCCGCTGTCGCAAGCATTGATAATCTCGGTAACGTCGCTGCGGTGCATAAGGTCTTTGAGAATGGAAAACTGCTGCTCCTTGCCGCTGGCAACAATAAACTGCCACTCCTGCGGGACAATGGGAAGATCGTCGTACTTCCATTTACGGAATTGTTCATTGTAGGTCGCCGCGTCTGCAAGGCTAATCAAATGCCCGATACACCACGACACAAGGTAGCCGCCGCCCTCAAAATATCCGCTGCGCTTTTCATTCGCGCCCATAACGGCGGCAATCGCCGCCCCGACGCTCGGTTTTTCTGCAATTACAAGTTTCATAGATTATCGTCCTCCTGCTCGGTCTGTTCGGTTTCGACTACTTCCGTTTCCTCGTCGTCCTCGTCAAAATCAAGGTCGTCAAGGCTGCTGCTGCCTTTCGCCGCGTCCTTTTTGGGCTTCAAAATCTTAAAGTAGTAGAACGCGCCGCCGCCCGCTGCGGCAACAAGCAGCACGACAAGCAGAATACCCATGCCGCCGCCTTTTTCTTCTTCCGGCGGCTGCTCGGTTTCTTCCGGCTCCGGCTCGGCTTCCACACCCGCGCACTCGCTCATGTTGACGCTGCAAACCGGGCAAGCGGTGTTGACGCTTCCGGCAACGCATTTATCGGTGCAGCTACAAACGGGGGCTTCGGTCTGCCCGTCCTCCATAAGGGCGGTTAAATCCGCTTCGTCCACTTGGTTAAGGAAATGGACGGTATTTTCCCCGTCCTCGGCGCGGTCAATGATGATGTAAAAATAGTTGCCACTTTTGGTAACGACGGTGATAAACTGCTTGTCGCCGGACGCTTCACCCGTTATATCGTCCACAAGGGACATATTCCCGTCCGGGGTAAGGGGCTGCGGCTCATAGCCGCCCGTCGTTTCTTCCGGCTCGGTTTCCGGCGCGGGGGTTTCCTCGGTTACGGGGGTAGGCGTGTCGTCGCTTTCATCGCCACCGCCCGCATAAGCGGTAACAGAAAAGCCGCACATGATAACCAGTGCGGCAAGCAATACGGTAAACTTTCGGATTATCTTTTTATTCTTCATTGTCGTTGTCCTCCTGTTCGGCGGGGTAAGTGGCTTCCGGCTGCGGCAAGGTGATTTCGCCGCTGGCGTAAGCGGAGAGGAACGCGGCAAGCTGCGTCCCGTCAAGGTGTACCGCCTTTACCATTTGCACGATCTGCGCGTTTTCTTCCTCGACTTTCTGCGCTTCAAGGTCTTTCAGCTTCTTTTGCTGTTCAAGGATTTTTGCCCTCGTTTTCTCAATATCCCTTTCGATACGGTCAAGTTTCGTGTTCGCCATAGTCATTTACTCCTTTCCAAACTGTTCTTTCCATGAATAGCTGCGCCCCAATCCCTTAACGGTTTTAAGATAGGGCATAGCGTTTTCTTCCAAAGTCGCCGCCCGGTTAAATAGATCGGGATAGTGTTCTTTGAGATATAAAATCTCTTGTTTCTTCATGCTCGGACAAAAGAAACAGGACGATTTACCCGGCTGCGGCAATCCTGCCGCTTTGATTTCCCGGATACAATCGTCCCTGTTCCAGCCCCATTCTTCAATGAGGGGGTAGCGGTTATGATATTTTTTGTCGGCTTCGTTGTACTTGCGGGAATGTTCATACCGTTTCACTTCTCCCGCGTCATAGCCGATATAGCGGTTGACTTTCTCGCCGCGCTGCCATACTTCGCGGCAAGGCGCATAGTGGTTGCAAAACTTTTCCTGCGGTGCGATTTTGTGTTTCTGCGAACAACGCTTATGCCCGTAGGCAATCGACGGGAGCGTATGAGAGCGCAAGCACTCGGTTTCAAGAGATAGGCGGTTGCCGTAGCGGTCAACATACTGCACAACGGTAATCTGCGGCATACCGTGTTCCGCAAGCCATTGATTGATTATCTCGATAAATTGATAGGTATGCGGGTGTTCCGCGCCCGTATCGGCAAAGGTGATAAGGTCAATCGGGATTTTGTGCTTGTATAGGCCAATAAGTAAGGCGGCACTATTCGTGCCGCCGCCAAAAGATACAATATTCATTTTTCAACTCCTTTTAATTGTAATTTAACCGCCCGTAGGCGTAAAAGTGGGATTGCCAATAGCTGGTGTCCAGCTTTGAATACTGGATAGGGTCGCCACAATGCAGCATGACGGGGCTTCCGTCCCCGTCCTCGCCCACATAAATCCCCACATGGGAAACGCCGGGGGTGTCGTATGTACCCGTAAAGAACACCAAATCCCCCGGCTGCGGGTTAGAAACAGGGGTTGAGATGTTGTAAAGCCCTTGCGCCCCAAGTCTGCCCGTATTGTATAGGCCGCTGTTCGTCAACACATAACTCACAAAGCCGCTGCAATCAAAAGAGGTTTCCGGGGTGCTGCCGCCCCACACATAGGGAAAACCGACGTATTTATCTGCTTCCTCCATGAGCCGCGCAAACTTTTCATCGGAACCCAGCAGCGCGGCGGGTACTTCATAATCGGCGGGCGGGTTTTCATAGTATTTAGACACATAGCCGGATTGCGGGAAAAGGTCGGGTCTGTTTCCCAGCGACGACATATACATAGCGTACATGGATAGCTGTTCTTCGCCCATGATGTAAACGGGGACATGGGAGAGGTTGAAGTTTTCCAAATCCACATGAAGAATGTAATAGTTATAGGGGACTTCAACCGTATAGGGGTTGCCCTCGCTGTCCGTCCTTGTTTCGGTGCGGTAGCGTACCTGTACTTCTTCCTCGACCGTCAAGATATACTGTTTCTCAAAGAGCATTTCAAGGGTGCTTTGCACTTCATCGAGTGTAAACACGCCCTCATGCCACGCGGAAAGGATAGAAATTAGCACATAGGGGTCATGCTCGATCTCGTCCGCGTTTACCCGGTATTCGTCATAGCCGGGGTATTCGCTTTCGATATTGTCCAGCATATCTTGTAACTCGGCTTCCATAGCGGCATACGCGCTTTCCGCGCCCGTTATATCCGCGTCCTCGGAGAGATAGGACGACGCAATCAAGCCGCTGCCGCTGTTGCCGCCAAAGAGGGAGCAAGAGGACAGCCCGCCGAAAAGCAGCAGCACGATAAAGGCAATCCCGCCCACAATCAAGCAGCCTTTCCAATGCCGGACAACAAAGAACGTCGCCCGTTTGGTTTCCTGCGCGGTTTTCTTCGCCGCCTTTGCGGTGGCTTCAGCGGTTTTTTTCGCTTTGCCGCCCGCTTTCAGCGTTTTTGCATACTGCTTTTTAATGCGCTGCTTCTGCCAAAAACGGGAAATGGGGTTGGAGTGCGCAAGCGCGGGGTTATCGTGCAACGCCTTTTGATAGAGAAAATCTGCGTTTGCCTTTACCGCTTGTTTTTCCGCTGCCGCCGCTGCCCGGTAGGGTTTCAGCTTATGGCGGCGTATGCCGCCCTTAACTGCCCGCGCCGCCATGCCGCCCGCTTTCTCTCCGGCAAGTTCTACCCGGTGCCCGCTTTCCACACCGACGTTTTCTTTCTCTACCTCGTAGATTTTCCCATGTACGGTACTGTTTAACTCCTGTGCCGGACGGGATAAGGGGTTATGCCGCAACTTGCCGTTTGGGGGCTTATCCGTCTTTTCAAAGGAAAGGCGCGTCTTTGCCTTGCCTTTCGCTTCGTCAAAAACGCGCTCTTTCTTGATTTTGGTCTGCTTGGGGATAGCCGCCCGCGCTGCGTCTAAACAGTCTGCCGCCTTATCCGATTTCTTGATCGCTTTTTGAAGTTCCGGCGTTGCCCGTTCCGCTTCGGAAAACTGCAAGCGGGAAGAATGGGTTTTAGGCTGCGTCGCGTCAAGGGCTTTTTTCTCCGCGCCTTTTGCTGCGTGTCGCTCAATCTCTGCGCCGATATGCTGCACAACCTTTTCCGCTGCCACCCCTGCGGGGGCTGAATAGTTTTCTTCCTGCGGCCTTTCGCTGATACTGGACGTTTCGCCCGTCGTGAGGTTTTCCGCAACCGCACCGTCGCGGGTCATTTTTTGCGTTACCTTGTCGGGGGCTTTCAGTTCCTTGCTCAATCTTCATCACCTCCAATCCGCTGTTTTGCAAGTTCGCAATAGTCGGGGTTTAACTCAATGCCGATATAGCGGCGGTTAAGCCGTTTTGCTACCATGCCCGTCGTGCCGCTGCCGAAAAAGGGGTCAAGGACAATCCCGCCGATGGGACAGCCCGCCAAAATGCACGTTTCCGCAAGTTTCGGCGGGAACGCTGCGAAATGCCCGCCATGATAGCCGACATTGTTAATCTGCCAAACGTTGCGGCGGCTGCGGACGGGAGAAATCAACTCGTCGGCGTATGCGCCCTTTTCGCGGGGGCGGTTGATTTTCTGCGGTTGGTTTTGCCCCGGAACAGTAACGTTATACTTATTTCCTTTGCTAACTCCGCTTTTCAGCCGCCCCGCCGTTGTGGGGGCTATCGGCTCGGCTACTGCTTGCCAATCGTAATAATACTTCTTTGACTTGGTAAGCAGAAACACATATTCATAGCAGCGGGTCGGCCTGTCCCGCGTGCTTTCCGGCATGGGGTTTGTTTTGTGCCAAATGATAGAACTGCGCAAATACCAACCGTCGCCCCGCAAGGCGAGGGCTACAAGCCACGGAATACCAATTAAATCTTTGGGCTTGCAGCCGGGGGCGCGGTGGTTAAACGCCACTTGCTGCCCGTTCCTGCCTTTGGGGTATTTGGGGTCTTGGTGGTCGGCTTTGCTGCCTGTGCCGCAATAAGTGTCCGCGATATTCAGCCAACAAGTACCCTCCGGCGTAAGCACCCGCTTTACCTCATGGAATACCGCCGTAATACGGGAAACATATTCCTCCGGCGTTGCTTCCCGTCCGATCTGCCCGTCTGCGCCGTAGTCCCGCAAGGCATAGTAGGGTGGGGACGTTACGCAACAATCAACTGCATTTTCCGGCAAGGTTTGAAGCACCTGCAAGCTGTCGCCGCAATAGATTTTGTCCATTTCTATCCTCATGCCGACACCTCGCCGGGTTTGGTCGTCATTACACGATAGAGTTCCGTATCTTGCGGGAAACGGTCAATAAAGGGCAAAATCACGTTGCCATAGAAGATAAGCCCCTCGCCCGCGTCGGAATGGGTTACATAGGTCATTTGCTGCTGCGAAATGTTAAGCTGCTTTGCAAGGATTTCCCTGTCGCCCTGGGCTTGGTTGAGCATATACACAAAATCGCTGTTTTCAAAAATGTTCTCCACCTCGCGGGACGATAACAAATCTTTCACGTTTTGGGTGATACCTGTCGGAATACCGCCCCATTTTCTAAAACGCTTCCAAATCTCAACGCTGTACGCTGCGGTCTGTTCCTCTTTGAGCAGCAAATGAAACTCGTCGATATAGTACCGCGTCGCCTTGCCTTCGCTGCGGTTTATGGTAACTCTGTTCCAAACTTGATCTTGGACAATGAGCATACCGAGTTTTCGTAGCTGGGTGCCGAGTTCTTTAATATCAAAGCAGACAAGGCGGTTGTGAATGTCAACGTTTGTTTGGTGGTTAAACACGTTCAAACTGCCATTTACATAGAGTTCCAATGCCGACGCGATACGCTGCGCTTCCTTTTCCGGCTGCTTCTTGATTTCATTGTAGAGGTCGCCCAAAATCGGCATATTCTCCGGCTTCGGGTCTGCAAGGTAGCTGCGGTACACGCTGATAACGGCGCGGTCAATCAAAGTCTTTTCAACCGCTTCCAGCCCGTTTTTGCCGCCCATAATCAACTCGCAAAAGGAAAGGATAAAATCGCTCTTTAAGGCTATGGGCGTGTCGCCCTCGCTGTAATTGAGGTTTATATCCATCGGGTTAATGTACTGCGTGCTGTTCTGCGAAACCTTGATAACCTGCCCTTTCAGCCGTTCCACAAGGGGGTAATATTCCGCTTCCGGGTCGCAAATGATAATATCGTCTGCGGTAATGAGAAAAGCGTTGGTGATCTCGCGCTTTGCCGAAAAACTCTTGCCGCTGCCGGGTGTGCCGAGTATCAAGCCGTTAGGGTTCTTCAGCCTTTTCCTGTCGCACAAAATCATGTTATTCGATAATGCGTTTAAGCCGTAATACAACGCTTCGCCGCTTTGGAACAGCTCTTGTACCGTAAAGGGGACGAAAATGGCGGTGCTGGAAGTCGTCAAGCCCCGCTGGATTTGGATTAGGTTTTCGCCCAATGGGATAGAGGACATAAGCCCCTGTTCCTGCCGGTAGTCAAGGCGGGTGAGCATACAGTTGTATTTCTGTGCGATACTTGCGGCCTGAAATACGTCGTTGTCCAATTTCTGCTTTGTGTCTGCCACATTCAAAACTAACAGCGTAAGCAAAAACATTCGCTCGTTCCGGCTCTGCAAATCCCGCAAAAGGTTTTTCGCTTCGCCGCCGTAGGTGGCAAGGTCGGACGGAATTATATCCATATCGTAGCCGCTGCGGATTGCCTTTTTCTGTTCCTCGATTTTCATACGGTCAAGGTCGGTGATTTTCCGCTTGATCGTCTTGATCGCTTCGTTGTGGTCGATACTCTGAATGTGCAGATTGACGACAATCCCGTTTTCCGCTTCCATGAAGTCGGCAAGCATACGGTCTGAAAGTTCCGGCGCGGCAATCTGCAAAAAGGAAACCGCGCCAAACTTCCCGCCCATTTGAAACATTCGCCCGTCGCCAAAACGGAAAGAGGACGGGGCAATAAAGTCTTTGACGGAAAGGCCGCTTACGGGTAGCCATTCCCACGCAAAGTTGAAGCGTTCCCCGTCCGGGTGGAAAAGCCCATGCAGCACTTCAAGCCGCTGCTTCCCGTCCAATACCCGCGCCGCCGCGCCGATCACCTTAAAATGGTTGAGGGTGTCCGTTTCGATACGGGCAAGCCGCGCCCGCGCCGATTTAATATCTTTTGCTTCAATGGTAAAGGTGAGAAACTTTGTCTTGATAAGCCCGTTGTTGCCGCGTTCAAGCTGTGTTTGCAGCATTTCGGTGTATTCGGCTCTGATACTGTCAAAGTCGTCATTCTGTGGGGCAATCGTGATACTGCTCTTGAAATCCTCCTTGTTCGCATGGCGGCTGATTAAGGAAAGCTGCACACTGATAGAAGCGTCAAAAGAGTTATACATATCGCAAAGGGCTTCAAAAATGGCGGTCTTGTCGTCCGGCTGCGCAAGCTGATAGTTAATATCTTCAAACTCAATGCACTTGGAATACCGCCCGTTTGCAAGGCGGCAAATCCCGTCCTTATACATTCGTTCAAACGGTATGCTGTCCTGCGCCGTATGGGGCTTCCCGTCGCCCTTTGACTGCCGGATAAGCGCGTCGATCTGTTTCTTTTCCTGCCGCGTAAGTTTACGCTTTTTGTTTTGGGTCTTTCCCTTTTCCTTTGACAATCGCCCGTACCTCCTTATCTAATCGCTCCTGCCGCGCAAGGGCGGTATAAAAATTGTTGGTCTGATAAGGTCGCTCTTTGGGGCGAAGAAACTTCACTTCCACAAATTGCCGTATAATCACTTCCAGCGGTTGCCCGTTCTTCTCGTACATAGCGAGTAGGAACATGGGCAGCATGGCAAGCACCATGCACAAAGCCGCCGTTGTCGTTCCCGCGCTGTCCTTTGTCAAAAAGAATAGCGGTAGCCCGATAGCCACCGCCGCGCCGAAACAGAGTAATTGTCTTTTGGTAAGGTTGAACATTACCTTGCTCTTGATTTTGGTTAAATCCTTTGGGACGGTTACATACGCCATTTCAAACCTCCTTTCCGGCAAACCGTATGTCGCTTTTGATTTCATTTCCCCATACGTCCCAACCAGGGGTATGCTGCCTTGCAAACAGTTCAATACGCGGTAGGTCGCCCATAAGGGCAAGTATCTTTTCCCGCGTTATATCCGGCTTTTTGCTGTGCTGCTCAACAGGGGAAATAATAAATTGATGTACCTTGTTTGATTGTCGCTTCGGGTGTCCTTTGGTAGCAAGCAAGCAGATTTCCGCATTTCCTCGCGTCCAAAAGCCCAAGCCATAAAACCAAGTGGGCGATTTCCGATTTTGCTTTAACCATACAAAGGCAACGGATTTATAGGTAAATCCCCAAGCCTTGATTAACTGCAACGCTTCTTTAAGCTGCGGGAACGTCGCCCATAGGAATAAAATACAGTCCTTATCCGCAATTTCTTTGACGGGTAAAGCGCAAAGTTCCTCAATACTCATAGTGGGATAGTGCTTTTCCGCTGCGCCCTGTACCTTGCTTCTCGCGTATCTCCAAGGGGGATCGGCGTAAATGATTTTGTATTTCTTCATCTGCACCCCCTTAATGCGCGCTGAATACGGATTTTGCAAGGCTTCCCGTTTTGAAAAGCGTAAAACACAAGAGGACGGTATAGCCCATGCAAGACCAGATCGCGCCGGATATGTCATCGGTTGCTGCGATTGTCTGTATCAAAACCGCATAAATACCGACGCACACAAGAATTAGAAAAGCCTGAAAACCGAGGGCAAGCAAGGATTTTAAGTAGTTCTGTCCCATGCCGCCCCATTCACGATTTACCATTGTCGCAACGGGGATAGGGGCGATACTCGTTACAAGGTATATTTCAATCATGCGCCCGTACACCACCAGCATGATACAGATAGACAACGCTTTCATGGTAAGCCCCACAAAGAGTGATTGAAACCATAGCCCCAAAAGCCCGCCGACGCTCATAGCGTCCAGCTTTGCTTCTATATCGGTGATAACGGTTGCAATATCTATGCTTGTGTCGGATATGATAACGCCCGCGCTGTCGTTGACGACGCTCTGTGTAATGTCAAATACGCCCATGACGATGTTCCAAGTATTTGTTACCAGCAGCACCGCAACAAAGGTTTTGAAAATCCACTTGAAGAAAATCCAAGTGTCGAGATCGTGCAGATTGTTTTTCTCAATTACAAGCTGGATTAGTTCGTAGCACATGACAAAGGTAATGATAACGCCCGCAATCGGCACAATGACGTTTTCCGATAGGCTGCGTATCATATTGAATATGCCCGCGTTCCACCCGGCGGGGGTTGTGCCGACTTGCGTTGCGATTTCTCCAACCTCTGTATTTACGCTGTCGAACAGCCCGGAGAGATTAGAGAGTATTCCGTCTGTCAAAATGCCGCGAAACCAATCTTCAATCATCTGCCATATCAAAAGCTAATCCCTCCTTTCCCGCGCCCTCCCGCGTGAAGCGGGAGAGCGCGGCGGGTAGTGTTAGTTTGTGGCATTATCCAAACAGGCCGGAGAGCAGCGGGACAAGGGTAAGGCCGATAAGGGCAACGCCGCCGCCCGCCATCAACTGTTTCATGCCCTGCGACTTCGCGCCGGGGTTATCGTTGCCGTACCCCTCCATGAGGTTAATGCCGCCCCAAATGCCAAGTCCTGCGCCAAGCGCGATTACCAAAGTCTGCAATACGTCAACTGCGCTGTTGAAAAAATCCATATAAACCTCGCTTTCTGCCGCTAAAACGGCTCAAAAAATGTTGTTGGAAATAAAAATGCCGCCGTTTTTATTCGGCGGCTGCGTCCTCGTCGGACAAATCTATTTCGTATATGTCAAAGGGTTCGTCGGGCTTTACGATTGCCGGACGGGTGGACATATACCGTTCAACGTCAAAAGCGTTTTTCTTGTCGAAGTCGGAAAGGTATTTGTAGTTCGGGTGCTGCGTTATATCGTACTTATCGCTGAAAAAGGGGCGCACGCCGCGCAACTGCAAAATACATTTTCCTCCGTCCATAACTGCGATTTCGTCCTGTGTCATCAACTCCTTTCCCAATTTCTGATAATTGAGGCCATGAGAAACCTGCGTGCCGCGATTTTCGGAAGTGTTGAAACTGTCGATTGTTTCACGTCCCAAGTTCTCCGAAATATCCTTTGCATTTTTCCCGCGCCCTCCCAAAAACAAGGTGCTGTCGGCATTGTCAAGTATGATTTCTGCCGCGTCCTTGTAAATGGCTTTTAGCTGGCTCTGCGATTGCAGAATGATAGAAGCCGAGATTTCCCGGCTGCGGATTGTGGCAATCAATTTTTCAAACTGCGGGATTTGTCCAATGTTTGCAAACTCGTCTAACAGGCAGCGAACATGAACCGGCAGCTTGCCGCCGTATTCGTCGTCGGCCTTGTCGCACAAGAGATTAAATAACTGCGATTGCAGCATAGCGATAACAAAATTAAACGTGCTGTCCGTATCGCTCATAATCAAAAACAAAGCTGTTTTTCTGTCGCCTAACGTGTCAAGTTCTAATTCGTCGTAGGACATAAGATCGCGCAATTCCTTTATATCAAAAGGAGCGAGCCTCGCACCGCAAGAAATGAGGATTGATTTTGCGGTTTTGCCCGCCGCCAATTTATATTTTCGGTACTGCTTCACCGCGAAATGGTCGGGGTCGCGTTCTTCCAAGTCGGCAAACAGCAAATCGACGGGGCTTTGATATTCCTCGTCGTCCTCGCGGGCTTCGCTGGCGTTGATAAGTTCCAACAGGGTAATAAAGTTCATTTCCTCGGCGGGGGCTTCGTACCAGATGTAGCCCACCAACGCGCAATACAAAAGCCGTTCTGCCTATAGTGATAGGTAATCCTTTGAAGTTATCGCCG
>NZ_JAQEXK010000002.1:0-372502 GCF_027693185.1 Butyricicoccus sp. OF27-2pH9A
ACATCTAAGCAGCAACGAAAGTTGCTGCTTTTTCTTTTGCATAAAATGCAGGAGAATCTTTTCTTTTTCCCGATTTTCCTGTACAATAGAACTATCGAAAAATTTTTCGCCTGCTGTCGAAAAATCCACTGTTTCGTCGGCAGACCGATCAACGGAGGGAGAAATGTTATGTCGATTCAGGAAAACTGCCGTGTTGTAGAAAATACACGGCTGGGCGAGGGTCTGTATCTGATGGTGCTGGACGCGCCGGCAATCGTTAAACTGACGCAGTGCGGCCAGTTCGTCCACATTGCATGCGGTGAGGGGCATCTGCTGCGCCGCCCGATTTCGATCTGCACCTGGCAGGGCAGCCATCTGCGCATTGTTTTTCAGGTGAAGGGCGACGGCACGAAGTGGCTGAGCGAACGCAAGGTTGGCGATGTGCTCGACGTGCTTGGACCGCTCGGACACGGCTTTGACGTGCAGGCACTGGGCGACCGTCCGATTTTTATCGGCGGCGGCATTGGCGTACCGCCGATGCTTGGATGTGTTCGCACGGCAGTAGAAAAGGGTGCACAGCCTGCCGCAATCCTCGGTTTCCGCAACAAGGGTGCGGTGATCCTTGAGGGCGACTTCCGTGATGAATGCGAGACCTTTGTCACCACCGACGATGGCACCTATGCGCGTCACGGCTTTGTCACCGATGTGCTGAAGGAGCAGGTGGCAGATGCGACCGGCGTTGCCGCCTGTGGTCCGAAGCCTATGCTGAAGGCGATTGCGGCGATTGCAAAGGAAGCCGGCGTGCCCTGTCAGGTTTCGATGGAGGAGCGTATGGGCTGCGGCATCGGTGCCTGTCTGGTGTGCGCGTGCGCGCTCAAGTCGGAAAACGGCGAAACCCGTTACGGTCATGTCTGCAAGGACGGTCCGGTGTTCAATGCTGAGGAGGTCGAGTGGTAATGGCAGATTTAAGAGTGAACTTTTGCGGCGTTGAGCTGAAAAACCCGATCACGACCGCATCCGGCACCTTTGGCTTCGGGCATGAGTACGGCGAATTTTTCGACCTGTCTCAGCTTGGCGGCATCGGCGTGAAGGGTCTGACACCGACCGAGCGTCTCGGCAATCCGGCGCCGCGCATCGCGGAGACCCCGCAGGGTATTCTCAACTGTGTCGGTCTGCAGAACCCGGGCATTGACCGTTTCATCGAGGAGCAGATTCCGTTCCTGCGCCGGTACGACACCAAAATTATCGCCAACGTCTCCGGCAACACGGTCGAGGAGTACGAGGGCATGGTCGAGAAGATTTCGGACGCGGATGTTGACCTCATCGAGATGAACATCTCCTGTCCGAACGTAAAATGCGGCGGCATGGCCTTCGGCACCCAGCCGAAGATGGTCGAGGAGGTCGTTTCGGCAGCCAAGGCCAAGGCGAAGAAGCCGCTGATCGTCAAGCTGTCCCCGAATGTCACCGATATTGCGGAGATTGCACGCGCGGCGGAGTCCGCAGGTGCGGACGCGCTTTCGCTCATCAATACACTGCTCGGTATGCGCATTGATATCGAAAAGCGCAAGCCGATCCTGTCCAACGTAATGGGCGGTCTGTCCGGTCCGGCGGTGTTCCCGGTTGCGGTTCGCATGGTATATCAGGTGCGTAAGGCGGTTTCCGTGCCGATTCTCGGCATGGGCGGCATCCGAACCGGACGTGATATTGTCGAAATGATGCTTGCGGGCGCAGACGCGGTTGCCATGGGTACGGTGATGTTCAACGACCCGACCGCTCCGGTCAAGGCGCTTGCCGAGCTGAACGAGTGGCTGGACGCACACGGCGTGAAGTCTGTCACCGAGCTGTCCGGCGCGGTTGAGGTAGGCTGATGAGAACCACGGTCTACATCATCCGTCACGCTGAGGCAGAGGGCAATGTATACCGCCGGTGTCATGGTCAGTACAACGCGCTGCTGACCACGCGGGCGTACAAGCAGCTGCCGTATCTGGCAAAGCGGTTTGAGAATGTGCCGCTCGCGGCGGTTTACTCGTCCGATCTGTTCCGCGCACGCGTAACGGCGCAGGCTGTGGCAGAGCCGCACCATCTCTCGGTGGAGACCCGACCGGTGCTGCGCGAGATTGATATGGGAGACTGGGAGGATATTCCGTGGGCCGAGCTGCCGCACACATGGCCTGAGCAGTACGCGCTGTGGTGTGCCCGTCCGTGGGAAGCAGCGCCGCCGCACGGCGAGACGGTCATGCAGGCCGGTCAGCGCATGCTGGACGGCGTGCGCGCGATTGTGCGTGAAAATGAGGGCAAAGAGGTTGCAGTAGTGACGCACGGCAGTGCGATTCGCGGCATGCTGACGATTGCACACGGCTTTGCACCCGAACAGATGGGCGAAATCGGCTGGGGTGACAACACCTGTGTTGCCAAGCTGGAATTTGACGAAAACGGCAATATCGACATGGTTTACGAGAATGATGCCTCGCATTTGCCGCAGGAATACTCCACGTTTGCGTCCATTGGATGGACGAATACCAAGGGCATTCCGGCGTCGCCGCAGATCTGGTTCCGCCGCGCTGACCCAAAGAATCCACAGGATGTGGATAAACTCGTGGGATTCATGCGCGAGCTGCACAAGAATGCCTACGGTACGGATGCAAACCTCGATCCGGATGCGCTCATCCGCGATGTAGAGCGGGCACAGAAGGTTTCGCCGCGGGCGTGCACCTTCGGCTGTTTGGAAAGCGGGGAAGAAGCCGCACTCGTTTACCTGAAAACCTGGTGGGAGGAGCAGCCGGAGATTGGTCTGGTCGGTGGCTTCTGCATTGCCGGTGACTACCGCGGCTGCGGTCTGAGTGGACAGATTCTCGGTCAGGCCATCAGCGTGTACCGTGCGCTCGGCAAGCGCGAGCTGTGTGCTCGTGTTGCCGAGAAAAACATGCGTGCACAAGGTTTTTATCATAAATTCGGTTTTCTGCAGCGCGGCGAGTACCGCGATGAGAACGGACTGCATTATCAGATGGTAAAGCCGATTTCGGTCGAATAAATAGGAAAAGCGCTCTGTTTTTAGCAGAGCGCTTTTTGATTCGCAATGAGAAATTAGCAGTTAGTAATTGCATACGGCAGCGGAAAAGAAATCCTTTTCGGCTGCTTTTCGATTTTACAGCTTGAGCAGAACCGCACTGTATCGCGGCAGCGCAACCGTACACAGACTATCCTTGCGGGAGACGGCAAGCGTCTCTCCGGTGCCGCCGAACTCCGCGGCATTGCTGTCAAGCAGAATCGTAAATTTCGGCAGGGAAGCGGTGAATTTCTGTTCGCTGTCCGCAAAATTGCACAGGGCGAGCAGCGTTTCTCCGTTTGCACGGCGCTCCATGCCGAATACGCAGGGTGCATCCGCATGATTTTCCGCCCACCGGAAATTATCCGGCGCATAATCTGCGTGCAGCGCGGGATTCTCCACATAAGCTTTGCACAGGCTGTGGAAAAAACGGTGGAACGGACGTTCTGCCAGTGCCCAGTCCAGCGTACCGGCTTCGCTCCATTCGTATAGCTGACCCAGCTCGTTGCCCATGAAATTCAGTTTTTTACCCGGATGTGTAAACATATACAGATACATCACGCGCGCCTGCGCATACTTGTCGCATTCGTCCGCGCCCCACATTTTCTGCACGATTGCCGCCTTGCCGTGCACAACCTCGTCATGCGAGAGCGGCAGCAGGTAGTGCTCGTTGGAAAAATAGTGCATCGACCAGAGCAGCTTGCCATGGTCGCGCGGACGCAGATCCGGCTGGGTCTGGCAGAACTCGAGCGTGTCGTGCATCCAGCCGAGATCCCACTTGTAGTCGAAGCCCAAGCCGCCCTCGTCCACCGGACGGGTGACACCGGGATAGGCAGTCGAGTCCTCAGCGATGAGGAGAGCCGAGGGATGGCGGGCTTTCAGACCGCGGTTCATATTTTTAAGGAAGTCGAGCGTGTCGCCGTTGATGCCGCGCGCGGGATCGCCCTGCCAGTAGATCAGGCGCGAGACCGCATCCATGCGCAGACCGTCAAAATGAAACTCAGTGAGCCAGTAATCGGCTGCAGACTGCAGAAAACAGCGTACTTCCCGTCTGGAATGAATGAAATTGTAGCTGCCCCATTCACTTTCACCGACCGCGCTGTGCGGGTACTCGTACAGGTGCGTGCCGTCGTATTTCGCCAGACCGTAGGAGTCCACGGCAAAGTGTACCGGTACAAAATCCATGATCGCACCGATACCGGCATGATGCAGCTTGTCAATCAGCAGTTTCAGCTGCGCCGGCGTGCCGTAGCGCGAGGTCGGGGCAAAAAATCCGGTGTTCTGGTAGCCCCAGGAGCCGTCAAACGGGTGCTCGGACAGCGGCAGAAACTCCACATGCGTGTAGCCGTTTTCCTGCAGATAGGGAATCAGTCGGCGGGCGATTTCATCGTAGGTGTACCAGCCGTTTGCGTCATCCGGATTGCGCATCCACGAGCCGAGGTGCATCTCGTAGATGCTCAGCGGTGCGTCCGGCGAAGCCGTGCGGTCAGCCATCCACGCCTCGTCTGTGAAGCGGTACTCGTCAAGGTCGGTGATAATCGAGCAGCAGGCAGGCCGCAGCTCCATGGCAAAGCCGTAGGGATCGCAGTGCTCGGTGACAGAGCCGTCCGGGCCGTAGATGCGGTATTTGTAAAACTGGCCTGCGCGGGCGTCCGGCACAGAGACCGACCAGAAGCCGCTGCGGCCGTCCTGTACCAGATCGGTCTCGGTCCAGCCGTTGCACGCGCCGGTCAGCGTAATGCGGCTGGCATTGGGCGCAAAGGTACGGAAAACGACAGCGTTTTGCTCTATGTGAGCGCCAAACCAGCGGTAGGCGTCGAAAATTTCTCCTGTGAAGAATTGGTGCTGATTCATGGAAGCACTTCCTTTCTTTTCCCCTAACGAGGGATGGTCGCTTGCGAAGTGAAAGAACTGCGGCGGTTGCGCCGGGGAAACCAAAAGGGTAGACACCTACGGTTTCTACCCTCTTGGGACTCCCGTTTCCCTTGGGGATAGCACGGCGAAAATTAGTGAACTGAGACTATAGAGAACGGCAGAGGATCTTTTCTACCGTAGGACGCGCTTTGCACGTCCATGTATCCGCATATTCGCAGTGTCGGATAGATTACTGCTACACATGCGGTTAAATCTACGCTGGGTGCGGCACAAGGTGAATTGTCCGTAGGGCAAGAGAAGGTCCCCTGGGGGATAACAGTGCCGCACAATTCGTTAGCGTGTTATGATAGACAGGGCCTGCGGAGATAAATTGTAGCGAATACCTAAATTCGCAGGTGCCTTCCGTTACAACGCGCCAAAGGGTTGCGCGACACGGGTATGTCGCGCCTGCGGAGATTGAACCGCCTGTGTAGCAGCAGAGTATCTGGCACTGCGTATAGGCAGGGGAATGGGAGCACACTGTGCTCCCCTACGGAAGAAAAAATCCTCTGCCGTTCCCCTTTTCGGAGCGGTCTCGTCTCTCCGATTTTCGCCGTGCCCTCTAAGGGAAAGAGGAAGATTCACAAGAAGGAGAAAACCGCAGGTTGTCTCCTTCTTGTGCCCTCGCCGGGCAGGCGAGTTAGGTTCGCTTCGCAAGCGACCACACGATACAGCGGCACAATCCAGATTTTATAAATTAAGTATAGAATACATCCACGTTAAACGCAACCGTCAAAACTGTACAAAGTGTCCGTTAAATAAAAATGAACCGGCCCGCCGCTTCGCGGCTCTTATACTCGGGTGCGTCGAAGGACGCGGATTTCACTGAAAATAAAATGAACCGAATCCAAACTGGCTGCTCTTATATACAGACGCACCCAAGGAAAGGATAGAAAGTTATGAACGATAAAGAGCTTGTCAGCCGCATGCAGCACGGCGATATGCAGGCGTTCGACGAGCTGTACGAGCGCTACAAGGACGATGCATACCGCCTTGCGTGCCTGATCACCGGCAGCAGGACGGACGGCGAGGATCTGGCGCAGGAGGCCTTTGTCACCTGTGCGCAGTCCATCAAATCGCTGCGGGACGGCAGCAAATTCCGGCCGTGGCTGCTCAAAACGCTTTCCCGCGCGGCATGGAAGTACTGCCGCAAAGCCAAACGGGAAACGCCGGTCTCAGAGTTTTTTGACGCAGGCGAGAGTGAAAGCGCACTGTCCGCCGTGCTGCGGACGGATGAGCAGCGCCGCCTGTATGCCGCACTCGACACGCTGGACGAAAAACGCCGCGTGACCGTGGTGCTGTATTACTTCGATGATTGCTCGGTGCGCGAGATCGCGCAGGCGACCGGCGTGACCGAGGGAACGGTGAAATCCCGCCTTTTTTCCGCTCGCCGTCATCTGCGGCAGGCGCTGACCGAAGAACGGAAGCCGAAGGAGGCTGCAAATCATGGATGAAATCAAAATGGAACGTGAAATCAAGGAAATGCTGCATCAGTGTGCAGATGAGCTGCATGCACCGGATTCGATGCAGGCGCGCGTCAAATTCGCACTGAACAATGCACCGGCACGCAAGCGTCATCTGTGGAGCAAACGCTTTGTGGCGGTTGCCGCTGTCGCTGCGATTGCGGTGACCGGCGCATTCGCCGCCGGCGGCATGGGCGGCATTTTCAGTGAGGGCTGGTCTGACCAGCGGCTGGATCTGTCGAGCACGCAGGCGCATCTGGCTGATGCAGGTGTAGCGCTCACGCTGCCGGACAAGATTGGCGAGTATACGTTCAGCTACGGCTTTGATGTGGATACCACCGCACAGAACGACATGGGCGAGACCGAAAAAGTCAGCGAGGTGGACGCGACCTACACGAAGGATGGCGCGGAGCTGAATCTGTCCGCACATAAGAGCTACACCGTGTTCACCGAGGACGAGCAGGACAATCCGGTACCGGCAACGACCACCGAGGTAAACGGCGTTACGCTGACCTACCGCGATGCGCACTACCGCTTCGTACCGCCCGACTACGAGAAGTCCGACGAGGAAAAGCAGCAGGAGAAGAACGGCGAACTCGTTATCAGCTACGGCTCGGACGAGGTGGAGGATAAAATGTTCCAGTCCGTACTCTGGGAGCAGGACGGCGTAACGTACCTCATCAGCGGCTTCGACACCGGTCTGGATGCACAGGCGATGTTCGGCATGGCGGCAGAGTTTATTCAGTAAAACCTAACGAAAAAAGCATCGAGAGAGCTTCTCTCGATGCTTTTTTATGCTTTCCGGACGGTTTACTCTACCGAAATGATGTAGTAGTAAACCGGCTGACCGCCGTCGATGACGTTGATCTCCATCTCCTTATTTTCCTTGTGCAGCAGGTTCTCGACCTCAGCGGCCTGCTCCTCGGTAACGCCTTCGCCGAAGATAATGGTTGCAAACGCGCTGTCGTCGGAGACCATCTCGCGCGCCAGCTTCTTGATGACCGAGGTTTCCTTGCCGTTGGCGCACAGCTTACCCTCGCACAGCGACAGATACTCACCCTGCTTGATCTTCTTGCCGTCAAACTCGCTGTCGCGGGCCGCATACGTCACCTGACCGCTGCGGACGTGCTTTGCCGCGTCCAGCATAGCAAGCGCCAGCTCGCTGTCCTGCTCGGCTTCCGGATCGACTGCCAGCATAGCCGAAATGCCCTGCGGGATGGTCTTGGTCGGCACGACGATCACCTTTTTCTCCTCGGAGAGATGAACCGCCTGCTCGGCAGCCATGATGATGTTCTTGTTGTTCGGCAGCACGAAAACGATCTCTGCCGGAACGGCATCGACAGCGTGCAGAATATCGTCGGTGGACGGGTTCATGGTCTGTCCGCCCTGTACGACAACGTCCGCGCCGAGGTCGGTAAACAGGGTTTTGAGACCCTCACCGGCAGCAACGGCTACAAAGCCAAACTTCTTCTCTGCCGGAACGATCACGCGCTCCTTGGGCGCGTCTGCCGTGCCCTCAATTACCTTGGCGGTGTGCTGCTCGCGCATGTTTTCGATCTTAACGGTCAGCAGCGGACCGAATTTCAGACCCTCCTCGAGCGCCTTGTTTGGCTGGTCGGTGTGAACGTGTACCTTGACGATATCATCATCCTCGACAACAACCAGCGAATCGCCGATCTCGTTCAGGATAGAGCGCAGACGGGCAACATTGCGTGCCTTGTCCTTGCGGGATGCGATGAACTCGGTGCAGTAGGTGAAGGTGATGTCCTCGTCGTTGATCGCAGCGAAGTCTGCGGTGGACTTGGTCGGCTCTGCCGCAACAGCACGTTCCTTGTGGATGCCGCGCAGCGCGTCCAGCATGCCCTCGAAGATGGTGATAAAGCCGAAGCCGCCGGCGTCAACCACGCCTGCCTTTTCGAGCACCGGATTCTGATGAACGGTTTCCTCAAGTGCGGTGTGGCCCTGCTCGATGATCGCTGCCAGAACCTGCTCTGCAGTGAGCGTCGGCTCGGCCTGACACAGCTCGACTGCGTGCTGTGCCGCAACGCGCGATACGGTCAGGATGGTGCCCTCAGCGGGCTTCATAACCGCCTTGTAGGCGGTGTCTACGCCCTCGCGCAGCGCAAGCGCGAGTGTGCGGCCGTCGGCCTCGTCAGTCTCGCGCAGCTTTTTCGCCATGCCGCGGAACAGCAGCGACAGGATAACACCCGAGTTGCCGCGCGCGCCGCGCAGCAGCGCGGAAGCGGTCGCGTCCGCCGCTTTGGCGAGGGTCGGCGCGGCGAGCTTTTCCATCTCAGCCATTGCGGAACCCATCGTCATGGACATATTCGTGCCGGTATCGCCGTCCGGTACCGGGAATACGTTCAGTTCGTTTGCCTGTTCCTTCTTTTCTGCAATGGCGAGTGCGCCCTCGATCACCATGGACCGGTACAGCGCACCGTTGATTTTCTGATCTGCCATTTATCTAACTCTCCTAAAAGTAACCGCGCAGTTGCGCGTAATAAGATTTCGGTTTGCTTGCAAACCGTAACCGCATGACGGGATTTCCTTAGGGCAATCCGAGTCATTGGTTCCGTCCGCAGACGTCCGCGGTTGTACCGCGGTATTCAAACAGCGGCGTTATGCCGCAACAAAACCCGCGACATGAGCGTGGGTTTTGTTACTCCGACTCAGCGCCCTTGGGGCGCGTCGTTCGGGTATCGGAAGTCAGTTTCTACGGAACTGACTTCCGTATATAGGGGACTTGCGAAGTCCCCTATAGGTGTCAGTCCGCCTTGATGCTCTCTACATAGATATCGACGTTCTTTACGTCCACACCGGTCAGGCGCTCAACATGATAGCGTACCTCGCCGATGATAGAGCGGCAGACGGTGGCAATATTCACGCCGTGCTCGACTGCAATGTGTAGGTCGATGTTGACACCGCCGTCCACAGCCTCGGTGACCTTTACGCCGCGCGACTGGTTTTCCAGTCCGAGCAGGTGCGCCAGTCCGTCCGACATGGAGCGGATGGTCATGCCTTTGACACCGAAGCAGGAGGATGCTGCGTAACCGGCAATGCCGGCCAGCACCTCGTTGGTAATGTCGATATATCCGAGATCGGTCTTGATGGTCATATAAAAACCTCCCTGCGAGTTAAGGCAGAATGCGTCTGCCCCGCAATAATCAATACTTTTGCTGTTTATATGATATAACAAAATCATGTAAAATACAAGCAATGCGGTGATGAAACTGCGTTATTTTTCAACACGGCGGCAGAAAAATGGATAAAATAAAGGATAGTGTCGATTAACGCGGAAAATTCGTGCAGGTTAATGCAAACAAATGTTTGCTTATTGCAGCGGATTGCGGTATAATAAGGATAAAATTACGAACGTATGTTCCGACGGAAACAGCGAGGAGTGCCGAAAATGAAGAAGATTTCCGCCAAACAACAGCAGATACTGGATTATATAAGCAGTTATTCCCTTGAACACGGCTATCCGCCTTCGGTGCGTGAGATTGGTGCAGAGATGGGACTGCGGTCGCCGTCCACCGTGCATGCGCACCTGAAAAAGCTGCAGGAGGCTGGTTATCTGGAGCCGAATGAGCATAAATCGCGTGCGCTGACGCCGGTCAGCGGCCCTTCCATGGTGCCGCGCGTGCCGATTCTGGGCCGCGTCACCGCCGGTATGCCGATCCTCGCGGTGGAGGAGCATATCGGCTATGTGCCGTTCGAGCCGGCAGCGGGCGGCGGCGAGTATTACGCGCTGCGTATTCGCGGCGATTCGATGATCGGCGTGGGAATTATGGATGATGATCTGGTCATTATCCGGCAGGATGTGCAGGCGCGCAACGGCGATATTGTGATCGCGCTGCTCGAGGATGAGGCCACCTGCAAGACGCTCAACATTACGCCGGACGGTGTATGGCTCATGCCGGAGAATCCGGCGTATCCGCCGATCAATGGCACCGGGTGCCAGATTTTAGGCGTGGTGAAGGCGGTTTACCGCGAGTATTAAGAGCAGCCTTTTTCAGTACCGGCTGAGCGGGGGGACGCGAACTGCCGCAGGCGTGTTCGCCCCTAACGGGCGGGAGGTTTTTCGCTTGAAATCAAGCGGGGACTTCGCCGCGCCCTGCGGCGGGGACGTGCGCTGACGCCGCGCGGGCGCACAAGAGGGTAGACACCTGCGGTTTCCACCCTCTTGTGAATCACCCCTTTCCCTTGGAGGATCTGGCGAAGATTGCCGACATGTGACCGCTCCGAAAAAAGGGAACGGCAGAGGATTTTTTCTACCGTGTCTTTTGCAACCTGTTCGTAGTGTCAGATACCGTTCTGCTACACATGTGGGTTCATCTCCGTAGGCGCAACATGACCGTGTTGCGCAACTCTTTAACACGTTGTACCGCACGGCACCTACGGATTAGGTGTTTGGTACAATTTATCTTCGCAGAAACTGTCTGTAGCAACGCGCTATCGAATTGTGCGGCACTGTAATGCCGCGCCTGCTGGAAATAGCCGATCTGTGCAGCAGAATGGTATCTGACACTGCGAACAGGTTGAGAAATATACGGAAGAAAAAATCCTCTGTCGTACTCTTATTTTCGAAGCTGTCGCCGGTCTCTGGTCTGCGTCAGGCTATCAAATAAGGGAAAGGTAGGAGTCCAAAGAGGAAGGGAAACCGCAGGTGTCCCTTCCTTTTTGTCCCCGCCGCGGACGCGGCAGTCTCCCGCGCTCCGCAGAGCGCAGCTCCTTCGCTGAGGTTCAGCGAAAAACGCTCCGCCCGTTAGGGCGAACCGCCTGCGCGGTTCGTGCGCCTCGGTCAATTGGTGCAGAAAAAGGGTGCCGCCCAGAATGGGCGAACCGCCTGAGCGGTTCGCGCGTCCCGTAAAGCGGGTGCTTTGTAAATCGAAATTCCAAAAGGAGAGTCCACATGCCATCGGTTGATGACAGCATCCAGTTCGTCAGGGGCATCGGCCCGAAAAAGGCGAAGCTGCTCGAAAAACTGCATATACGCACGCTGCGTGACGCGCTCGAGACCTACCCGCGCGACTATGAGGACCGCACCCACATCACGCCGATTGCGGAAATCGACATGGAGGACAAGTACGCCGTGCGCGCGGTGGTCGGCACCGAACCCAAGGTCAACCGTATCCGCAAGGGCCTGACGTTGGTCAAGTGTATGATTTACGATGAAACCGGCACGCTGAACGTCACCTACTTCAACAATCCGTATGCTGCGGCACAGCTGCGCGTGGGACAGGAGTATGTGTTCTACGGCAAGGTGCAAGGATTCGGGCGCGGCCGCACAATGGTTTCCCCGCAGTCGGAGAAGGTCGCACCGGACGCTGACCACCCGGGACGCATTGTGCCGGTCTATCCGTTGACGGCGGGACTGACCCAGCGCGATCTTGAGCGTGTAACCGCTGCCGCTCTCGACACGCTGACCGGTGAATGGCCGGATCCGCTGCCCGAACTTTTGCGGGCGAAATACCGCCTGCCGGATGCAGTAGATGCGCTTTCTGCCATTCACCGACCGAAAACCAAGGACGATGTGGCGCAGGCGCGCCGACGCATGGTATTCGAGGAGCTGTTTTTGCTCTGCTGCGGCCTGCAGCAGCTGAAGGAGCGTCGAAAGGCGGATTCCGGCATTGTTTTCACCTCAAATGGATTGGATTCGTTCTTTGAAGCCCTGCCGTTTACGCCGACCGGTGCACAGCGGCGTGCGATTATGGAGATTGCGGCAGACTGCGCCTCCGGACGGCCTATGAATCGGCTGGTGCAGGGTGATGTCGGCTCAGGCAAGACAGTGGTAGCGGCCGGATTGTGTGCGCTGGCCGCGCAGAACGGCTGGCAGGCGGCTTTCATGGCGCCGACCGAAATCCTCGCCGCGCAGCACGCGGAAACGCTTGCACCCATGCTGGATGAGCTGGGCATCTCGTGCACGCTGCTCACCGGCTCGATGACTGCCGCGCAGAAACGTGCGGCACTGGCCGCCATTGAGACCGGTGCGGCGCAGGTGGTCGTGGGCACGCACGCGCTCATTCAGCAGGGTGTGCAGTTCCACCGGCTGGGTGCCGTTATCGCGGATGAGCAGCACCGGTTCGGTGTGGCGCAGCGTGCCGCGCTGTCCGCGAAAGGCGGCTCGCCGCATGTGCTCGTCATGTCGGCTACGCCGATTCCGCGCACGCTCGCACTCATTATGTACGGCGATCTGGATGTATCCGTGCTGGACGAGATCCCGCCCGGAAGAAGTCCGGTTGAGACCTACGCCGTGGGCGAAAACATGCGCAAACGTATTACTGCCTTCATCGACAAGCAGGTCGGTCTCGGTGGGCAGGCTTACGTCGTGTGTCCACTCATCGAGGACAGCGAAAATGCAGAAACCAAGCTGAAAAGTGCGGAACAGCATGCAAAAGACCTGCAGAAGCTGCTTCCGCACCGGCGCGTGGCTGTACTGCACGGACGGATGAAAAACGCGGAAAAAGATCAGATTATGCGCAATTTTGCAGCGCAGAAATACGATATTCTGGTTGCAACGACGGTTATCGAGGTCGGTGTGGACGTGCCGAACGCCAATCTAATGGTGGTCGAGGACGCAGACCGGTTCGGTCTGTCGCAGCTGCATCAGCTGCGCGGACGTGTCGGCCGCGGTACACGGCAGTCGTACTGCGTGTTCTTCGGCGCGGATAAGGGACAGGTCGCGCGGGAGCGCCTGCGCATCCTGTGCAAAACCGGCGACGGCTTCGAGGTCGCACGCGCAGACCTCGCGCAGCGCGGTCCGGGTGACTTTTTCGGTCAGCGGCAGCACGGCCTGCCCGCACTGCACGTTGCGGATTTGGCGGCTGACCTTGCGCTCATGCAGAACGCCCGCGAGGAAGCGGAAGCGCTGCTGGCCGCCGACCCAACACTCGCCGGCTATCCCATCCTGCTCGACCGTGTGCAGCGTATGTTCGCCGAACAAAATGATGAAGCGTTCAATTAAATAAAAACAGGAGAGAACCTCGGTTCTCTCCTGTTTCAGTCTGTCAATAAAGTCCGGTTTCTCGACAGTTATTTATACGGGTCGTCCGGCTTGAGGTAGCAGCATTTCTTATACTTCTTGCCGCTGCCGCACGGGCACGGATCATTTGGGCCCGGCTTCTTGCCGGCACGCTTGGGCTCTGCCTTGACAGAACCGTCGGTTGCGCCTGCTGCGCCGGTCTCCTTGGCTACCTGCTCACGCTTGGGTTCCTCACGGGTGCGAACCTGTGCAAGGAAGATCATGCGGACGGTATCCTCGCGGATGGAATCGATCATCGCGTCGAACATATCAAAGCCCTCGCGCTTATACTCGACCACCGGATCGTACTGACCGTATGCACGCAGGCCGATGCCGTTGCGCAGCTCGGTCATAGCGTCGATGTGGTCCATCCACTTGCTGTCTACGTTCTTGAGCAGTACAACGCGCTCCAGCTCACGCATGATGGGCGAGCCAAGGGCCTGCTCCTTAGCGTCATAAACCTTATGCGCCTGATCTGCCAGAATGTTGGTCAGCTGGTCAGCGGTCAGGTCGTCGCACTCCTCGGGCGTGAAGGTGCAGTCCTCCGGACGCAGGAATACGCCGATGAACGGACGGCGCGCCTGTTCAACCATCTCGGTCGAAATCAGGTTATGCTCGCCGATGGCGGCATGAACCGCATGGGCGATGGTCTCGTCGATCATCTTGACGATGTTGTCCTTAACGTCCTTGCCCTCGAGCACCTGCAGACGCTGTGCGTAGATGGTCTGACGCTGGGTGTTCAGCACATCGTCATACTCAAGGACGTGCTTACGAACGCCGAAGTTGCGGGATTCGATCTTCTTCTGAGCATTTTCGATCGCGCCGGACAGAATCTTCTGATCGATCGGCTCATCATCGGCAATGCCGAGGGTGTCCATCATGTTCTGGATACGCTCGGAGCCGAACAGACGCATGAGGTCATCCTCCAGCGAAATGTAGAAGCTGGATTCGCCGGGGTCGCCCTGACGACCGGCACGGCCGCGCAGCTGGTTGTCGATTCGGCGGGATTCATGACGCTCGGTGCCGAGGATATACAGACCGCCTGCCGCACGAACCTTTTCGGCTGCCGCGTCGGTCTCGGTCTTGAATTTGCTGTACAGCTCCTCAAACTTGGCACGGATAGCCAGAACCTCCTGATCGTCGGTGTCGGCATGGCCGTTTGCCTCGTAGATCATGTGGTCGATGTAGTCGTGCGCAACGCGCTCGTCCATCTCGCCCTTCTGCACACGGTCCTCGACCTCGTGACGGAGATACTTCTTAATTTCATCCAGCGCCATGGTCTCGGCGTTGCCGCCGAGCATGATATCGGTACCACGGCCTGCCATGTTGGTCGCAATGGTAACTGCGCCCGGCTTGCCGGCCTGTGCAACGATCTCCGCCTCGCGCTCGTGATACTTTGCGTTCAGGACGGTATGCTTGATGCCCTTAGCCTTCAGGATCTTGCTCAGTTCCTCGGACTTTTCGATGGAAACCGTGCCGACCAGAATCGGCTGACCCTTTGCGTGGCACTGCTCAATGCGGGCAATGGTCGCCATGATCTTGCCGCGTTCGTTCTTGTAAACCGCATCCGGATTGTCCTTACGGGCAATCGGCTTGTTGGTCGGGATTTCGATAACGTCCAACTGATAGGTGTGGCGGAACTCCTCCTCCTCGGTCAGTGCGGTACCGGTCATGCCGGACAGCTTGCCGTACAGACGGAAGTAGTTCTGGAAGGTGATGGTTGCCAGCGTCTTGCTCTCGTGCTCGACCTTTACGCCTTCCTTGGCCTCGATCGCCTGATGCAGACCCTCGTTGTAGCGGCGGCCGAACATCAGACGGCCGGTAAACTCATCAACAATGATGACCTGACCGTCACGGACAACGTAATCTACGTCGCGCTGCATAACGCCGCGTGCCTTGATGGCCTGATTGATGTGGTGCTGCAGCGTGGTATTCGCGGGATCGGACAGGTTTTCTACCTTAAAGTAAGCCTCGGCGCGCTTCTGACCGTGGGGGGTCAGCGTCGCGGTCTTTGCCTTTTCATCGACGATGTAATCGGCATCGATGTCGTCCTGCTCCTCCTTGGCATCCACTTCCTTGACGCGCAGGCAGGAAAGCTGAGCGGCAAAGCGGTCAGCAATCTCGTACAGCTGAGAGGACTTCTCGCCCTGACCGGAGATGATCAGCGGGGTACGCGCCTCATCAATCAGGATGGAGTCAACCTCATCGACGATGGCGAACGCATGGTCACGCTGAACCATTGCATTTTTGTAGATCGCCATGTTGTCGCGCAGGTAGTCGAAACCGAACTCGTTGTTCGTGCCGTAGGTAATGTCAGCGGCGTACATCGCCTTGCGGGCCTGCGGCGGGACCTCGTGAATGACAAGGCCAACCTTGAGACCGAGGAAGCGGTATACCTTGCCCATCCACTCACTGTCTCGCTTGGCGAGGTAGTCATTGACGGTGACAATGTGTACGCCCTTGCCGGTCAGTGCGTTCAGATAAGCGGGAAGGGTAGCCACAAGGGTCTTGCCTTCACCGGTCTTCATCTCTGCGATACGGCCCTGATGCAGGACGATACCGCCGATGACCTGTACACGGTAATGACGCATACCGAGTACGCGCCATGCGGCTTCACGGCAGGTGGCAAATGCCTCCGGCAAAAGCTGGTCGAGCGTTTCGCCGTTCTGGTAGCGCTGCTTGAATTCGTCTGTCTTGGCGCGCAGCTCGTCGTCGGTCAGCTTTTTGAACTGCTCTTCGAGTGCGTCCACTTTATCCGCAATGGGGTAGATCTTTTTCAGCTCGTGCGACGAGTGCGTGCCGAAAAT
This sequence comes from Butyricicoccus sp. OF27-2pH9A, assembly GCF_027693185.1. Classification (NCBI taxonomy): domain Bacteria; kingdom Bacillati; phylum Bacillota; class Clostridia; order Eubacteriales; family Butyricicoccaceae; genus Butyricicoccus; species Butyricicoccus sp. OF27-2pH9A. The sequence continues at coordinate 16,231 of NZ_JAQEXK010000002.1, forward strand.
TTTGGTCAAAAAATTAGCCATTACTTTTCTTCAGCCTTTCAAAAGGGCGCAATAGCCCCATTTGTTACATATACGATAGTATTATAGCATAAAGTGGACAGAATATAAATAAATTTTTTGTGAATAAGCAAATTGCTGATATTATAAAGCCGTTAAAGCGGCGGCTGTAGCGGCAAACACGGCGTCGGATGGGTCGTTTTCCCGTTCGGACAGGGGATGCCACAGGCGGTCTACACGCGCCATGCCGCCGGAAAGCCAGGTGTAGACTACCACCTGCTCCATGCCGAGCCGCACGCCGGTCAGCCGCAGGTGCATCATGCAGCGGTTCTCGCTCAGATAGATGGGCTGGGTGCGGTGCAGTGCAACGTAGCCGCGCACGTTGGCCCAGCGGTAGATTTCGCTTTCAGCGAGGTCGTGGATGCTGCCGTGCTCACCGAGATGGACGGCGGTGCTGCTCAGCACCAGACTGCGGTCCACCGAGGTGACTTCGTCGTGACCGGTCAGCGGCCGTTCGTCCGCACCAAGCGTGCACAGCGCGATATTGTTGCGCAACGGGTAAAATCGCAGCGGAAGCGCGTTTATTTTAGCCGCTGCGGTGAAAACTGCTGTCTGCGTAAAAACTCCTCCGTTGCGGCGTGATTTTGCACGGATTTATCCACAGACTTGTGGATAATTAGATGACTCCATGCCGGTGCCGCGGAGTGTTATTGTATCACGCGGAATGCGCGGGATTTGTCAAAATGGTAATTTCAGCAAGCGGGATTTTCCGGGTGGAACCTTTTCAGCACCGACTGTGCGGGGAGAACGAACTGCGTGAGCGTGTTCGTTCCTAACGGGCGGGGAGTTTTTTGCTTATATCAAGCGGGGGAGTTGCGCTCTGCGGAGCGCGGGAACGTGCGCTGACGCCGCGCGGGCGCACAAGAGGGATGGACACCAAGGTTTCCACCCCTCTTGTGAATCTCCCCGTTTCCTCTTAGCGTCTGCCTGCCAGAGAGCTGAGACTGTGGGGGAACGGCAGAGGATTTTTTCTACCGTAGGGGAGCACAGTGTGCGCCCATGTCTCGACCTATTCGCAGTGTCAGATAGCGTACTGCTACGCATACGGTTTCATCTACGCAGGCGCGACATAACCGTGTCGCGCAATTTTTGGGCACGTTATACCAGAAGGCACCTGCGAATCTGTCTGTTTGGCACAATTTATCTTCGCGGGTGCTGTCTGTTATAACGCGCTAACGAATCGTGCGGCACTGTTATGCCGCACTCAGCGTAGACTGAACCGTATGTGTAGCAGTAAGGTAACCGAACTGCGAATAGGTAAAAGAAAAGGACGGACCCGAAGTAGGTCCGTCCTTATGAGAGGAAAAATCCTCTGTCGTTCCTCTTTTTCGAAGCGGTCGCCGGTCTCTGGTCTGCGCCAGACTAAGAAATAAAGGAAACGGGATTCACAAGGGTGGAAACCTTGGTGTCCATCCTTGTGCCCACCGCCGTGGGTACGGCGGTAACGCGAAGTGCGGTAAATTACATATTACCGCCCTTGCTGCCTTCCCACACGCCGGTGGCGAGTGCAGACAGGTATGCGTTGATAAAACCGTCAATATCGCCATCCATTACAGCGTTGATATTGGCATTTTCAAAGCCGGTACGCGTATCCTTGGCGAGCGTATACGGCATGAAAACGTAGGAGCGAATCTGGCTGCCCCATTCAATCTTCTGCTGAACGCCCTTGATGTCCGAGATTTTCTCAAGATGCTCGCGCTCCTTGATCTCAACCAGCTTGGAACGCAGCATGCGCAGACAGTTTTCCTTGTTCTGCAGCTGGCTTCGCTCGGTCTGGCAGGCTACAACAATACCGGTCGCCTTATGGATCAGTCGAACCGCAGACGAGGTCTTATTGATGTGCTGACCGCCTGCACCGGACGAACGGTAAACCTGCATTTCGTAATCATCCGGCTTGATCTCAAAGTCCGTGGAGGTATCCGGAATATCCGGAACGACCTCTACCGCCGAGAACGAGGTCTGACGGCGGCCGGATGCATCAAACGGAGAGATACGGACCAGACGGTGTACGCCGTTTTCACCCTTGAGGAAGCCGTAGGCGTTTTCACCCTCGATGAGAATATCGGCAGACTTGATACCCGCGGTATCGCCGTCCTGGTAGTCCATGATCTTATAGGTAAAGCCGTGACGCTCTGCCCAACGGGTGTACATGCGGTACAGCATCGCGCACCAGTCCTGTGCCTCGGTGCCGCCGGCACCGGCATGGAAGGATACGAGTGCGTTGTGGCTGTCGTACTCGCCGGTCAGCAGCGTGCCCAGTTTCTGCTCGGCAATGCCGTCCTCCAGCTCCTTGTAGCCGCTTTCCAGCTCCTCAAGCATGGATTCGTCGTTTTCTTCAATCGCCATTTCGCAGATGGTGAGCAGGTCATCGCACAGCTCGGTCATCTTGTTGTACGCTTCAACCTTGCCCTTGAGCGAGCCCATGCGGGAGACGATCTTCTGGCTCTCCTCCGGATTATCCCAGAAACCCGGCTGAGAGGACTTGATCTCCAGCTCCTCTACCTCACGCTTCGCCTGCTCCAGACCGAGCGAGGTGTACAGCTCCTCAAGCTCGGGCTTGAGGTTGTTCAGCTTGACCTTGTATTCCTCAAATTCCAGCATGAAAATGCTCCTTCACTTTCAGATTGTTCAAAATTTCAGTACCTTATAGTATATAGGTTCACGAGGGACTTGTAAAGATTTTTTCGTGAATTATAGCAGCTTAGATAAATAATGCGGCAAAAGTAGCGTATAAAGCGCGCAAAGAGCAAGGAAATTTTATGAAGCCATGCTGGGCGCATGGCGAATGAAATTGACGATGCTATTTGCGTGCTGTATGCGCGCACTTGTTGCAGTATTTGTCTGAACTGCTATAAGGGGTTGTCCCGTAAAGATTGTGTACATTTCCACAAGTTCGGCTTGACTAATCGCTTTTTTTCCCATATGATAGTTACTGTAAAAGGGAGTAGCTCACGCAAGAGCGCGTGGTCGGTGCCGACAAGCCCGATTGACGAAAAGTCAATCCGTACCGAGCCGTAAGCAGCAAGACTTTTACCGCAGTATGCGGTAAAAGTCTTTTTTTTGTGCGCTGCAGCCGGAAATCGAGCGAAAACTCCCGCGTAAGCATGTACACTGTTGGGGACAAGGGCATTGCCGTGATAGAGCGGTGCTGTCCGAGATTTTCCGGAAACGAAGGAGGAAACGGTATGCTGTCATTTGTATTTCTGGTGATTGGCTTTGCACTTATGATCTGGGGTGCGGATAAGTTTGTTGCGGGTGCATCCGCACTGGCGCGCAAGCTGGGCGTATCACCGCTGCTGATCGGTCTGACCATCGTTGCGTTCGGCACGTCCATGCCGGAGCTGGCGGTCAGTGTCACCGCAGCCCTGCGCGGTGCAAACGAGATTGCGGTCGGCAATGTTGTCGGCTCGAACATTTTTAATCTGCTGGTGGTGGCCGGTCTGTCCGCCGCTGTCTGTCCGCTTGTGATGGATAAAACGCTGCTCCGCCGTGACTGGCCGCTGTCCATTCTCGCATCTGTGCTGCTGTTGGGCGCCATCGCACCCGACCTGACCATCGCCCGTTGGGAAGGCGTTGTACTGCTGATTATATTCGCATTCATTCTGACGCACCAGATCCGCACCGCACTGCAGAACCGCGAGCAGCTTGCTGCCGCAGCAGCAGAAGCTGAGGCCGAGGAAGCGGAAGCACCCATGTCCACTGCGATGATCTGGGTGAATATCCTGCTCGGTCTGGCGTGCATCGTGATCGGCGGTCAGCTGGCCGTAAACGGCGCGACCGGTATTGCGCGTATGTTCGGCCTGAGTGAAACACTCATCGGTCTGACCATTGTGGCCATGGGCACCAGCCTGCCTGAACTGGTCACTTCTATCGTGGCTGCACGCAAGGGACAGAACGACATTGCAATGGGCAATGTTATCGGCTCGAACCTGTTTAATATTTTCCTGATTCTCGGCGTTTCGTCGGTTATCACGCCGATTCCGGTGCAGGCGACCTCTATCGTTGACTGCCTGTTCCTGATTGCCATCAGCGCGGTATTTTATCTGCCGGCGCGCAAGGGCAAGCTCGGACGTGTGCCGGGTATCGCCATGGTGGCAATGTATGCTGTCTATACGGTGTATCTTATTATGCGATAAGGTATCGCGGTCTCTTGCCTGCCCGGCAGGGGCACAAGGGTGGACACCAAGGTTTCCGCCCTTGTGAATCCCGGTTCCTTTATTTCTTAGTCTGGCGCAGGTCAGAAACCGGCGACCGCTTCCATATAGGGAACGGCAGAGGAAAATTTACCATGACTTTCGGAGAAAAGAACGTAGACAAGCCGATTCGCAGTGCTGCCGTTGAGAAGAAGGGGGCGTCTCAGACTTGGCGCGTTGACCCGAAAGGTGAACGGATGGATATCCGCGTGTTCAACACCGAACCTGCGATAAAATCTCTCTTAGACATAGAAAAACACCCGATAGGATATTCCTGTCGGGTGTTGCCTTAATTGTAACGCAAAATCGTCATTCCGGCGGGCAAGGTGAGTGAGAACCATGCCTGCGCTCAGCACATTGGAGGTAACGGTCGCAATCGGCACACCGGCCACACCAAGCTGCAGCGCGAATAAAATCAGCTTGTCCGCCAGACCGCCCTTGTGTTTGGTCTGTGCCATGAAACGATGATTCTCCTTGCATGAGAGCTGCGGCATTATCTTATCATGCGGCGGGCAGCGGAGCAATACGCGGGAAACGGATTTCATCATTGTAATTTTTCCTCGAAAATTGTATAATATTTTTGTATAGAAAAGCAATTTGCGTGCCGAATCTATCGTTTTGCGCCGCAGAGGAGGATAGAGGACATGAAATTTTTTGAAGCCGTGCCGGACGAGCTGTTTTCGCCGCTGGCGTCACCGAACCGTGCGCTGTACGCGGATGCGCTCGATGTGCTGTACACGGCGTACCGCGAAAAGCTGAAGCTGCCCGAGGATATGTTGTATTCCATGCTGCGGAGCAGACTGGAGCAGCAGCTGGCCGAGGCTACCTTCGAGGGCGAGGACATCGACGAGGATGAGCTGCGCGATATTTCCGGCCGTGCCCGTTTCCTCATCCGCAAGCTGGGCAGCAAGGGCTGGTTTGAAAAGGAGCGCGGTACAGACTTTCGGGAATATATTACGGTGCCGGGCCACAGCAGCCGTCTGCTCGAGCTGTTCCACGCGCTGCGCGAGGACACGCCTGCACGCGGCTATTCGTATGTGTTCGGCACCTATTCCACGCTCAAGGTCGCGCATGAGTCGGACAGCGTGTATGACAAAATGGCTGCTGTCTACGGCGCATATGGCAACACGCGCGCGCTCATCAATCTGCTGCAGATGGTGTATCATAACGTCAAGCATTATTTCCAGATGCAGATCGACATGCACAATGTCGGGGACGTGCTCGCATCGCACTTTGATGATTTCGGGCAGAAGGTGATGGAGGCGTACATCCGTCCGCTCAAGATCAAGGATTCCGTGCCGAAATACCGCATTTCCATCCAGAATGTATTAAACGACTGGGCGGAGAATGATGAACTGCTCATCGCCATGGCGAATGCCGCTTTGGCTGACCGCCGAGGTGACACGCCGGAGAACTGCCGCGCCGATCTTCTTCGCAAAATTTACTGGATACAGGAGTGCTACGACAATCTCGAGCGTGATTATCTGGATGAGATCGACGCACAGGTGCGCCGCTACACGCGTGCGGCTACGCAGAAGATCGAAAACCTGACCAACCGAGATCAGAATATCCGCGGCAACCTGCACACGGTGCTGACCGCGCTGTCGCGCAACCGGCGAGCCGCCGATCTGGTGGACACGATTCAGCCGGTGTTCCGGCTGTACGAGCAGACCTGCCTGTCCGAGAGCAGCCTGTGGTACCGCAAGCGTCCGGGCAAGCGGACAAAGGCCGCGCCTGTGCTCGTGCAGGAGACCGAAGCGGATACGGCAGCCGCCGCAAAGGCGGCTGCACTTTTGCGCTCGGAGTATGGCCGCGGCGCCATCGCGGCGTATGTGCAGGGATGGCTCGGTGAAAGCGATGTGTGCCGCTCGGAGGATATTCCGCTCAAGAATGATAAGGACTATGTGATGAGCCTGCTGGCGGTGCTGACCGGCGGCGACCGCTCGGCGGATTTCACGGTGCAGGAGCTGGACGGCGAACGCCGGGAAAACGGCTATGCTATTCCGGAACTGCAGATCAGCCGGAAGGAGAACAACGAATGAATTTGGAATTTCTGAATACCGCTACCGCAAAGGAGCTGGAGCAGTTCAAAGCGGTGTGCAATCAGCTGCTCAGCCGCACCTATGTGGTGCGCACGCTGTACCGTCCGGGCAGGGGACGGGTGAGCAACCCGGACTACACTTTTTTATCCATTCATTATGAGTCCGTGCGCGAGTATCTCAGCCTGCTCGACTGGGATTTGCGGCGCGACGACATAAACGGCTACTTTTATGTGCTGAACACGGATGAAGCCAACAGGTGCATCCTGTCCAAGCGCGAAACCGCGATTCTGCTCGCCCTGCGCATGCTGTACGACGAAAGCCAGGAGCGCCTGGGACTCGAGCAGGACGCGCTCTGCACCGTGCGCGAGGTGCTCGAAAAGGTCGTAACCGACTACGCTATCCTGCCGGCCAAGCCGAATATGGAGGAGGTCAAGCGGGCGCTGACCGTATTTGAAAACCACTCGATCCTGCAGCGCATCGAGGGGAAATTTAATCAGGCTGACTGCAGATTTGCCATTCTGCCGACCATTCAGACCGCTGTTTCGAGCGAACGATTGAATGAGGTCGCAGCCGTGCTGCGAAAGGAGGAGAACGCCGATGAAGAAACTGAAGAAGATCCTGCTGATTAACTGGCTGTATTTCAGCAAGGAGATCATCGAGGTCGGTGACGTGAACTTTCTGACCGGCAAAAATGGTGCAGGCAAGTCCACGGTGATTGACGCGCTGCAGATCGTTCTCCTGGGTGAGACCAATGCGCGCAACTTCAACCTGGCGGCGAATGAGCGCTCACAGCGCACGCTGGACGGCTATCTGCGTGCCGATATGGACGAGAATAACCCATATTCCCGCAGAGGCAAGGACTTTTCGACCTATATTGTCTGTGAATTTGAGGACGATGTGGAGCACAATAGTTTCGTGTGCGGCGTGATGTTCGATTGCCGCAGTGACGGCAGTAAGCACGATCATTTCTTTATCTATGTCGGAAAACTGCCGGAAAACTGCTTTATCGAGGACGGCGAGGCGATGGATATTCACGACCTGCGCAAATTCCTCAAGCAGAATTTCTCCCGCGCCGAGGTGTACGATACCCAGTGGGAGTACCGCCGCAACATGCTCTCGCGGTGGAACGTACACAACGAGCAGGTGCTCCGCATGATGAAAAAGGCGGTGTCGTTCCGTCCAATCGTGGATATTCAGCAGTTTATCACCGAAAATATCTGCGATATTCCGGATAAGCCGGACATCGAAGCCATGCAGCAGAACATCCGCAACTACAAGCGGCACGAGCAGCTGGCGCAGCAGCAGGAGGAAAAGCTGACCGCGCTGCAGGAGATCAGCACTCTGTACCGCGAAATGACGCGCTCGGTGGACCGCTGGCGCGTGCAGTCCTTCCTTGTGCAGTGGGCGCAGAAGGAGGACATGCAGGCGCAGATCGACAGCCGCGAGCAGGAAAAGCGCAGCTGCCTGTCCGAGCTGACCGCGGCGGACACCGCGATTGAGGATTTGGCCGGGCAGGTGCAGGCGAAGGAGGAGCGCCGCCGTCAGCTGGACCGCGATTATGCGCAGAGCGACACCTATCAGGAGCGCGAGCGGCTGGAGAATCAGAAGCAGTCGCTGCTGACCGAGCAGAGCAAGCTGGTGCAGGAGATGGAGCGCGACGCACTTGAGATCAAGCGGGAGGCGCTGCGGCTGACGCACCTGTGTGAGACCGCGCTTGCGTGGGACGCCGAGGATGTGCTCGTTCCGGTGCAGCAGGCGGCGGAGCAGGTGCAGCGCACCTACGCACGGCTGTCGAGCGGCGAATGCGCGATCTTCTCGCAGGAGCAGACCGTATTCGAGGACGCCCGGCAGGCGGCAGCGACCCTGTCGGACGCGCTGGCGAAGGCGGCGCATCAGCTTGGCGATAAGGTTGCAGAGCTGCAGCATCAGCTGACCGAAAAGCAGACTGCACTTGCCGATCTGCGCAGGAACATCAAGGACTATCCGCGCGGACTGCTGCTGTTCCGTGCCAAACTGGCGGAGGAACTGGAGCAGCAGGCGGGAGTGCCGGTTGCGGTAGATATTCTTGCGGATGTGCTGGAAATTGAGGATGAGCGCTGGCGCGGAGCCGTGGAAGGCTATCTCAACAACCAGAAGTTTTATTTTCTGGTCGAACCGGCGTATTACGAGCAGGCTTTGCGTATTTACAACAAACTTAAGTGGGAAAAGAGCCTGAACGCCTACGGTCTGGTCGATATCGGCACGCTGCGCGAGCGTGAGCATATCGACCCGCAGAGCGGCAGTCTTGCGGAAAAGGTGGAGACCGGGAACGCGCTTGCGCGAACCTACATGGATTATCTGCTCGGGCGCGTGATGTGCTGCGACACGGTTGAGCAGCTGCGCGGGTATCGGACCGCCATCACGGATGAGGGTATGCTGTATCAGGGCTATGTGGCGCGTGCGCTCCGCAGAGACCGTATGGAGGATGCGTTCATCGGCCGTCATGCGGTCACGCTGCGTATCGCTCGTCTGGAGGAGGAGGCCGCCGGTCTGCAGACCGAGATTTCGCACCGGAAACCCATCTGGCAGGCAATTTCTCAGCAGAAAACGCCCATGCTGACACCGTATTATGTGCGAAACATCGTACCGCAGCGGCAGGCGGATTTTCTGTACCGCGCGGAACTGGAGGAGGAGATCAACGCGATCGACGAGCAGGTTTCCCATCTCGACCTGCTGTGGTTGGAGCAGCAGAAGCAGCTGATCACCGAGATCAGCGACGAGATTGCGGCGCTGAGTCGTCAGCGCGAGGTGCAGATTGCACACAAGGCCAGACTGGAGGAGCGTATTCGTCAGCTGGACGAGGAAATCCTGCCCGAGCAGTACCGCAGCCGCACCGAAATGGAGCGCAGGCTGGCGGAAAGATTCTCGGAGACCTACCGCGATGATATCGGTCTGCCGCGCTACCGGCAGGAGCTGGAGCGTCTGCACCGGCCGGACATCGTGTACCGCAATTTCAGCAATCACCATGCACAGGTTGTCAACGAGATGGAGAACGCCCGCGCGGCACTCCTGCGGGCGCGCCGAGAATATGTCGAGAGGTTTGGGCCGTGCTCGTTCCGCGTGGAGGCAGACGACAATGCGGAGTTCGATGCGGAACGCCGTGTGCTCGAGGAAAGCGAGCTGCCGCAGTACCGCACCAAAATCCGTGCCGCACGCGAGAGCGCGATGGAGCAGTTTCAGAACGACTTCCTGTCCAAGCTGAAAAGCAGCATCGAGCAGGTGCAGGATCAGGTCAAGAACCTCAATCGGGCACTGCGGCAGGCGCAGTTCGGCACGGACAGCTACCAGTTCCGCGTGGACCGCAATCCGGATTATGCCGAATATTACGACATGATTATGGCGCCGGAGCTGATGGAAGGCGATATTACGCTGTTTTCCGCACAGTTTCAGGAGAAATACGGTCCGCTGATCGACAAGCTGTTCAGCCAGATCACCATGGCGGACGATACCCAGCTCAATGCCCGCAAGCAGAGCGAGCTGCAGGCGAACATCGAGCGGTACACCGACTTCCGCACCTATCTGAAGTTCGATCTGGAGACCACCGATCAGAACGGCTCCAAGCAGCTGCTGTCGCAGACGCTCAACACCAAGTCGGGCGGCGAGACGCAGACGCCGTTCTATATTGCGGTTCTGGCCTCGTTCGCGCAGCTGTACCGCGTGAGCGATACGTCCAGCTTCGGCAATACGGTGCGTCTGGTCGTGTTCGATGAGGCGTTCAACAAGATGGATAGCGAACGCATCATCGAAAGCGTGCGTCTGCTGCGCAAAATGGGTCTGCAGGCGATCATCTGCACCCCGCCGGATAAGGTTTCGGATATCATGCCGATCGCTGACCGCACGCTGCTGGTCGATAAGCATAAGTATCGGATGCATATTCTGCCGTTCAGCAAGGAGAATGCACAGTAAAGAAAAATCCCGCTTTCTCGCGTGAGAAGGCGGGATTTTGTGTTATTTCGGACGGGCTGGCGTATTCTAAATTGTACGCTGCGGGCAGAACATCTTACAATTCACCGCACATGAGTGCGCCGAGCGCGTCCTCGAAGGTACGGCTGCCGAGAGAAATCGCACCGAGTGCTTCGGCACGGCGTCCAACCTCGTATTTGTGCAGGTGTACGCCGCCTTCCGGGCACTGCGTGGTGATATACACGCGCGTGCCGCTTTGGATCAGATCACGCACGGCGGCTTCTAAACGGGCGGGTACGCCGCCTGCGCCGAAGGCTTCGAGTACGACCTTGGGGTAGCCGAGCAGCACGGAGAAGAATGACGGATCAAGATCAGGTGTCAGGCGCACGGGCAGAATGTGGGTGTCGATTTGTTCTACGAGTTTCGGTTTGCCGGAGGGGACAGGCGCAGGTGTGTTCCAGTGTACTTCACTCTCACGGATTTCGCCTGCCGGTGCGGCATTTGCCGAGAGAAATGCGTCAATCTCGGTCGAATGCTGCTTAAAAACGTGGCTGCCGTGCAAAATCTGACCGTTCATCACGGCGTACACGCCTACGCGTCCGTCTGCCGCAGTGCGGAACGCATTCAGCAGATTGCGCGGCGCATCCGAGTCCGGCACGCCCATCGGCAGCATGGAGCCGGTCAGCACGAGCGGCTTATCGAAATGCGGCAGCAGGTGGGTGAGCAGCGCAGCGGTGTATGCGAGCGTATCCGTGCCGTGCGTGAGCACAAAGCCGTCGAATTTCTCGCGGTTTTGCCAGACCGCCTGGGCCATGCGCTGACGGTCGGCGGCGGTCACGTCGGTCGAGTCCAGCTGCATGAGATCGAGCGTTTCGACTGTGCACAGCGCAGACAGTTCAGGCAGTGCGCCGAGCAGCGCGGTGCCATCCAGAGCAGGGGAAAGACCGCGTTCGGTCTCGCAGCACGCAATCGTGCCGCCGGTGGCGATCATTAAAATATGAGGCATGATTTTCCTCCTGAAAGTTGTTTTTACGGATAGAAAGCCGGATTAACGGCACTGTGCCTGATAATTTTCTCCCCATTTCCACAGGGCGTCCATCACGGGTTTCAGACTGTACCCGAGTTCGGTCAGCGTGTATTCCACGCGCGGCGGCACCTCGGCATAGACCTTGCGTGTCAGCAGACCGCTCTGCTCCATCTGACGCAGCTGTGCGGTCAGAACCTTTTGCGTGACGTGCCCGATGGACTTTTTTAGTTCGCCGAAACGCAGGGTGCCGTTCATCAGGTCACGCAGGATGAGCACCTTCCATTTATCGCTGATGAGCGTCAGCGTGGTCTCGACAGGGCAGGCGGGCAGTTCCTGTTTTGCAGTCGATTCGGTCAGTTCCATGAGAAAAACCTCCTTGTTAACGCGATTTGCGCCAATAGTATCTTTTGGGTAACTACACCACAATATTGTGCTTACTTTACAGATTGTCACTACGGCTTTATTATAGAATCACCGAAAGGGAAAAGCAATCCCAATATAGAAAAAGAAAATAAAATCTTCATGGAGGTATTTATCATGAGCAAGGTCGTAGAATTTCTGCAGGCGAATCCGGTACAGTATCTGGCAACCGTAGGCCGTGACGGCAAGGCAAAGTGCCGCCCGTTCATGTTCTCGGGCGAGATGGACGGCAAGCTGTGGTTCTGCACGAACAACACTAAGGACGTTTACAAGGATATGAAGGCAAATCCGGAGATCGAAATCTCGGTTTCCAGCCCGGAGTACGCATGGATTCGCCTGCACGGCAAGGCTGTTTTCGAGAACAACATGGCTGCCAAGGAGATGTGCATCGCAAATCTGATCGTCAAGAGCCAGTACGGCGAGGCGACCAACCCGATCTTCGAGGTGTTCTATCTCGAGGATGCACACGGCAGTATCGCTGATTTCTCCGGGAATCCGCCGTATCAGTTCTAAACTGTCCCAATCAGCCTGCAAAGCACCTGCAGGCTGATTTCTTTTGCCCTTTGCCGAACTAAGTATTGAACTGCGCCGCCGAGATAGTGTATACTGATATTCGGTTTAATAAGGGGGTCAAACAATGGATTTCATCAAGAAAAACGGCGCCGGACTGCTGCTGTGTCTGTGCATTGCGATTCCGGCATGGCTGCTGGGACAGGCGGTGCCGGTTGTCGGCGGACCGGTATTCTCCATCCTGATCGGCATGGTGCTCACACTGTTCTGGAAGAACAAGACCAAGGTGCAGCCGGGCATCGGCTTTACATCGAAAAAGGTGCTGCAGTACGCGGTTATCCTGCTCGGCTTCGGTCTTAACCTGTCCGAGATTGCCAAGGTCGGCGCACAGTCGCTGCCCATCATCGTTTCAACCATCGGCACCTCGCTGATCGTGTCGTTCGTGCTGTGCAAGGCAATGAAGGTGCCGTCCAATATCTCGACGCTGGTCGGTGTCGGCTCGTCCATCTGCGGCGGCTCGGCAATCGCGGCAACCGCTCCGGTCATCGGTGCGGACGATGAGGAGATCGCACAGGCCATCTCGGTCATTTTCCTGTTCAACGTCATCGCGGCGCTGACCTTCCCGACGCTCGGCGGCATGCTTGGCATGACCGACCACGGTTTCGGCCTGTTTGCGGGCACGGCGGTCAACGATACCTCGTCCGTAACGGCAGCCGCTTCCGCGTGGGACGGTATCCACGGCAGCAATACGCTGGAAATCGCCACCATCGTCAAGCTGACGCGCACGCTGGCGATCATCCCGATTACGCTCGTGCTAGCGCTGTGGCGCACCCACAAGGCCAAGACCGAGCAGAGCCAGGGCGGCGAAGCCTTCTCGCTCAAGCGCGCGTTCCCGATGTTTATTTTGTACTTTGTGCTCGCGTCCATCATCACCACGGTGTGCACCACGGTCGGCGTACCGGCAGGCGTGTTTACGCCGCTCAAGACGCTGTCCAAGTTCTTCATCGTTATGGCGATGGCGGCTATCGGCATGAATACCAATATCGTAAAGCTGGTCAAGACCGGGGGCAAGCCGATTTTCATGGGCTTTTGCTGTTGGGTCGCTATTGCGTGCGTCAGCATTGCAATGCAGCATTTGCTTGGTTTTCTCTAAGCGGAATGAAAAAGCACAAAGGACTAATGTCCTTTGTGCTTTTCGCGTTTTTGCTGCTGTTTGAGTGCATAAAGCCGTTTGGCCTCGGCTTGTTTGCGCGCACGGCTTCGGCGCTTGCGCGCCTGCTTGTTCTGCTCCTGCTGGAGCTGCAGTGCCTGCTGCGATTTGGTGCCGATGCCGATTGGCGCGGTCTGCCGTCCGGCTTCCCGCTGTGCCCGTTTGGGATTGCGGTGTGCAGGCTTTACGGCAGTCTCAACAGCCGGACTGAATGGCAATCGGTAGTAGTGCCACAGCAGGTAAATCAGCAGCTCCGGCTCCTTCGGCTCTGCGCCGAAGGTTACCTTTGCCACGGATAACCTTCCGTTTTCGATCCGCTCGAATACACCGACCCAGAACGGGTCCTCAAAAAATACGGTCAGTCTGCCAATTACTTTGTCCATTGTTTTTCCCTCCTGAAAAATAAATGAACAAAGAATGGACAACCCGGAGGGGCAGGTTACTTACCCTGCAAAAGCAGGACGGCCGGGCTACCTACCGGCTCTGGTGCACGGAGTGCACGTTGCGTTTTTATCTTTGCAGTTTTATTATAGCATGGAAATGCAGGATGCGGTTGAAGATTTTGATTTGCGAATTCGAATGCCTGCCTCATAGCATAACAGAAGTCCCTGTACCATACAGCACAGGGACTTGAAAGAAAGAGAGATTTAGGCGTTTTCCATGATGGCCTTAACAGCAGCTGCGGTATCGGTCAGCGGGAACAGCTCATAGCCGACACGGCCGGTGTAGCCGCACTCCTCGAGGTGACGGATAACCTTCTTATAGTTGATCTCACCGGTGCCCGGCTCATGACGGCCCGGAGCATCGGCAACGTGAATGTGGCCGAAGGTGTCGCCGTAGTTGGAGATGGTATCGCAGATGCAGCCCTCGTTGATCTGCATGTGGTATACATCATACAGCAGCTTGAGACGCGGAGAGCCGATTAGACGAACGATTTCAGCGCCCATCTGGGTGGTAGCGAGGAAGTTGCCGACGTGGTCGGTGGTGATGTTCAGCGCCTCGAGGTTGAGGTTGATCTCTTCCTTCTCGGCCAGCTCAGCGCAGGCGAGCAGCGTGTCGTACATCGAGCACAGCTTTACGGTGTGGGACAGGTTGTCGTAGTGGTTTACTACAATGCCGCCGTCACCCAATGCGTTGGAGTGGATGGTAACGCTGGCTGCGCCAACCTTCTTAGCCGCCGCGATGGACTCCTTCAGGTAGTCCAGATACTTCTGCTTGTGGGTCGGGTCTACGAGCGAGTAGTCCGCATCGCCGTTGAAGCCGGAAATGGCAATGCCGGCCTTCTCAGCAGCCTCGCGGGTCGCATCCAGATCGCGGATACGCCAGTCCCAGAACTCTACGGCCTCAAAGCCGTCGTTCTTTGCAGCCTGGAAACGGTCGAGCCAGTCCAGCTCGGTGTAAAGGGTATCAATGCAAGCGCATTTTCTCAGTGCCATAATAAATTACCTCCAAATTTTCTTGTTTCGGTTGTCTTACTCTTTTAAATTGATGATACATCAAGCGCAGCGGATATGCAACGCTGTTTTCCAAAAATTATGCTCCGATGCCGAGCGGCGAGAATGCCAGATAAACCAGCACAACGCATACGATAACGATCACGCTGACGATATTGCGGTACTTCCACGGCGTCAGGTCTACCGCGCCGACGTCCTGCTGTACCCAAACCTCAGCACCCTTGCGCTTATTGTGACGGTGCATGAGGTACATGATCAGCATTTCAAGCGGCCACAGAACGGATACGGCGTACAGATAGTGCATGGTGCCCTCGTTGCCGCCGAACAGCGAATAGCTGGGAGACAGGAGCATGAAGCCGCCATAGCAGATGATGTGGAATACCATGATGAAGCGTGCGCTGTACTTCGGCAGGCAGTTGAAGAAGAAGCCGCCGAATACACCGGACAGGACCGGCAGACCGACCAGCATAACGAACGAATCGAGGAAGGTCTTGAGTCCGGCAGGGAAGAAGTAGACCATCGGACCGACGATCATCGAGAAGATCGCGAACACAATGCCGATATTTTTGCCGACCGAGACCAGCTTTTTATCGCTGGCGTTCTTGTTGATGAATTCCTTGTAGATGTCCATCGTGAACATGGTGTTGACCGAGTTGAGCACCGAGTTGAACGAGGATAGGATCGCGCCGAACATAACGGCTGCGAAAAAGCCCATGATCGGCTGGGGAACAACGCGGGTGATCAGTGCCGGATATGCGTCATCCATCATGGATACCTGCGTGCCCTCGATGTTGAAGATCGCGTAAGCGATAACACCCGGCAGCGCGAGGAACATAAAGCCGAGGATTTTCAGGAACGCACAGTAGAGCGCACCCTTCTGTGCCTCCTTGAGGTTTTCAGCAGCGAGCACGCGCTGGATGAACGACTGATGCGTGCACCAGGACTGGAAGCCGAGGAATACCAGACCGAGGAACACGGTCGGCCACGGAACCGCCGGTGCTTCGCTCTGCGCGGGTGCGATGGAGTTGAGCATATCGGCGTGGTTGTGGATCAGGTAGCGCACGCCGTCCATGATGGCAACGCCGCTGTCGCTGCCGGAGGCATGGCCGAGCACGTTGAGCGCGAGGAACGGGATCATCAGTCCGCCGATCAGCAGACCGACGCCGTTGATGGTATCCGATACCGCAACCGCTTTCAGACCGCCGAAGATGGCGTAGATCGAACCGATGATGGTGATCAGAATGCAGAGAATAACGATAGACTGGAACTTGGTAATGCCGAGCGTGCCGGACAGGTTGAAAATGTTTTCAAATACCAGCGAACCGGAGTACAGAATGACCGGAATCTGCACGAACAGGTACAGAATAATGTACGCGATGGAGAACCACAGCTTGGTGGGTCGGTCGTAGCGCTCGCCGAGCAGCTGCGGAATGGTGGTAATGCCGCTTTTCAGGTAGCGCGGCGCGGCAAACAACGCCAGCACGATCAGCGCGGTGGCTGCCATGACCTCGAATGCCATCGGGCTCATGCCGATCGCCCAGGTCTGTCCGTTTGTACCGACAAGCTGCTCTGCGGAGAGGTTGGTCAGCAGCAGCGAGCCTGCAATGACAATGCCCGGTAGACCGCGTCCTGCCAGAAAATAGCCGTCGGCGGTGGTCTGGTCATCGCCCTTGGTCTTGACGTAGGAGATGACCGCAACTAAAATCGTAAAAAATACAAAGGTTACGCAAGTGAATATCATTTTCTCTGTTCTAACTCCCTCAATTTGTAGAAAAAAACCGTTGGTGCATAGCGCACCAACGGTTTTAGCACATTGCTTAGACTGTGTGCGTGGTGTGAAAATGAAGCTGTGATTAAGCCTCGATCTCGGAGATCTTGACCGGGCGGCCCTCATGCAGCGACTTGGTAGCAGCTGCTGCCATCAGTACCGGATACAGACCGTCCTCGCCGGTAACCGGAGTCTCCTTGTCGTTGATAACGGCATCTGCGAATGCCTGCATTTCTGCAACGAATGCGCCGGTGTAGCGGTCCCACATTACCTTGTAGGCTACGCCGTGTACAGCGCCGTCTGCGGTGGACAGAACAGCGGTGTTCGGGGTGTCGTTCTGGTCCTCGGCACAGCCTTCGGAGCCGAATACCTCAACGCGCTGGTCGTAACCGTAAACTGCCTTGCGGCTGTTGTCGATCACGCCGATCGCGCCGTTTGCGAACTTGAGGGTAACGAGCGCAGTGTCAACGTCGCCGGCCTCACCGATGCCCGGATCGACCAGAACGGAACCAACTGCATTTACCTCGGTAACTTCGCTGCCTGCGAGGAAGCGGGCCATATCGAAGTCATGGATCATCATATCATAGAAGATACCGCCGGAAACCTTAACATAGGATACCGGAGGCGGCTCCGGATCGCGGGAGGAAATCTTGATGATGTTGACCTTGCCGACCTTGCCGTCACGAACCATGTCGTATACTGCGCGGTGGTTGTGGTCGAAGCGGCGGCAGAAACCGATCTGCAGCTTTACGCCGGCTTCCTTGGCTGCGTTGATAGCAGCGTGAACCTTCTCCAGATCATAATCGATCGGCTTCTCGCAGAAGATGTTCTTGCCTGCGTGAGCAGCCTCGATGATGTACTTGGAATGGGTGTCGGTAGAGGAGCAGATGAGAACTGCCTCGATCTCGGGATCGTTCAGAATGTCGTTTGCGTCCTTGGTGGTGTTCGGAATGCCGCAGGACTTGGCAAATGCCTCGGTCTGCTCATTCATAAACGGGTCAGCGATGGTCTTGATCTCCATCTCCGGTACGAACATGGAAATGTTCTTTGCGTGTACCTTACCGATACGACCCGCACCGATAATACCTACTTTCATGGGTGTTCCTCCTTAAATGAACATTTGGAATAAAAAGAGAGGTTTGTATGAAGCGTTGGAGCGCGTTTCCATACATAATTTCCGCCGCAGGCGGTATTAAATCGTGAAGGCGTTGCCTTCACAAAAAAACGCGGAGCATGTATCTGCGTTTTTTTACAAGTAAGAAAATCGGTGTGCCGCTGTGCGACGCGCTGATTTTCGCCCGGGAATCATCCGCGGCAAAGCCGCGGTGTTTCCAATCTCCTTGAAATGCGTGCATTTCAAGGAATTATTTCAGCCAGTTTGCGAAGTTGTCCAGGCGAGCCTGTGCGTTGTCCTTGGTGATGATCTCGGTGCCGGTGTCTACGTCGCCGTACTCCTCGCCGTTCAGGATCTTCACGATGGTCTCAACTGCCTTGTAGCCGATGTCGAAGTTGTTCTGTGCAGCGGTCATGGTCAGCTCACCGTTCAGAACGGCTTCTACTGCGGACTTCTGGCCGTCAAAGCCGAGGAAGATGGTTTTTGCATAGTTCGGATTGTCCTTTGCGGTACGGGCAGCTGCCAGCGCCATATCGTCGTTGTTGGAGCAGATGATGGCAACGCCTTCCGGATACTTGCTCATGATGCCTTCCATCGCGGTTACAGCGAGGTCAGCGGTTGCGTTAGCGTACTGGGTCTCTGCATCAAGGAACTCGCCGCCGGCTTCGTTTACGCCTTCGCGGTAGCCTTCCATGCGGGCGGTGTTAGTTGCGTCACCCTGAACGCCTGCGATCTCGATGCACTTGATATCGGTCCAGCCGGCTGCCTTTGCAGCTTCAACAGCGGCCTTGCCGCCCTCCTTGGCTGCTTCCTTGTTGCCGGTGCCGACGAATGCGAGGCACTTGTCGGAATCAATGCGGGTATCGTATGCTACGACCGGCTTGTCGGTGTTTGCGATAGCGGTTGCAACAGCCTCGGACTGCAGCGGAGCGATCAGGTAACCGTCGTAGGACTCAACCGCAAGGTCGGTCTGGATGGTGTTGAGCTGCTCCTCGTAGTAGGTCTCAGCCGGAGGACCCTTGATATCCAGGCTGACCTGATCCGGATGCTCATCCTCATAAGCCTCTGCGCCTGCCTGAACGATGTTCCAGAACTCGGCAGCGTTGGTCTTGAGCACCATGCTGATCTTGTACGGGCCGTCATGGGTGGAGGCGGTGTCGCCGCCGTCGTTTGCTGCAGAAGAATCGGTGCTGCCGCCGCAAGCGGTCAGGCTGAGTGCGAGGGCGCTGGTGAGCAGGGCTGCTAACAGTCTCTTTTTCATAGTGAGTCTCCCTTTCTTTTCTCGTTTTTCTTCTCGTGTCTCTCTTTCAACACTGTGCGTTTGTGTGCTCTGTGCCGTTTATGTGCTTATTATAGCGAGCGGGTATGGGAATGTCAACAGGCAATTTGCCTGTGTAAAAATCGTAAAAATGGGAATAACATCAAAATTAGTGAATAAAATGCGTGAAAAATGCGTATAAATTGAGAAATGCAAAACAAATGTGCGAAAAATGAGGATGGTCACAAGGTTTGGTGTGTGCAATTGTATATGTCGCACAAAGCACACATTCTGTGAAAAACACAGAATATCGCACATAGGTTTGGAAAAAATGAAAAATAGAGCATAAAACACCGAATATATCGGGAAATTCGTACCGAAAATTATATGTGCAAATGCACAGAAAGAAGGAAAGCACAGATTGCGTCTTCACAAAGCACAGAAATATGGTATAATAAGCACAGAGAAAAGAAACATTGCAGAGAGATGCAGGATAGTATAAAGAGCAATTACGAAAAAGGTGAAGGATTATGAACAAAAGACCAACCATTCAAACGGTTGCCGAGCTTGCGGGCGTCTCCCGCGGCACGGTAGACCGTGTATTAAATAATCGTTCGTATGTGCGCGCGGATGTGCGTGCGCGCGTGCTGAACGCCATTCAGGAGACTGGTTATCTTTCTCCGAAGGAGGCACATCGGCAGGCCGCAGAGGCAAAGCTGCCGCTCAAACCTGTGCGTTTGGGTGTGCTTTTGCCAAACTGGAGCGGCCCGTTCCACGAGGATGTCCCGAGAGGCATTCAGGCTGCGCGTTCTGAGCTGGAAAAGCGCGATGTCGAGGTGCGTGTGTGCACTTGTGATACAGATATTCCGCGCGAGACCATCGAGCTGCTGGACGAGCTGGTAAACTGGGGCGCGCAGGGCATCGCACTGTGTGCATTAAATGATATTTCGATCGAAGCACGCATCGGAGAATTGGCCGAACAGGGTATTCCGTGCATCACGTTCAACTCTGATCTGCCGAACAGCCGCCGCTTGTGCTTTGTGGGTCAAAATTACGCACAAAGCGGCCGTATCGCCGCCGAGCTGCTCAGCAAGTGCGTGCCGAAAAACGCGCGTGTGCTGGCGATGGCGGGCAATCTGGAGTACGACGGCCACCGAACCCGTTTAGACGGCTTCTGCGAGCATCTAAAGAAAAAGGGCTTCTCTTCCTCGCAGATCGAGATTGAGGAGACCTATAACGACTACCGTTTGACCTATAACCGCGTCACGGCAGCACTGCAGTCGGACAATCCGCCGGCGGCCATCTATATGGCAAACCGCAGCGTTACCGGCTGCGTGGACGCGCTCAAAGCTGCAGGCATGGATCAGCAGGTGCGTGTAATCGCACATGATATGTCGTTGCGCCGCAAGCAAATGCTGCTCGAAGGCTCGCTTGATCTGACCATCACACAGGATATGTTCCGGCAGGGCAGCCAGCCGCTGCGCCTGCTCGCAGACCTGCTGCAGAAGAATATTCAGCCGGAAAACAGTAATAAGGGGTCGGAAATTTCCATTATCTGCGCACAGAATATCGAATAACGCAAAAAAGACGCTGTATCAAGCTGATACAGCGTCTTTTTTGCTTGTTCGGGGTGTTTTTGCCGTTATGCGATAAGAACTCCGCCAAATGAGGCGGGCTGAGGGCAGCCCGCCCTACGGGATTGCAGAACCGGCTTTTATCGCGGATTCTGCGGCATCTGCCATGCGAAATGGTCGCAATGCAGCAGCTCCTCCGCTCTGTGCGAGCACGGCTCATCCAGATACTCGCGGTACAGCGCCTGAACCGCCGGATTTTCATGCGAAAAACGCAGCGGTGCATTCTGATCGAGTCGGAACAGAACCTTGCCGCGGTCGGCGGCCTTTTCGCGGTCGGTGCCGTCCACCGGCTGACCGCCGCCGCCGGCACAGCCGCCCGGGCATGCCATGATCTCCACAAACTCATAGTGTACCTCACGGCGCTGCAGCGAGCGCAGAAGCTGACGCGCGTTGCCCAGTCCGCTCGCTACCGCGCAGCGCACAGTCCGGCCTGCCAGCTCGAACGTCGCTTCGCGCCACGGCAGCGGAGAGATCGTGCCGTCGTCACGTACCTCGCGGAACGCATCCGGCGACGGATTTTCGCCGGTGGTGAGGAAGTACGCCGAACGCAGCGCAGCCTCCATGACGCCGCCGGTCGCGCCGAAAATAACGCCTGCGCCGGTGCCGTCACCCAGCGGAGAATCAAACGCGGATTCCGCGATGTTTTCCACATCGAGGTGCTCGGCACGCGCCATGCGCGCCAGCTCTCGGGTGGTGATGACCAGATCGACATCGCTGCCGTGACCGGCTGAATCCATGCTCGGCAGCTCACGCTCGGCCTTTTTTGCGATGCACGGCATGATGGAGATGCTGTAAATTTTGTCCGCGTCTACGCCGAGATTGTGCGCCAGCCAGGTCTTGCCGACCGCGCCGAACATCTGCTGCGGCGACTTGGCGGTGGACAGGCGGCCGGTCATTTCCGGAAACTGCGACTTCAAAAAGCGCACCCAGCCCGGGCAGCACGAGGTAAACATCGGCTGGTTGTCCAGATCACCCGCCTGCAGGCGCTGGAGCAGCTCGGTGCCTTCCTCCATGATGGTCAGATCGGCGGAAAACGTGGTGTCGAACACATAATCCGCGCCTAATTTGCGCAGAACGGACACCAGCTGACCGACGGTTGCCTTGCCGGTCGGCATGCCGAAGGCTTCGCCCCATGCAGCGCGCACAGCCGGAGCAATCTGCACAATGGTCACGCGGTCCGGATCACCGAGCGCAGCATACGCCTTCTGCGTGTCATCGCGCTCGCGCAGAGCGCCGGTCGGGCAGTGCGTAATGCACTGACCGCACAGCGAGCAGTCCGCCTGCTTGATCACGCGGTTTTCCGAAACATCAATGGTGGTGCGCGCACCAGAGCCGCTGATATCCCAGACGGACAGCGACTGCACCTTGTCGCATACCTGAATGCAGCGCATGCACTTGATGCACTTATTTACATCGCGGTAGAGCGGGAACGTGGTCGTCCAGTCGGCCTTTTTGCCGTGTGCGAGGTCGGTGGGGTAGGAAACACCCAGAATGCCCATATCGTTTGCGATCTTCTGCAGCTGGCAGGTGCCCGAGCGGATGCAGGTCGCGCACTTGTTGTCGTGCTGCGAGAGGATAAGCTCCATATTGACGCGGCGCGCCTCGAGTGCACGCGGAGAATTGGTGTGGATGACCATGCCTTCGCGCACGACGTTGTTGCACGAGGGAACCAGCTTGCCCTCGCCCTCTACCTCAACACAGCAGACGCGGCAGGCGGAGATTTCGTTCAGCTCTTTTAAGTAGCACAGGCTGGGGATTTCGATATCGACAGAGGCGGCGGCATCCAGAATGGTGGTGCCTTCCGGTACAGTCACCGGAATAGAATTGATCGTCAGATTTACCATTTAGAAGAACGCCCTCCCTTGAAAATACCGTAGCCGAAGTGATCACAGCGCAGACAGCGGGAGGTCTCCTGATGAACCTCCTGCTCGGTCATGCCGCACTTTACCAGATCAAAGTTGCCGACGCACTCCTCGGCGGGTCTGCTGCGCAGTTCGATGCGGCCGCAGGCCGGCATATTGGTCAGATGCGGTGCCGGAATCTCAACATCGCTCTTGATAACGTGACGGAAGCCGAGGTGCGCGTCAATGTTGGCCGCAGCCACCTTGCCGGCGGCTACCGCGCGGATAACGGTCGCCGGACCGGTAACAGCATCGCCGCCCGCGAATACATGCGGGGTGTTCGGCACGAAGGCGTCGGACTCGGCCTGAATCTTGCCGCGCACGACCGGAGCGATCTGCTCGAACGGCTTTGCGTCGATGGACTGGCCGATGGCTACGATAACGACATCGCACGGTGTGCGGAGCAGCGGCTGATCAGCGTCGTAGGGACGCGGACGACCGTCCTTGCCGTAGGAGCCGATGACCTGCGGACGCGTCCACAGAGCGGTAACGCGGCCCGTTTCATCGGTTTCGATGTGATCGGGTGCCTGCAGCGAGAGAATCTGGCAGCCTTCGCTCTGTGCTTCCTCGATCTCCTCAGCGAGCGCGGTCATATCGGTCACGCGTCGGCGGTAGACGCACGTTACTGCGGAGGCACCGAGACGGATTGCGGTTCGGGTTGCATCCATCGACACGTTGCCGCCGCCGATGACGCAGACGCGCTTGCCCTTGAAGTCCGGCACGCGGCCCTCGCCGATGTCGCGGAGCAGCTGCACCGCGGAGTGTACGCCGACTGCGTCCTCGCCGGGAATGCCGATCTTCTTGTCGTTATGCGCACCGATGGAGATGTAAACCGCGTCGTACTGGTTCTCAATCTCAGCGAACGAAATATCGCGGCCGATGGAAACGCCGGTGTGCACCTCAATGCCGGTGGACAGGATGAAGTCGATATCCGCATCCAGCTTGTCCTGCGGCAGACGATAATCCGGAATGCCGTAGCGCAGCATGCCGCCGAGCTTGGGACGCTGGTCATAGACTACGACCTGGTGACCCATCAGCGACAGGAAATACGCCGCCGACAGACCGCCCGGTCCGCCGCCGATGATGCCGATGCGCTTGCCGGTCGAAGGTGCGGAATCCGGCGGCGTGGTGTTGTCTGCGTGGTCGCACGCGAAGCGCTTGATGCCGCAGATGTTGACCGCATCGTCCACCATGCTGCGGCGGCAGTGTGCCTCGCACGGGTGCTCGCAGACATAGCCGCATACGGTCGGGAAGGGGTTGTCCTTGCGGATCAGGCGCACGGCGTCATTGTAACGGCCGGCACGCACGAGTGCAATGTAGCCCGGAATATCCACTCCGGCCGGGCAAAGTGCCACACACGGCACCGGATGATCCCAGCCGAACAGACAGCGGCCGCTTTCCACATGGGAGAGGTAGTCATCGCGGAAGCCCTGCACGCCCTGCAGAACCATGCGGGCAGCCTCATAGCCGATGGCGCAGTCCGCCGTATCCTGAATGACACGGGCGGTTTTCTCGATCAGGTCAATGGTCTCCGGTGTTGCGGTGGAGTCCAGCACCTGCTCGAGCAGAGTGGTCAGCTGTCCCAGACCGATGCGGCACGGAACACATTTGCCGCAGGTCTGTGCATGGCACAGACGCAGGAACGACAGCGACATATCCACCGGACACAGACCCGGAGGACTGGCGCTGATGCGCCGCTCGATATCGCGGTACAAGCCGGCAATGACGGTCTCAGCCTTGCCCGGCGTTTCAATGGATAAACGACTCAAAAAAGTCCCCTCCCTTTCTTGTAAAAACATATAAAAAATAATAGAACTTTTGGGCGGATAAGTCAATTGCAACTCAGTGATTTTGGAGAAAATACCAATAAAAAGCTGCTTGCAGTGGCAGCTGGAGGACGGATATGCTATACTGCCAGAAAAGAGAAGGAGAGCGAAGCTATGCGTATCATCAATTTCGGTTCGCTGAATATAGATAAGGTATATCAGGTGGAGCAGTTTATCCGGCCGGGACAGACCATCACCGCGAAGGACTGCACCGTAGCTGCGGGCGGCTTCGGCGGCATCCGCCATCGCTGTCTCGCGCGCAGGAACGCATAAATCATCGGAAACGGGACAAACTGAATCTCCGAAAGGAGTGTATCGGTATGCACGTTACAATCGAACGAGGCGGCTGTATTTCCTGCGGCCTGTGTGAAGGAACCTGTCCTTCCGTGTTCCGCATTGCGGAGGACGGCCTTGCCGAAGTCCATCATCAGCCGGAAACCGCAGAGGAGCAGGCGGGCGCGCAGGAGGCCGCAGGCGGCTGTCCGGTGGCCGTCATTCATGTCAGCTGAACAACGTAAGCGTAAAGGCGGACCGTCGGGTCTGCCTTTTTGCATCGACCGCAAGAATTTGAAAGTTTGCCCGAGAGCCCCGCTCATATCCCGCAAATAGGGGCGTTCTTTTCGCAAGAATGCTCTGTTTTTTCAGCCCCCGAAACGCTACAATAGAATCATCCAATGGAGAGCGGCAAAACCGCCGCGTAAGAGAGAGAGAGTTACATATAAAAGGAGAGAATATACCATGAAAACTGTTAAGGTTGGTTCGGTAGGTCTGGGTCGTCTGGGTTATGAGCACGCGAAGAACCTTGCAACGCAGGTTCCGGGCTGCGAACTGGCAGCCATCTGCGACGTAGATGCAAACCGCGTAAAGGAAGTTGCGGCAGAGCTCGGCGTGCCGAATACTTACACCGATTTTGAGGAAATGTGCAAGAATCCGGAGCTGGACGCGATCGTTATCGTTTCCCCGTCCTTCCTGCACTGCCAGCAGATTGAAATTGCCATGAACCACGGCAAGCATGTGTTCTGCGAGAAGCCGCTCGGCACCGATGTTGCACAGTGCAAGGCTGCCGAGAAGGTCATCGAAGCACATCCCGACCTGATCTTCCAGCTTGGCTTCATGCGCCGCTTTGACAAGTCCTACGCCGAGGCAAAGCGCAAGATCGACAACGGCGATATCGGCAAGGTTGTTCTGGTTCGTTCCTACACGCAGGACCCGCGCTCCACTATCGAGTCCACCCTCAAGTTTGCACCGCACTCCGGCGGTCAGTACCTCGATATGTGCGTGCATGATATCGACCTCATCCGTTGGTTCACCGGCTCGGATGTCAAGAATGTATGGGCAATCGGCGGCGTATTCGAGTTCGACCTGTACAAGGAGCTGAACGATGCGGACAATGCAGCTGCTACCATCCAGATGGAGAACGGCGCAATGGGCTTCATGTTCACCAACCGCACCCATGCCGCAGGCTCCAATGTCGAGACCGAGATTATCGGCACCCACGGCACGCTGCGCATTGCAAACGTCGGTGCAAAGAACCTGCTGAATATCGTGGACGAGCACGGCTCCCGCGAGGAGTATTATCCGGACTTCATGAGCCGCTGGCACGAGGCTTTCGTAGCCGAGATGGTTGCCTTCACCGGCCATGTCCGCGACAACACCAAGCCGGCTGACCTCACCGTTTATGACGGCACCGCCGTTTCCGAGGCTGCTTACCGCTGCAAGGAGTCCTTCGAGACCGGCAAGATGCTGCCGATTCGATAAAATCAGCATAGAGAAAGCCTGTCACTGTAGTGGCAGGCTTTCTGTTATCCGCGGCCCTGCCGGACCGCAGCGGGCGAAGCGCTGCATTGAGTTTTCATCGCAGGAGCGCTATAATAAGTTTATCTGATTATATGTACCGCGATCTGACAAAGGGCAGTATCGCCAAAGGTTTGATCTGGTTTGCGCTGGCAAGCCGGTCGGTGAGGTTGGTATCCGGATTGCTATCCCGACCGGCTGGTTTTTCGCGGATACTATCTCCGCCGCAGAAAGGCGCTTTTGCCGCAGAATTGAGGAAAAAGGAGCGTTTTTATGATTCAATGCTTTGTGAAAAAGGAATATGAAGCACCATTCGGCCTGACGCAGATGCCGCGTCTGTTTTCGGTCAGCCGCACAGATGAGAAGGCGTCGGCACATCCGCGTGTTATGCACGCGCATGACGATTTAGTGGAAATTGTACTCGTGCGAGGCGGCGAGAGCCGCTATTTTGTCGGCGGCACGCCGTATGAGGCACGCCGCGGCGATCTGTTTATCTTCAACAGCCGCGTCGTGCACGATGAGCCGTCCGGACCGGATCGTCCGGTGGCAACTTCGAGTCTGGCGCTTGGCGGACTGGCTGTGCCCGGACTGCGTGAAAATACGCTGATCGCGGAGGATTCCTGTCCGGTGTGCCGCCTGACCGAGCCGCAGACCGTGCGGCTGGAGCATCTGTACGACATGCTTTACGATGAACTGACCGAGGGCAACGACGACGGTGCACATCATCTTCTGCTTGCGATCCTGACACTTGTGCAGCAGTTCCGCGCGACCGCAGCCGAGGGCAGCACGCACAGCGGCAATGCCTTTGCACAGCGCATCAAGGATTACATCGACAAGCATTTTGCGGACGAATTTTCTCTGCAGCAGATGGCGGATGCGCTGCACGTCAGTCCGTACTATCTGGCGCATATCTGCAAGGAAGTGACCGGATATTCGCCGCTGCAGTATGTTCTGCGCCGCAGGATTGGCGAAGCGCAGACGCTGCTCATCACAACTGATTTGCCGGTAACGCGGATTGCATCGCAGGTGGGGTATGACAACCCGAGCCATTTCAATGCGCAGTTTTCCAAGGCGGTTGGTATGGCGCCGAGGACTTTCAGAAAAGAGTATGTTTTCCATAAGTAACCGCTGCGCAGGCGAGTTCCGTTCGCCTTTCAGGCGGAAACCCTGCGTATCAGCACAGACTATATGGTATACAAAAGGCTCCTATTCCAACCGGAACGGGAGCCTTTCTATATAAGAGGTACAAAGAGTATGTGTTATTCGGTCTTCATATACAGCATGCGGATCGAATTGAGCACGCACAGCATAGCCACGCCGGTATCGGCGAATACGGCCAGCCACATGGATGCGATACCGAACAGACCGAGGATCATAACGAGGATCTTGACCGCGAGTGCAAACACGATGTTCTCCTTGGAGACGATATTCGCCTTGCGGGCGATCTTGACCGAGATCGGGATGGAAGTCAGGTCGGCATTCATGAACACCACATCTGCGGCCTCGATTGCCGCGTCTGCGCCGCTGCCCATTGCCGCGCCGACGTCTGCACCGGCGAGTACGGGAGCATCGTTGATGCCGTCACCGACGAACATAACTGCACCGCGCTTCTCGCGGATATCGGTCAGTGCCGACAGCTTATCCTGCGGGAGCAGGCGGGCACGCACTTCGTCAATGCCGACTTCCTGCGCAACCGCGTCCGCACTGGCCTGACCGTCACCGGTCAGCATGGCGGTGGTGAGTCCCTGCGCCTTCATGCGGCTGATTGCGGATTTGGCATCTGCCTTGATGGTATCGGAAATGTCAACATGACCGAGGAAGTGACCGTCCATCGCCAGCAGCACTTCCGTGCTGCCCGGGGTGCCGTGGTAGCCGGAAAGGTCGATGTTATTGCGCTCCATCAGCTTTACGTTGCCGCAGAGTATGGTTTTGCCTTCCAGCTCGGCGGAAATGCCTTCGCCGGCCTGCTCGCGGATGTTCTCAACCGTTGCACCAACGGCAACAAGAGAAAAGTCGCCGGCCTTTGCCGCGGACGTTTTGCGCTCCTCGTAGGAGTTGATGATGGACTTGGCGATCGGGTGGGTGGAAGCGCCCTCGCAGGCGGCAGCCAGCCACAGAAGCTCATTCTCATCGAGCGGAACGCCCTGCGCCGGAACGACCTTCTGTACTACAAAGTTGCCCTTGGTGATGGTGCCGGTCTTATCCATAACAATAGTTTTAACGTTATTCAGTGCTTCCAGAGAAGCGCCGCCCTTGAACAGGATACCGCGTCTGGAGCCTGCGCCGATGCCGGAGAAGTAGGTCAGCGGTACGCTGAGCACCAGTGCACACGGGCAGGAAATTACAAGGAAGGTCATCGCGGTGTAGACCCACTTGTGCCACTCGCCGGTAACAAGGCTCGGGATAATGGCGGTCAGCAGGGCAATCGCAACAACAGCTGGGGTGTAAACGCGGGAGAAACGGGTGATAAAGCGGTCAATCTTCGGCTTGCGGGCCGCTGCATTCTCCACGCTGTCGAGAATGCGCTGTACCATGCTCTCAGCGAGAATGTGGGTGACGCGCAGCTTGATCGCGCCGTCGGTGTTGACACAGCCGGAGGTTGCCTTGTCGCCGACAGCGACACGAACCGGAACCGGCTCACCGGTGACAGCCGAGGTATCCAGACGGCTTTCGCCTTCGACAACCTCGCCGTCCAGCGGAACGCGGTCGCCCGGGCGCACCAGAACAATGTCGCCCTCCTGTGCGTCCTCAGCAGGAATAACCTCGATTTTGCCGTTGTCCTTGACCAGATTTACCGTCTCGGGACGCAGGTCGATCGCGTCCATGATCTGCTTGCGCGAACGGTCAACCGCACGATCCTCAAAGTATTCGCCGACACGGTAGAACAGCATAACGCCGACGGCCTCGTCGAACGAGCCGACTGCCCATGCACCGATGGTTGCAACGGCCATCAGGAAGTTTTCGTCAAATACCTGACCGCGGCCGATGTTCTTGACAGCCGTCAGCAGGACATGGCGGCCGAGCAGCAGGTAAGCCGCGATGAGCAGCACCAGCTTGACAGCCATGGCCGGAATGAGCAGACCGGCAACGAACAGCGCTGCACCGATGAGCATTTCGGCAAGCGGATGGCTGCTGCTCTCTTCCTTTTCCTCCTCGGGAGCGATTACCTTGACTTCGCTCTCGATATTTGAGCAGATTTTACGGATTTCGGGAAGCAGTGCATCAGGATTGTCGCCCTTGACGCGCAGCTGCTTGGTCTCGTAGACCAGCACGCAATCGTCGATGCCGTCCAGCTGGCTGATCTGGTGTTGCATTTTCGCAGCGCAGTGTGCGCAGCCGAGGTTTTCGAGCGTGTAAACGCGCTGACCGTCCTTGCCGTAGTGCTTGGGCTTGGGTGCGATGACCTTGGCTTCACTCTCAATGCCGGAGCAGATTTTGCGGATTTCAGGCAAGAGCGCATCCGGATTTTCGCCGGTTACGCGCAGCTGCTTGGTCTCAAATACGAGAACGCAGTCCTCCACGCCCTCGAGTTCGCTGATGCGCTGCTCCATTTTTGCCGCGCAGTGTGCGCAGCCGACATTCTGCAGCGTGTACACGCGCTTGACGCTGTGCGCGCCGGCGGCGTGCTCGTGGTGGTGATGCTCGTGCTCCTCATCCTCATCGTGGTGGTGATGGTGTCCGCAGCCGCAGCCGCAGTCATCGCCGTGGTGATGGTGGTGATGCTCGTGCTCCTCATCCTCGTCGTGGTGGTGATGATGTCCGCAGCCGCAGCCGCAGTCATCGTCATGATGATGGTGGTGCTCCTCATCCTCATCGTGGTGGTGATGGTGACCGCAGCCGCAGTCGCAGTCATCGTCATGATGATGGTGGTGCTCGTGTTCATCCTCATCGTGATGATGATGATGTCCGCAGCCGCAGTCGCAGTCATCGTCATCGTGGTGATGGTGGGGATGCTCGTGCTCCTCATCCTCATCGTGGTGGTGATGGTGTCCGCAGCCGCAGCCGCAGTCATCATCGTGCTCGTGATGGTGATGCTCGTGCTCCTCATCCTCATCGTGATGGTGATGGTGACCGCAGCCGCAGTCATCATCGTGCTCGTGATGATGATGTTCGTGCTCATGCACTTCTTCATTTAATAAGGTATCCTCATGCTTGTGTTCGTCTGCCATTTCGGATCGCCTCCTGTCGGTGATAGTCAATAATATATGAACGATTGCTCATATGTTCATGTATTCATATTATAACCGAAGAAAGGGAAAGTCAATAGCGGTATACGAAAAATGTGCACAAAAGGCAGGAGGCAAAACTTCGCATTTTGCGCGCATTTCAGCCGGTTTTGCGAAAAATGCAAGCCGGAAAGGGAATACCTGCATCCGTCTAAACTGACCGAACCCGAGCGTTATTCACAAAGAAAAAGCGGATAAAAATGATAGACTTAACAAGATGTACAAAGTTTCCCTGTATTTTATTCGATTTTTTTTTGCTTTTGGTCTTGCCAATACTGTACAAAAACCAGTATAATCTATACTGTAAGGCTATGCTTCATGCGTAGCCAGCCAATTTCTGAAGAAGAGGAAGCCGGGCGCGCGTCCGGTTCTTCTTGCGCAAAATATTAGAGAGGTGAAAGAAATGGCGTATTCGTTCCGTGGCGGCATACACCCGGGTACTCACGCAGACCCGGGCTATAAATCCGCGACAAACACCAAGCCGATCGAGAAGCTGGCATTGCCCGATGAGGTAATCCTGCCGGTTTCCATGCACATCGGCGCACCGGCAAAGCCGATCGTTTCGGTTGGCGACACCGTGGACCTGGGACAGCCTATCGCGGAAGCCGGCGGCTTTGTCAGCGCTCCTGTCCATGCTACCGTTTCCGGTAAGGTAAAGGCAATCGAGCCTCGCCTGCATCCGAACGGCAGCAAGGTTCTGTCCATCGTAATTGAAAATGATGGCGAGGACCGCAAGCACGAGTCCGTGCATCCCTACGACTTCGCTTCCATGAGCAATGAGGAGCGTATCGAGTGCATCCGTTCTGCCGGTATTGTCGGCCATGGCGGTGCAACCTTCCCGACCCATGTCAAGATCCAGTCCGGTATCGGCAAGTGCGACACGGTCATCATCAACGCTGCAGAGTGTGAGCCGTACATCACGTCCGACCATCGCCTGCTGCTCGAGCGTCCGGAAGAGACCATCGGCGGCCTGAAGATGCTGGCCGACATCATGGGCGTACAGACCGCGATTATTGCAATCGAGGAAAACAAGAAGGATACCTTCGCCAAGATCGAGGAGCTGATCGCGGACGATTCCCGCCTCAAGCTGTATCCGCTGGCCTGCAAGTACCCGCAGGGCGCTGAGAAGCAGCTGATCAATGCCTGCACCGGTCGTGAAGTTCCGTCCGGCAAGCTGCCGGCAGACGCCGGCTGCGCGGTATTCAACGTAGATACCGCAGGTGCGGTTTACCGCCGCTTCACCACCGGCATGCCGGTCATCCGCCGTATCGTTACCATCTCCGGTTCTGCTGTTGCTGAGCCGAAGAACCTCGAAGCACGCATCGGCACCCCGATCGAAAAGCTGATCGATGCCTGCGGCGGCTTCAAGGAAGCTCCGAACAAGCTCCTTGCCGGTGGCCCGATGATGGGCAACGCCCAGTTCTCTCTGGATGCCCCGGTTGTCAAGGGCACCAACGCATTCCTCGCCTTTGCAGGCAATGAGGATAAGCGCGTTAAGGATCCCCAGTGTATCCGCTGCGGCAAGTGCATCAACGCCTGCCCGATGCACCTCCTGCCGATCTACATGAATGTATACGGCAAGCAGGAGGATCTGGACAACGCCGTTGACTGCGGCATGATGGACTGCATCGAGTGCGGCTCCTGCGCTTATGTCTGCCCGGCTCGTATCCCGCTGGTTGCACAGTTCCGTCTGACCAAGGGCAAGATCCAGGCAAAGCGTGCTGCAGAGCGCGCCAAGGCTGAGGCTGAGAAGAAAAAGGCCGAGGCGGAGGCTGCTGCAAAGGCAGAGGCTGAAAAGCCCGCAGAGAACAAGTAAGGAGGAAAACGAAAATGGCTTATGATCTTAGCAAAGTAGTCGTAACCTCCTCGCCGCATATCAAGGCGGATGATGACACCCGGAGCCTTATGCTCGATGTGCTCATCGCACTTGTTCCGGCACTGGCGGTTGCAGTTTACACCTTCGGCGCTCGTGCGCTGATCCATGTTGTTATCGCAATGGTGGCAAGCCTTGTGTTTGAGACCATTTACAACAAAATCGTTCATCACCCGAACACCGTAGGCGACCTGTCCTGCCTGGTTACGGGCGTACTTATCGCATTCAACATTCCGGTTGCAGCTCCGCTGTGGCTGAGCGCTTTCGGTGCTCTGTTCGGCATCATCGTTGTTAAGATGCTGTTCGGCGGTATCGGCAAGAACTTTATGAACCCGGCACTCGGTGCCCGTGCGTTCATGATGGCATCCTGGGCCGGTTTCATGACCACCTGGACTGCTCCGCATGCAAACCTGCCGCTGTTCGGCAACGTAACCGTTACCGACGCGATTTCCACCGCAACTCCGCTGGCTACCCTCAAGACCGGTGCTGTACCGGCTGACACCGGCCTGCTGGAGATGCTGCTCGGTCAGACCGGCGGCGTTATCGGCGAGACCTCCGCGCTGGCTCTGCTGGCAGGCGGCGTTTACCTGCTGTGGCGCAAGGTTATCACCATCAACATTCCGGCAGCTTACATCCTTACTGTTGCTGTCATCACCTTCCTGTTCCCGCTGTCCGGCGATGTTTCCCGCGTACAGTGGATGCTCAGCCAGGTACTGTCCGGCGGCCTGATGCTCGGCGCGATCTTCATGGCTACCGACTACGTTACCAGCCCGGTTACCCCGAAGGGTCAGATCATCTTCGGCGTTGGCTGCGGTCTGCTGACGGTATTCATCCGCTACTTCGGCGGTCTGCCGGAGGGCGTATCCTACTCCATCCTGATCATGAACACGCTGGTTTGGGCAATCGACAAGAAGACCCATCCGCGCAAGTTCGGCTATCAGCTTGACAAGGCTAAGAAGGAGGCGCAGTAAATCATGGATAACAGCAAAAAGGAAGGCGGCATCGTACAGCTTGTCGTCGTACTGGGCCTCATCACGTTCATCTGTGCACTGCTGCTGGGCGTTATCAACGGTGTAACCGCGGATAAGATCACCCAGAACGGTATCGAAACCCGCAACGCAGCAATGGCAGAGATCATCCCGGACGCTGATTTCGAGGATCTCGGCACCGCACTGTCCGCTGAGGACGTTGCAGCCGCTGGCGTAACCCTGCCGGCAGGCCGTACCGCTGCTCAGATCGACGGCGTTTACAAGGCAACCAAGGACGGCGAAGAGATCGGCTACTGCGTACAGGTAGAGCCGAAGGGCTTCGGCGGCAACCTGACGATGATCGTCGGCATCAATGCGGACGGCACCGTTGCAGGCGCAAAGGTAACCTCTCACGCTGAGACCCCGGGCCTCGGTGCGAAGAGCCAGGCAGACCCGAACTGGATCACCCAGTTTGCAGGTCAGACTGCTGACGGTCAGCTCAAGGTGACCAAGGACGGCGGCACGATCAATGCGATCACCGGCGCTACCATCACCTCCCGTGCTGTAACCGACGGCGTTAATACTGCGGCAGCATATGTCGCTACTCTGGGTTAAGGAGGAAAAGCCACTATGAAATTTTCTGAACAGCTGAAATCGGGCGTTATCCTCGATAACCCGGTTTTCATGCAGACGATCGGTCTTTGCCCGACGCTGGCAACCACTACTTCTCTGCAGAATGCGATCGGCATGGGCGCGGCGGCTACCGTCGTTCTCATCTGCTCCAATATCGTTATTTCCGCGATGCGCAGAATTATCCCGGATAAGATCCGTATCGCAGCATTCATCACGATCATCGCAACCTTCGTAACCATGATCGACCTGTCCATGCAGGCATTCCTGCCGTCGCTGGCATCGTCTCTTGGTCTGTTCCTGCCGCTGATCGTAGTAAACTGCATCATCCTCGGCCGTGCCGAGGCGTATGCTTCCAAGAACAAGGTTCTGCCGTCCGCACTCGACGGTGTTGTAATGGGTCTGGGCTTCACCTTCGCTCTGGTACTCATGGGTTTCTTCCGTGAGCTGCTCGGCGCAGGCACCATCCTGTCCGGTTACGTTAACGGCGTAAACGGCATCGCAGTTCCGTTCTTCCACTCCAACCCGATGGTCATGATGATCCTGCCGGCCGGCGGCTTCCTCATGATGGGCTTCATCCTGGCTGCGATCCAGAAGATCATGGCTCGAAAGGAGGACAAGTAAGTGTTTAATTTACCTGCCTCTATGGGTTTGACCGATATCCTGTCGCTCGCAATCGCGGCAATCCTGGTCAACAACTACATTCTCGTTCAGTTCCTCGGCTGCTGCTCGTTCTTCGGCGTATCCAAGAAGACCGACACCGCGCTCGGCATGGGCATGGCGGTTATCTTCGTTATGGCGATCGCTTCCGCAGCATCCTGGGCTGTACAGTACTTCATTCTCGAACCCCTGGGTCTGGGCTACATGCAGACCATCGCGTTCATTCTCGTAATTGCAACGCTGGTTC
This sequence comes from Butyricicoccus sp. OF27-2pH9A, assembly GCF_027693185.1. Lineage (NCBI taxonomy): Bacteria > Bacillati > Bacillota > Clostridia > Eubacteriales > Butyricicoccaceae > Butyricicoccus > Butyricicoccus sp. OF27-2pH9A. Next base: position 50,985 of record NZ_JAQEXK010000002.1, read on the forward strand.
AGTTCGTCGAGATGTTCATGAAGAAGGCTATGCCGTCGCTGTACTCTGCGCTCGGTATCTTCCTGCCGCTGATCACCACCAACTGTGCGGTGCTCGGTGCTGCTAAGACCAACATTTCCAACAGCTATTCTTTCATCGGCTCTCTGGTATACGGCGTTGCAGCCGGTGTCGGCTACACGCTGGCAATCGTGCTGTTCGCTTCCATCCGTGAGCGTCTGGACGCTACTTCCAAGTGCCCGAAGTGCTTTGAAGGCTTCCCGATCTCGCTGGTTGCAGCAGCGCTGCTGGCTATGTCCTTCATGGGCTTCTCCGGCCTGTCGATTTGGTAAGGGAGGACACAAGAAATGGATATGCAAAATGTTATTTACGCGGTAGCGGTACTGTTCATCATGGGTATCGTTTTCGCAATCCTGCTCGGCGTTGCCGCTAAGGTTTTCGCTGTAGAGGTTGACGAGCGCATCCCGCTGGTACGCGAGTGCCTGCCGGGCGCTAACTGCGGCGGCTGCGGCTTCCCGGGCTGTGACGGTCTGGCTGCTGCAATCGTAGAGGGCCGTGCGCCGGTAAACGGCTGCCCGGTCGGCGGTGCTGCTGCGGCTGAGAAGATCGCAAAGGTACTCGGCGTTGAGGTTGCTGCCGGCGACCGTCAGGTTGCACACGTTTACTGCAACGGCGGCTGCAACGCAAAGGATAAGGCAAACTACGAGGGTCTGCAGGACTGCAACGCTGCAATGCGTGTAGCAAGCGGCCCGAAGGCTTGCTCCTTTGGCTGCATGGGCCTCGGCTCCTGCGTAAAGGCCTGTGCGTTTGACGCAATCCACATTGTGGACGGCGTTGCAAAGGTTGATACCGACAAGTGTGTTGCCTGCGGCAAGTGTGTTTCCACCTGCCCGAAGAAGATCATCAACCTGGTATCCGAGGTCAAGAAGGTTCACGTTAACTGCGTGAACAAGGACAAGGGTCCGGAGGTTATGAAGGTTTGCTCCAACGGCTGTATCGGCTGCAAGATGTGCGAGAAGACCTGTAAGTTCGATGCAATTCACGTAGTAGACGGCGTTGCCAAGATCGACTACGACAAGTGCAAGAACTGCAAGATGTGCACCAAGGTTTGCCCGAAGGGCTGCATCGAGCCGGTTCCGACAGAGGAAGAGAAGGCCAAGTTCAAGGAAATGCAGGCTAAGCAGGCTGCTGCTGCCAAGGCTAAGGCTGAGGCTGCAAAGCAGGCCGCTGAAGCAAAGGCTGCTGAGGACAAGTAATGACCGATCATCTGCACCCTGTGCTGGATGACGCTGCGATCGCCCGCATGACGAGTCTTGCACTCGCCCATGTGGGCGACGCTGTTTATGAGATACTCGTGCGCACGCATCTGGCGTGCGGCGGCACTCAGACCGCGAAAAACCTGCACAGCCGTACGATCCAGCTCGTTCGTGCGTCCGCGCAGGCGGAAGCGGTAAAGCGCATTCAGCCTATGCTCGATGAAGACGAGCAGACCGTTCTGCGTCACGGACGAAACGCAAAGCCGAAATCCGTGCCGAAGTCGGCCTCCGTGGCAGAGTATGCCTACGCGACTGCACTCGAGGCGCTGTTCGGCTGGCTGTACCTCAAGGGACGCTATGAGCGTATCAATGAGCTGTTTGAGGTTATCTGTCAAGGGTTTGACGCGAAATGAACAAAGAGAACCGCGGAAGCGGTTCTCTGAGGCTGTCGAAAAACTATCGTTTTCCGAGCAGCCTCTCGCTCGAAACCACGCTTTCGAGCGAAACCGAAGAAAAACCGCGCCCTGCGGGGACATTTTTTCTTCCCTTGTATAAATTCCGAGATACACAAGGTGAATTGCCGCATAGCGGCAAGAGAGGGTGGTCTGGACCATGCTCCCGGAATTTATGAATTTGCAAAGCAAATTCGATTGAATGCGTGCTGCCGCACGAACCATAAAAATCGAATATTGCTTTTTCGACAAGCTGAGAGAACCGCGGAAGCGGTTCTCTTTTTGTTTGCAGTAATTAAGAATGGAAAATGAAGAATGGAGAATTGACCAGATGGTTTTCATTCTCCATTTTTGCATTTTACGGGTGTTTTTTCGTTAGAAAAGGTGCGCCGAGTCGGCGCACCCTACGGTATAACATTTATCATCAGATGAAATTCGCAGGTGCTGTCTGTAGCTGCCAGGCCAATGAGTTGCGCGACACGGGTATCCCCCAGGGGACCTTCTCTTGCCTTTCGGGCAATTCACCTCGTGTCGCGCCTGCGGAGAGTAAACCGCCTGTGTAGCAGTAAGCTATCTGTGAACCGCGAATATTTCACGAAAGATACGCAAGAGTAACCCGACTGCCGTTCTCCTTCTCGAAGCGGTCGCCGGTCTCCGGTCTGCGCCGGGCTAAGAAACAAAGGGAAACGGGAGTCAAGAGGGTAGAAACCGCAGGTGTCTACCCTTTTGCCCCCGCGGCGTGGTACGCCGTCCCCAGCGGGCAGCGAAATTTGTGATGTTTCTGTGTTTTCGCTTGTGCCTGTTCCGAAATAGTGTTATACTGATAGCGTTCGTAAAATACAGAAAAGGGAGCATAGTAATATGAGCAAGTTAGTGCAGCGCATCGTTGCGCTGGTCGTTATGCTGGCTGTCGTTATGAGCGCAACTGCATACGGCGCATCCACCTTTGTGGTGGATTATCAGGAGCTGAAAAGCGATGCACCGGTCGTTATGACGGTCAACGGCGAGGAAATCCACGCAGATGAGTATGCAAGCTATATGATGAGCCAGATCATCAATTATCAGCAGATGTACGCTATGTACGGTCTCTCTGAGAAGAATATGGCATCTACATTCGGCGATGCCGCAAAGGAGTCCGCAAAGCAGCAGGTCGCTCTGATCCATATCGTTAAGCAGAAGATGGATGAGCTGGGTCTGTCCCTGTCGTACAGCCAGAAGAAGAACATTGTTATGGCAAACAAGCAGAATGCGGAGCAGCTCGGCGGCGAGGACGCTTATCTGCAGCGTCTGGCTTCGATCGGCTTTGACATGGACAACTACAATAACTACCAGTATGTCAGCGCATGCGCACAGGTGCTGAAGGATTACTACTTCGGTGAGAACGGCGTAAATGTTCCGAGTGATGACGAGCTGCAGAAGTATTTCGATGACAACTACATCACTGCAAAGCACATCCTCATTCTGACTACGAATCCGTCCACCGGCGAGACCACCCGCACAGATGAGGAAGCAAAGAAGGAAGCACAGGCTGTTCTGGATCGTCTGAACAACGGCGAGGACTTTGACGCGCTGCTGACCGAGAAGAACGAGGATGCAGGCGAAGCACAGTATGCCAAGGGCTATACCTTCACCGAGGGTCAGATGGTAGACGAGTTCTACAACGCTGCCAAGGCGCTGCAGGAAGGCGAAGTTTCCGGCCTGGTCAAGAGCAAGTACGGCTACCACATCATCAAGCGCTGCGAGCTGAATCAGGATGAGTTCGAGAATATGCGCGACGCGATCATCGCAGCAGTTGCTTCCGAAAAGGGAACTGCCGGCTCGATCGACGAGATGATGCAGCAGTGGATCGACGAGGCTGACATCCAGACCACCGATGCTTACGACGAGATCACCTATGATAACACCAAGGACTATCTGCCGGCTGACGTGCAGACTGTTCTGAACAGCAATACATCGGATGATGACGGTAATGCGCAGACTGAGGACGCGCAGAGCGAAGACCAGACCTCGACCGACAGCCAGACCGCGACTGACGAGGCGCAGACGGCTACTACCGAGTCCGCTCAGTAAAACCGCAAAACAGAAAGGACGCTCAAGGAGCGTCCTTTGTCTGTCAATAAAGTCCGTTTTCACGATGCTGACGCTGCTGCGCGGCAGCGCGCATGAAATAATATTTGCGAAGCAAATATATCAAAACCGGGGGCGTGTACCTCGGTTTTGATACTTTAAGAGGGAGAAAGTTTCCGCATGGGAACTTTCGGACGACCGTGTTTTGCGAAGTCAAAACACAGATTGTCGGAAAAACTGTAGTTTTTCGACAGTCTCAGGACGCTCCTTGAGCGTCCTTTTTTCATGCTTATATGGGGATTTAGAACCCAAACGCCGCATAATCCTCCGGCGTAAAGCGGTGATAGACGGCATCACCGTCATCATCCAGCTTGATGCAGTAGCGGTAGCTGTCCGGTGTGCCGTCCTCGAAGTATACGAGGTAGTCAAACTCCTCGTTGCCCTCGAGCTTCTCGCAGTGCACTTTGTCGGAAAACTGATGGAACACCGCAAGAATATCGTCAAAGCTGACCGTCAGACCGCGCATTACCTGCAGAAATGCACGCAGAAACGCGGGATCTGGCAGCTGTTCATGCACATACTGTGTGCCTTCTGCGGAAATGTGGAAGCAGAAGCGCTTGTCATCGCGGGTGACTTGGATTGCGCCAAGTGTGTCGGCGGTGTGCGCGGAAAGGGAAGCGAGCGCATGCTCGGTGTTGTCCGCGTCCTCCTCCGGTGTGCCGAGCAGACGCGCCACGGATTCCGTGGGATAATACAGCGTGATCGGGTGGTGGTCGTAGCCAATCTTGAGCTGTGCTTCCTGAATGACGTCGGTCAGGCTCTTTTCCAGCCGTTTATAATTCACAGAGTTCATAGGGAACACCTCGATAGTTTTTAATTCGATACGATTATAGCATACGATAAGAGAACGCGCAATATCCCGTCAAATGCCGAAAAAGTGTCGAATATGCACGAATATGCTTGCATATTTTCGGAAAATTCGATATAATATAGATCTGCGACGCTTATCCGAACAAAATGGGGGTAAGCGCCTTCTCTTGTCCGAAAGAGAAGAAAAGTGAGGAAGGAATCGGATACATGGAAGTATTTGTTGCGTTAATGAACAAAATCGACAGCGGGATCTGGGGTCTGCCCATGCTGGTGCTGCTGTGCGGTACGCATATTTTTATGACGTTCCGCACGGGCTTCATCCAGCGCAAGACCTTAACCGGCATCCGCCTGTCGGTGACAAAGGACCCGGATTCGCCGGGTGACGTCAGTCAGTTTCAGGCGCTGACGACTGCACTCGCATCGACCATCGGCACGGGCAACATCATCGGTGTCGGCACGGCTATCTATCTCGGCGGACCGGGTGCCGTGCTGTGGTGCTGGCTGACCGGCGTGTTCGGCATTGCCACAAAGTACGCGGAGAGCCTGATCGCGGTCAAGTACCGCGTGCAGACCGCGGACGGCCGCATGATGGGCGGTGCGATGTACGCACTTGAGCGCGGCCTCAAGTGGAAGAAGTTCGGCAAGGTGATGGCGGTGCTGTTTGCGCTGTTCGCCATGCTCGCCTCGTTTGGCATCGGCTGCGGCACGCAGATCAACGCGATTGCCGAGGTACTGGAGACCAACCTTCCCATCAGCCTGCCGCGTATCGCAATCGGCATTGTTTTCGGCATTATCACCGCGATTATCATTATTGGCGGCATTGAATCCATTGCAGTTGTGTGCGAAAAGCTGGTGCCGCTGATGGCGCTGTTCTATGTGGTCGGCTGCATCGTTATTCTGTGCGCCAACTACGATTTTCTGCTGCCGGCTCTCAAGGCCATTTTTGTGCTGGCGTTCAAGCCGGGCGCTGTGACCGGCGGACTGGTCGGCGGCGGTATCCGTCTGGCGCTGCAGTACGGCGTGGCACGCGGCCTGTTCTCGAATGAGTCCGGTATGGGCTCGGCGCCGCTGGTTGCCAGCGCGGCGCAGACGCGCAATCCGGTGCGGCAGGCGCTCGTTTCCGCGACCGGCACCTTCTGGACGACGGTTGTCGTGTGCCTGATGACCGGTCTGGTGCTCGTCTCCTCGATGATGAAAAATCCGGCGGTCAGCGTGGCAAACATAGCAAACGGCGGTCAGATGACCACGGCGGCATTCGCACAGATTCCGTATATCGGTCCGTTGATTTTGATGATCAGCATCATTACGTTCGCGTACTCCACCATCCTCGGATGGTCGTACTACGGCGAGCGTGCCGCTGAGTATCTGCTCGGTAAAAAGGCAATTCTGCCGTATAAGGTGCTGTTTATCGCGGTCGTTGTGTGCGCACCCGTGCTTGCGCTCGACCTTGTGTGGACTATTGCGGACGTGCTGAATGCACTCATGGCCATCCCGAACCTGATCGCTGTGCTGCTGCTCTCCGGCGTGATCGCGGCAGAGACAAAGCATTATCTGAAGCATCTGGATGAAAAGGATGAGTCTGAGATTCCGGTTGTGGATCGGTAAGTAATGGAAAATGGAGAATGAAATCATTTCATTCTCCATTTTTTCGTTTTGCGATTCGTTTTCGCCCACCATATGTACGAATGAATAACATGGACAAATGCAATTCGCAGGTGCCGTCCGTAATATCCAGATAAACGAGTTGCGCGACACGGGTATGTCGCGCTTGCGTGGAGTAGCCGATATGTGTAGCAGAATGGTATCTGACACTGCGTATAGGTAGAGAAATGGGCGCACACTGTGCGCCCCTACGGTAGAAAAGCTCCTCTGCCGTTCCCCGTTTCGAAGCGGTCGCCGGTCTCTGGTCTGCGTCAGATTAAGAAATAAAGGGAAACGGGAGTCAAGAGGGTAGAAACCGTAGGTGTCTACCCTTTTGCCCCCACACCGTGGGTACGGCGAACTCCCGCCGCCCGCAGGCGGTAACTCTTCGCTCGGAAACAACATACCGCTTGCGCGCTTCGCGTACCCAGTCTTGTGGGTGCACAAGTTTTCTTCTGAGGGCATTTCCCTTGCGTAAACGCGCAAAAAGAGGTATACTAACTCTATCTGGACTATTCCACTGGAAGGAGCATCACCGATGCGAGATGGATTTATCAAAATTGCCGCGGCAACGCCTGATCTGCACGCTGCGGACTGCGCATATAATACCTCTGAGATCGTAAAGCTGGCGAAGGAGGCCGCTGCCAAAGGCGCGAAGCTCATCACGTTCCCTGAGCTGTGCCTGACCGGCTATACCTGCGGCGACCTGTTTTTGCAGGAAACGCTGCTCGAGGGCGCGATGCAGGCGCTCGAGACCGTCTGCCGCGAGACCGCAGAGCTTGCGGCTGTCATCGTAGTCGGTCTGCCGCTGCGCGTGCGTGGTAAGCTGTACAATATGGCTGCTGTCGTAAACGCCGGTGACGTGCTGGCGTTCGTGCCGAAAACCCATCTTCCGAACTACTCCGAGTTCTACGAGCAGCGCCATTTCGTATCGGCAGATGCGTTGGGTTCGATCGAGAGCGTAACGCTTACTGATACAGCCGGTGAGCCGCGCTATGTACCGATTGTGACCGACAGCATTTTTCAGTGCGATGAGCAGCCGCTGTTCACCTTCGGCGTGGAAATTTGCGAGGATCTGTGGGTGCCGAATCCGCCGTCTACTACGCTGGCGCAGATGGGCGCGCACATTATCGTCAACCTGTCTGCATCGGATGAGATCATCGGCAAGGCGGGCTATCGCCGCGACCTTGTTCGTCAGCAGTCCGGACGACTGCTGTGCGCGTACCTGTACGCGGACGCCGGCTTCGGCGAGTCCACGCAGGACCTTGTTTTCGCGGGTCACGACCTTATCGCGGAGAACGGTGCGCTGCTGGCTGAGAGCAAGATGTTCTCGCAGGGCATCATTTACGCGGATATCGACCTCCAGCGTCTGGCGCATGAGCGTCAGCGCATGAACACATTCGAGTCTATCGAGGGCAGCGTGTTCTCGTTCTCGCTCGAGCCGGTGGAGAACGACCTTGTTGACCGGACCTTCCCGCGCACGCCATTCGTTCCGGCGAACAAGGCGCTCCGCGACGAGCGCTGCGAGGAGATCCTGACGCTGCAGGCAACCGGTCTGGCGACCCGTCTGCGCCATACGCACGCCAAGACGGCAGTTGTCGGCCTGTCCGGCGGCCTGGATTCCACGCTGGCTCTCATCGTGCTCGTACATGCGTTTGATATGCTCGAACTCGACCGCAAGGGCATTCTGGCCGTCACGATGCCGTGCTTCGGCACGACCGCCCGCACCAAGGGCAACGCGGAAAAACTGGCGGAAGCCTACGGCGTTACGCTCAAGACCGTGGATATCAAGGCGGCGGTCGATCAGCATTTCATGGATATCGGTCAGTCTAAGGACGATCTTTCCGTTACCTTTGAAAACGGTCAGGCGCGCATGCGCACGCTGGTGCTGATGAACCTCGCCAACAAGAACGGCGGCATGGTTGTCGGTACGGGCGACCTGTCCGAGCTGGCGCTCGGCTGGGCGACCTACAACGGCGACCACATGAGCATGTACGGCGTTAACGGTTCAATTCCGAAAACACTGGTGCGCTACCTTGTCGCTTACGAGGCAGACCGCACCCTCGGTGAGTTGTCCGACGTGCTGCAGGATGTGCTCGATACCCCGGTATCGCCCGAGCTGCTGCCGCCGAAGGACGGCGAAATCAGCCAGAAGACCGAGGATCTGGTCGGCCCGTACGAACTGCACGACTTTTTCCTGTATTACATGCTGCGTTTCGGCTATCCGCCGCGCAAGATCTTCCGTGCCGCACACAAGACCTTCGAGGGCGTGTACGATGACGCGACCATCAAGAAGTGGCTGACGACCTTTATGCGCCGCTTCTTTACGCAGCAGTTCAAGCGCTCCTGCCTGCCGGATGGCCCGAAGGTCGGCACCGTAACGCTTTCGCCGCGCGGCGACTGGCGTATGCCGTCGGATGCAGTGTCCGCGCTGTGGCTCAGGGAAGCGGAGAGCCTATAACAGAATTTTTGACATAGGGCGGGTACTCCCGCCCTATGATATTCCAATACAAAGGAGAATCTCCTTTTGAAGAATTTAATTCGCGGCATAGCGGTACTGCTGACAGCGGTATTTCTGTGCTTCAACATCTATTATGAGTTAGCACCCGGAATCACCGTTGCACCCGAGCAGAAATTCATGTTTGCAGCGATTTTTGCGGTGCTTTTGCGTGCTGCGCTGTTCTGCGGCGTGCCGGACAATACGCGTCCGACACGGCGGCGGCTGTACATGCTGGCGCTGTTTCTGTACTACATATGGGTGCTGCTGAATGTGCTGTTTTTCGATAACGCATTCGGCCGCGGATTTGGCCATACCTCGCTCGATATGGTAAATCTGGAGCCGCTCCGCACGGTGAAAAATTACCTGTTAGCCTACGGCTACGGCAATATCTCACTGCGGCTTGTGGTGCTCAATCTGGCAGGCAACCTGATTGCGTTTGCGCCGATGGGCGTATTTCTGCCCGCACTGTTCCGCTGGCAGAGAAGCATTTTCTTTTTCACGGCGTCGCTCACGCTGAGCATTACGGCAGTGGAGGTGCTGCAGATCTACACCGGCACCGGCTCGTGCGATGTGGATGATCTCATTCTCAATCTGGCAGGTGCGCTGCTTGTGTTCGTTATCTGCCGGATTACGCCGTTGTGGCACCGGATTTGCAGTGTCAATCCAAGACCGAAGAAATGATGAAATAACAACCGGCTGCAAAGGCAGTCGGTTTTTCATTGACAAACCCTGTCTGCCGTTATAAACTTTAACTGAATAAAAAACAAAAGACAGGGGGAACCCATTCATGTTTGATACCGTACTCATCGCCGGTCTGGGCCTGATGGGCGGCTCGATGGCGAAAACCATCAAGGCGCGCACGCTCAGCCGCGTTTTGGGCTGGAACCGCACGCGTGCAACTGCAGAGCAGGCACTGGCTGACGGCTCGATTGACGCGATTGCGACCGAAGCGCTGTACAAGGAGGCTGACCTTGTTATCATCGGTCTGTACCCGCAGGCAACGGTAGACTGGCTGCTTGAGAACATGCCGAAGATGAAAAAGGGCTGCGTGATCGTGGATATGGTCGGCGTCAAGCAGTTTATGGTCGATCATCTGGAGCAGGCGGCGCTCGACGCCGGTGTGCACTACGTCGGCGGCCATCCGATGGCGGGCCGTGAGTTCTCCGGTCTGGATTTTGCCCTGTCGACCCTGTTTGACGGTGCGAGCATGATCTTTGTGCCGACAAAGAGCAGCACCGAGCGTGTGCTTGAGCGGCTGGAAGCGTACTTCATGTCGCTCGGCTTCGGTCAGACCGTGCGCTGCACGGCGCAGCAGCACGATCACATGATCGCGTTTACCTCGCAGCTGGCGCATGTGGTTTCCTCGGCGTACATCAAAAGTCCGGAGGCGGACAAGCACAACGGCTATTCGGCGGGCAGCTACAAGGATCTGACGCGTGTTGCCAAGCTGAATGAGACCATGTGGAGCGAGCTGTTCTTGTGCAACGCAGAGCCGCTCGCGGAGGAGATTGATGAGGTCATCAAGCACCTTGACGAATACCGCAAGGCCATCCGTGCAGGAGACCGCGAGGAACTGACCGTTCTGCTGAGAGACGGACGTGAGCGCAAGGAAAGACTGGGTTAATCAGAAATTCGAAGCGATACGAAAAGGGACAATGCCTGTGTGCGTTGTTCCTTTCCTTTTGCGCGGATTCGGGAAATTGTTAAGGAAACAGGTCGCAGAACGTAAATTTTTGCGCATACCTCCAAAATCCTGCGGCTGTCCGCGCAATCCATTTACATAGGAATTTGTTTTTGTTATAATTTATTTGCATGAAATCAGAAAGTGTTTTGCTAAGGGGAATGAATGGCACGGCACTTTACAGGACAACACAAAGGAGTGTGGGTATGCAAGAGAAAATTTCTATGGACGCAGCGCACGATTTTGAGGCAAAAATGCCTTTGTCGCGCAAGATTCCGCTGGGACTGCAGCACGTTTTTGCGATGTTCGTCGGCAATCTGACGCCGCTGCTCATCATCATGGGTGCGTGCGGCATTGCAGGCGGCGAGTTCGCGGACCTGCAGGTAAGCGTTCTGCAGAACGCGATGTTCGTGGCCGGCGTGGTAACGCTGGTGCAGCTGTTTTCCATCGGCCCGATCGGCGGCAAGGTGCCGATCATCATGGGTACAAGCTCGGGTTTTATCGGCGTGTTCAACAGCGTTGCGGCTACCATGGGCGGCGGTGTGATTGCGTATGGCGCGATTATGGGCGCGTCCATTCTCGGCGGCCTGTTTGAGACGGTACTTGGCTTTTTCCTCAAGCCGCTGCGCAAATTCTTTCCGGCGGTCGTTACCGGCACGGTCGTGCTGAGTATCGGTCTGTCGCTGATCTCGGTCGGCATCAATTCCTTCGGCGGCGGCAACTCTGCGAAGGATTTCGGCTCGATGGAAAATCTGCTGCTGGCGCTGTTCGTGCTGGTGGTTATTCTGGTCGTTAAGCACGGCTGCAAGGGCTTCCTTGGTTCGTCTGCGATCTTTGTCGGCATTATTGCAGGCTACATTGCGGCAATCATCATGGGTCTGGTTCTGCCGACCACCGCAGTTGACGCGGACGGTGTAGAATTCACCAAGGCATGGGTACTCAACTGGGACAAGGTAGCACAGGCCAGCTGGTTTGCCATCCCGAAGCTGATGCCGGTAAAGCCGGTGTTTGATCTGCGTGCCATCCTGCCGGTGCTGGTTATGTTTATTGTTACCGCAGTCGAGACCGTCGGCGATATTTCGGGCGTTATGGAAGGCGGCATGGGCCGTGAGGCAACCGACAAGGAGCTGTCCGGCGGTGTAGCCTGCGACGGTATCGGCTCGTCGTTTGCGGCGCTGTTCGGCGTACTGCCGAACACCTCGTTCAGCCAGAACGTAGGCCTTGTTACCATGACCAAGGTTGTCAACCGCGGTGCACTGTCCGTTGGCGCAATCTTCCTCATTTTGTGCGGCCTGATTCCGAAGCTGGGCGCGATCGTGTCCATTATGCCGCAGTCCGTGCTCGGCGGTGCGGCTGTTATGATGTTCTCGTCCATCGTGATCAGCGGTATCCAGCTGATCACCAAGGAGGAGATGACGCCGCGTAATCTGACCATCGTGTCGGTTGCTCTGGGTGTCGGCTACGGCATGGGTGCCAATATGACCATTCTGGCACAGGCGCCGCAGGCGGTTCAGCTGATTTTCGGCGGTTCCGGTATTGTACCGGCAGCGTTTGTTGCGATTCTGCTCAATATCGTGCTCCCGAAGGATAAGAAAACCGAAGCATAATTAAAAACCCCGGAAAGAAGTTCTTTCCGGGGTTTTTAATTGCGAATGGAGAATTTAGGATGGAAAATGATTGTAACGGTCAACCATTCGCCATTCCGATTGAGCGAGGCGTAAAATGATACTGTAGGGTGCGACGACCGCGGCGCACCGTGTAAACCGACTGCACAAACGTAACCGTAGGGGCGCACAAGGTGCGCCCATGTAATGCCACATCAAATGGTTGGCATTACCGATAAAATGAATCGTTTTGAAAAATCATTTTTAATTCTGCGAGAACGTCCGGTGTATCCGCGTCCATCAATTCCGCTGGATGTCGAGCAGGAAACAGCGTTACCTTTTCCGCATGCCGCTTGGCGACCGCGCCGCCGCCCCTGCCCTCGGGAAGAGAACGCAATGCCTCAAAATAATCCGCGCCGAACAGCACGGGACTGCCCGGCGTACCGCTTTGCGGTTCGCACAGGCGAAAAATCCGTGATCGTTTCCTCGGTTCCGCGCAGAATGCCGCAGCCATACCGCAGAGCGTTTTCCTCGTCAGCAGCGGCTGATCACCCGGCAGAAACACGCAGCCGGACATGGCCGGAAACCGCGGCAGCAGGTACTCCAGTCCCAGCCGCACGGTGTCGCTGCGAAAGGGAAGGGCATGGTGCAGGACGGGAATGCCGCATTCTTCACACAATGCCTGCACCTCGGTCGAGCGGGTAACGACCACGCGGTGCAACCCCTCTGTCACAGCAAACGAACGGCAGAGCAGTGGTTTTCCGTCAAATTCGGCGAGCAGCTTGTTGGAGCCAAACCGTTTTGCCAGTCCGGATGCCATGATCACACATCCGATTTCACTTTTCGTCGGGGAAAAACTGCGGGTAGAGCTGTTTTCCTGCTTGTTTGCAGGCGTCACGATACTGCTCATAGCGATAGAGAAACTCCTTTGCTTCATCGGTAAGTACGCTGCCGCCGCCGCCTTTGCCGCCGATTTTGCGCTCGGTGAGCGCAAACCCAAGCACCTGCTCGGCGTGGCGGACGAGTCCGAGCGCCTTGGTGTATGCCATCTGCATGGATTGCGCGGCGGCGCGAAGCGATCCGGTCTGCTCGATGGCATGCAGCAGACGGCACGGTCCCTCACCGAAAAAGCGCTCGCCGTCCTCATCGAACAGCGTCACGCGGATATTTGGCTGCATGGCGGCTCCTTTCCCACAACTTTTTCTTTTCCGTTGTATTTTGATATTCACAACGGCATTATAGCAGATTTTGTGGTAAAATAAAAGTAGTATACTGAAAAGATAACACATTCCCCTGAAAGAGAGAGGATATAACGTATGTTGACGATACGGGAATACAAAAAAGCCGAGTCGCTCGAGGAAGCGTATACGCTCAACCAGAAAAAGTCCAACCGCGTGATCGGCGGCATGATCTGGCTCAAAATGGAGACGCTGAATGTCGGCACGGCAATCGACCTGTCCGGTCTGGGACTGGACACTATCGAGGAGACCGACACCGAGTTCCGGATCGGTGCGATGGCCTCGCTGCGCGCGCTGGAGCTGCACGAAGGACTGGCAGCCTACACGAACGGTGCGATGCGCGAGTCTGTGCGCCATATTGTCGGCGTGCAGCTGCGCAATCTTGCGACGGTCGGCGGCAGCCTGTACAGCCGGTTCGGCTTTTCCGATGTGCTGACCATGTTCCTCGTGCTGGATGCACAGGTAGAGCTGTACAAGGGCGGCATTGTGCCGCTTTCCGAGTACGCCGAAAGACCCAAGGACCGCGATATTCTGGTGCGCATTATCGTGCCCAAGAAAAATGCGAAATTCAACTACCAGTCCGTGCGCATCAGCCAGACCGACATTCCGGTGCTGACCTGCGCGTCTGTTAAGGATGAGAACGGCTATCGGTTCGCCATCGGTGCTCGTCCGGCGCGCGCACAGATTTATGCACAGCCTGTGGATAAAACGGCGGAGCAGATGGCAGAAGTCGTTCGGGCGGAAATTAAGACCGGCAGCAGTCTGCGCGGCAGTGCGGAGTACCGCAGACACCTCGCGGGTGTGCTGGTGCGCCGTGCGGCACAGGCGCTCGATGCAGAGTAAGGGGGAACGGATATGCTGATCACAATGACATTGAATGGAAAGAAAGTAGCAGACGATGTGGCGGCGGACACGCTGCTCATCGACTTTGTGCGGGGGCATGGCTGCCTGAGCGTCAAGCGCGGCTGTGAGACTGCGAACTGCGGTCTGTGCACCGTATTTATGGACGAAAAGCCGGTGCTGTCCTGCTCGGTGCTGGCAGCGCGTGCAAGCGGACATACGATCACGACCTTGGAGGGCTTGCAGGGCGAAGCCGCCGAATTCGGCGCGTTCATCGCGGATCAGGGTGCGGAGCAGTGCGGCTTCTGCAATCCCGGCTTTATGATGAACGCGATCGCGCTGTTCCGCGAAAAGCAGGACCCGACCGATGAGGAGATCAAGGAATATCTGGCGGGCAACCTGTGCCGCTGCTCGGGGTATGAGGGACAGCTGCGCGGTATCCGCGCATATCTCGACTGGAAAAAGCAGAGAGAGGAGGACGCACAGTGAAGGTAGTCAATCAGCCGCTCCGTAAAAAGGATGCAATGCAGCTTGTGACCGGTCAGCCGGTGTATGTGGACGATGTAACGCCGCGCGACTGCCTGTGCGTCAAGCTGCTGCGCTCGCCGCACGCGAACGCCATCGTCAAGTCTATCAACAAGACCGCCGCGATGAAAGTCCCCGGCATGGAGGCCATCTTCACCTGGGAGGACGTAGACCAGAACGGCCGCCGCTATACGCAGGCCGGTCAGACTTATCCGGAGGCCAGTCCGTATGACCGCCTTGTTATCGACCGTCATGTGCGCTTTGTCGGTGATGTGGTTGCCATCCTTGCAGGTGCGGACGAAAAATGCGTTGATAAGGCGATGAAGCTGGTCAAGGTGGAGTACGAGGTGCTCGATCCGGTGCTCGATTTCCACACGGCAAAGGACAATCCGGTGCTCGTGCATCCGGAGGACAACTGGGAGAGCCTTGCGCCGGTCGGCGCGGACAACAGGCGCAACCTGTGCGCGCACGACGAGTGCGGCAACGGCGATATCGATGCGGTCCTCGCGGACTGCGATGTTGTTATCGACCGCGTGTACCACACGCAGGCATGCCAGCAGGCAATGATGGAAACCTTCCGCACCTACTGCGAGATCGACACCTACGGCCGTCTGCACATCATCAGCTCGACCCAGATCGTGTTCCATACCCGCCGTATTGTGGCGAACGCACTGCATATTCCGAAAAGCAAGGTGCGTGTCACCAAGCCGCGCATCGGCGGCGGCTTCGGCGCCAAGCAGACCGCGGTCAGCGCGGTGTATCCGGCGTTTGTCACCTGGATGACGAAAAAGCCGTCCAAGATCATCTTCAGCCGCGTGGAGAGCCAGATTGCATCTTCGCCGCGCCACGAGATGGAAATGCACGTCCGTCTGGGCGCAAACAAGGACGGCATCGTGCGCGGCATCGACCTGCACACGCTGTCCAACACCGGCGCGTATGGCGAACACGGCCCGACAACGGTCGGTCTGTCCGGTCATAAGTCGATTCCGCTGTACGGCAAGGCCGAGGCGTTCCGCTTTACGAGTGACGTTGTGTACACCAATCACATGTCGGCGGGCGCGTACCGCGGCTATGGTGCGACGCAGGGCCTGTTCGCGGTGGAGAGCGCGGTAAACGAGCTGGCGAACATCCTCGGCATGGACCCGTTCAAAATCCGTGAGATGAATATTACGCACGAGGGTGAGATTATGCCCGCGTACTATGGTCAGCTGAACACAAGCTGTGCGCTCGATCGCTGTCTGGCGCGCGTGCATGACATGATCGACTGGGATAACAAGTATCCGTGCCGGGACATGGGCAACGGCAAGATTCGTGCGGTCGGCATGGGCATGGCGATGCAGGGCTCGGGCATCACGAGCATGGACGTCGGCAGTGCGACGCTCAAGGTCAACGATGAGGGCTTTTACACGCTGCTCATCGGCGCGGCTGACATGGGCACCGGCTGTGATACCACGCTTGCGCAGATTGCGGCAGAGGTGCTTGAGTGTCCGCTTGACAACATTACCACGCTGAGTGCGGACACCGACTGGTCGCCGTATGATTCCGGCTCGTATGCCTCGAGTACAATCTATGTCACCGGCAAGGCGACCGAGAAGTGCGCGCTCGAGCTGCGCGGCAAAATCTGTGCGCTCGGTGCAAAGCTGCTCGGCTGCGACAAGGCGCAGGTCAGCTTTGACGGAAAGGAAGTCCGCGTAGAGGAAGGCGAAAATGCAGGCAAGACCATTAACCTGAGTGATATTGCGACGGCTTCCATGAACGGCAACAGCATCGAGCTGCAGGCAACGGTTACGCATTCGTCCGAGATTTCGCCTCCGCCGTATATGGTCGGTGCGGCTGAAATCGAGGTGGATACCGAAACCGGCGAGGTAACCCTGCTGGATTACGCTGCGGCAGTGGACTGCGGTACGCCCATCAATCCGAACCTGACGCGCGTGCAGGCCGAGGGCGGCATTGCGCAGGGCATCGGCATGACGCTGACTGAGAGCGTCACCTATGATGACCGCGGCTATCCGATGGAGAATTCGCTTTTCCAGTATAAGATTCCCGCACGCGTGGACATCGGCAAGATCCGCGTGGAGTTCGAGAACAGCTACGAGGGCGAAGGCCCGTTCGGTGCGAAATCCATCGGCGAGGTTGTTATCAACACACCGCTGCCGGCGATTTCGGATGCAATCCGAAATGCCGTAGGCAAGCGGTTCTATGAACTTCCCATCACGCCGGAAAAGATTGCGATGGCAGCGATGGAGCAAAAGTAAGTGCAAAAAAGAACGTATCCGATGGGATACGTTCTTTTTCTTTGCCGCAGATGTCAAAATCTGTAGGGCGCGACGACTCGGCGCGCCGTTGTAACGGGTTGCAGATGGTTTACACGGCGTGCCGAGGTCGTCACGCCCTACGGCAAACACATTAAATCACGTTAAAATATCAACCCAAAGGTCGTTGTAATACTGGTTGATTTCCGTCGGCAGATTGGTATACGCCTCAGTCGGATACTGCGTAATATCCGGGAAATACAGCGGGTCGCTGGTGATTTCCTCGTCCAGTTCGTTATAGACCTCGGTCTGCGGACTGGAATAGCCGATGTACTCCCAGTTTGCCATCGCCGCCTCGGTCGAGCACATGAAGTTGATGAACTTCTCCGCGCCCGAAACGTTCTTCGCGTTCTTCGGGATGCACATGGCATCGACAAACAGGTTGGTGCCTTCCTTCGGAACGTAGAATGCGAGATCGGGATTTTCGTCGATCATCGTGACGGCATCGCCATTATAGTACGGTGCGGCCACAATTTCCTCACTCGGCAGCTTTTCGAGAATCTGGTCCATCCAGATGCCCTGATATACCGGCTTGCCGGCGATAATGAGGTCGGCTGCCTGCCGAAGCTCAGCCTTATCGGTGGTATTGAGGGAGCAGTCAAGATACATCAGCGCAATGCCGAGCGCATCGCGCGAGTTGTTGAACATCGCGGTGCGATTGGTGTATTTGGGATTCCACAGCAAATCCCACGAGCCAATATCCGCTTTATCAACGTACTTGGTGTTGTACACGATGCCGACCACGCCCCAGGTGTAGGGAACGGAATACTTCTGCTCGGGATCGAAGTCCAGATGGGTGTATTTCTCGTCGATCAGCTTCATATTCGGAATATGATCGTAGTTGAGCGGCTGGAGCATATCCTCGTCGATAAAGCGCGAAATCGCGTAGTCGGACGGGATAATGACGTCGTAGCTCGTGGTCTGGATGCGCGAATACAGGTTTTCGTTGGAATCAAAGGTGTTGTAGATAACCTTGATGCCGGTTTCCTCTTCGAACCGGTCGATAAGGTCGGTGTCGATGTACTCACCCCAGTTATACACGTTGAGCACCTCTGCCGAGGAGGCATTGCCGCAGCCGGAGAGCAGCCCGGCGCACATTGCGCCGCACAGCAGCAGGGAAAGCATACGTTTTTTCACGGCTGCATCGCTCCTTTCCGGCGGGCGGCTTCGCGGCGCTTCTCGTCGCGGGACTGACGCACATTGATGACGATGAGCAGCGCCAGCACGATCAAAAACAGAATGGTCGAGATGGCGTTGATTTTTGGTGTCATGCGGTGGCGGGTCATCGAGTAGATCACGACCGACAGCGGCTGACTGGTCGTGCCGGCGGTAAAGTAGGACACCACGAAATCGTCGATTGACATAGTGAACGCCATGATAGCGCCCGTGACGATGCCCGGCATGATCTCGGGCAGGATGACCTTGTGGAGCGCCTGATGCGGCGTTGCGCCGAGGTCGAGCGCGGCCTCATAGGCGTTCTTGTCCAGCTGGCGCAGCTTGGGCATGACATTGAGCACGACATACGGTGTGCAGAACGTAACGTGTGCGAGGATAAGGGTCAGGTAGCCCTTGTCCAGACCGATGGCGGCAAACAGCAGCATGAACGTCACGCCCATGATGGTATCCGAGGAGGACATCGGGATGTTGTTGACGGTCAGGTAAGCCGCCTTGGCTCTGCGGCCCATGTTGTGGATGCCGATGGCGGCAATCGTGCCGAGCACGGTTGCAATCGCGGCAGCGGCAACAGCTACGAGCAGCGTGACATACAGTGAATGGAGAATGTCCGCATCGCGGAACAGCTCGACATACCAGCGGGTGGTAAAGCCGTTCCACAGGCGGCGCGACTTGGAAGCGTTGAACGAAAAAATCATCAGCACAACGATAGGCGCGTACAGGAACAGGAAGATCAGCAGCAGATAGAAGTTCTTGAAAAACTTTTTCACAGCAGCAGACCTCCTTCCTCGGAGGAGCCGTCATCGAACTTGTTCATGATCCACATGCAGATGAAGATGAGAATGATCATCACGAGCGCGATAGCCGAGCCGAGATGCGGGTTGTACGCACCGCCCATGAACTGAAGGTCGATCAGGTCGCCGACGAGCAGATTCTTGCCGCTGCCGAGCATCTGCGAGATAACGAACGTGGACACGGACGGCACGAACACCATCGTGATGCCCGAGATAACGCCGGGAATACTCAGCGGGAAGATAACGCGGCGGAACACCAGATGGGTCGGCGCGCCGAGATCCTGTGCGGCTTCGATCAGCTTGCGGTCGAGCTTGATGAGAACGGTGTAGATCGGCAGCACCATGAACGGCAGGAAATTGTATACCATGCCGAGCACGATTGCGCCCTGCGTGTTGATGAGCGGGATATAATCCAGCGAATAGCCGAAATGGCTTTGCAGGAACGAGATAAGCCCGATGGAGCGGAAAAACTGGTTGATAAAGCCGTTGTTTTCCAGGATGGACATCCATGCGTAGGTGCGGAGCAGGAAGTTTATCCACATCGGGAGCATAATCAGCATCATGCACAGGCTTTGGCGGCTGGCGGACAGGCGGCTCATCAGATACGCCATCGGGTAGCCGAGCGCAAGGCATACCGCCGTTGACAGGAACGCCAGCCAGAACGACCGTCCGAAAATCGGCAGGAAGCCGGGCAGATAGCTGAAATTATGCAGGGTGAAGCCGCCGTCTGCGTTAAGGAACGCATAGACAACGACCATGAGTATGGGCGCGAGGATGAACACCGCCAGCCACACGCCGTAGGGATAGGCAAAGGATTTTTTCACGCTTGCGCCTCCGCACTCTTGTGCATGATGTGGATGTCAAACGGAATGACGGACAGACCGACCGTCTTGCCGACCGACTCTGCCATGGTGGAATGCACCATAAAGGTGAAGAACTGGGTGCGAACCATCATCTCGTAGTGTACGCCCTTGAATACGATGGACTCAACAACGCCCTGCAGCAGACCGTCACCGGCATAAACGATTTTAAAATCCTCCGGACGGATAACGACATCGACCGGCGCATTCCGGCCGAAGCCCTTGTCCACGCACTCGAAGGTGCGGCCGCAGAACTCGACCTTGCAGTCCTCGAGCATCACGCCGTCAATGATATTGGATTCGCCGATGAAATCCGCGACAAAGGCGTTGACCGGCTCGTTGTAGATATCGGTCGGGCTGCCGACCTGCTGGATAACGCCGTGGTTCATGACAACCACGCGGTCGCTCATGGTGAGCGCCTCTTCCTGGTCGTGGGTGACGTAGATAAAGGTGATGCCGGTACGCTGCTGAATGCGCTTCAGCTCGATCTGCATGTCCTTGCGCAGCTTGAGGTCGAGGGCGCCGAGCGGCTCGTCGAGCAGCAGCACACGCGGCTCGCACACCAGTGCACGCGCGATGGCGACACGCTGCTGCTGACCGCCGGAAAGACTGGTCACATCGCGGTTTTCAAAGCCGCGCAGGCCGACCAGCTCGAGCATTTCGGTGGTCTTGCGCTTGATATCTGCGCGGTCCAGCTTTTTGATGTGCAGACCGAACGCGATATTTTCCGCTACATTCAGGTGCGGGAACAGCGCATAGCGCTGGAATACGGTGTTGATCTCGCGCTGATACGGCGGAACATCGTTCAGGCGCTTGCCGTCGAAGAACACATCGCCGGAATCCGGCTGCTCAAAGCCGCCGATGATGCGCAGTGTGGTCGTTTTGCCGCAGCCGGACGGACCGAGCAGGGTCACAAACTCGCGGCGCTTGATGGACAGCGAAATGCCGCGCAGCACAGGCGTTCCGTCAAATTCTTTTTTCAGGTTTTGCAGATCGACCAGATTTTGATTCAATCCTCATCACTCTCCCCAAACAGGTAGCAGCCCCAAACCGAGCGGGTCAGGCTCGGTTTGGGGGCGCGCTATATATTGTAGCAAATAAATTTTTATCATATAATAGTATAGGGAAATGCCATAAAAGTCAAGGTGATACGCAGATTCTGCTCGCAAAAAGCAGGGAAATTCGAGGGGAGGATGCTCGATTTGGAGGATTTGCCAGCTTTGTTATGTAAAACGTACAAGCTGAAATGGTTTGATTTGTACACTTCGCAAACGGACACTGTTAAATATGCACAAAAAGATGGTGCATCGATTGGTGAAGGTTCATAAAATATAGCTCTTGTAACAGAGGCGGTTATCGTGTATTATAATACCTGTGATCAGGAAATGATCCAAACACAAAAACGTAATTTAGTCATTAACTTTTAAGGAGTTGTATATATCATGATGAAGGGTTTCTTTAATGGTCTGGTAAGCGCACGCATGATGGAGCTGGATAACGGTCGTTCTTTCTCTAAGGCTCGCAAGGCAGAGCGCACTGCTAAGTAAGCGGTAATCAAACCGAATTTATAAAGGCTTCCCGGAACAGATGGCCGGGAAGCCTTTTTCTTTGTGTGACAGGATTGTGTTGGCTTTTACCGATAGAATGTGGTACACTTAAAAACATACGGTATTCAGGGGTAAAGGGGATAGGACGTTGCAGTTTATCAAACGGTTTCGGGTAGGTCAGCGCGCCATCAAGACTGCGGTATCGGTCGGTCTGGCGCTTGCACTGGCGATGGTGCTGGGTTCCAGCCTGCCTATTTTTGCAGCCATCGGTGCGATCTCGGTGATGAGCCGGACATGGGTGGATTCACTTAAGGAGAGCCTCAATCAGATAGCGGGTACATTTCTCGGCTATCTGATTGCATGTGTGTTTGTTACCGTGCTGCCCAATCCAACGTTTTTCGTGTGGATGGCGCTCGGCGTGCTGTGTGTGATCTCGCTGTGTATCGGTCTCAAGCTGAATTTTGCGATTCCGCTGGCGAGCATCGTGTTTGCGGATGTGTGCCTGTATACCGGCGGAGATTCAATCGTGTATGGCTTCCACCGCTTCACGGATACGCTGGTCGGTCTGGTGGTGGCGCTGCTCGTCAATGTGGTGATTCGGCCGTATAACAACCGCCAGAAGATCATCAATACGATGGATGAGATTCAGAAAATGTTTCTGCCGCTGCTGCAGTCGCGTGTGCTCGAGCATCGTTATCCGGATCTGACGCCGCTGACTGAGAAAATGACCTCGCTTGCGTCCGAGCTGCGTATTTTCGAGAAGCAGCCGGTAGCGCTGTGGCAGCATGCCGTGCGTGTTGCCGCCCGACGGCAGGAGGCCGCCTATCTGCGCGGCTGCGAGCAGCTGCTTGCCAAAATGTGCGGTGAGCTGGCGGCGCTGTGCAATATGGACTCCAATCCGGCACCCGGAGAGGAGAGTATAGAGCGATTGGAGGCACATGGTCTTACCGCGCCGGAAAACCTTAAGGATTACTGCCGGTGCTCGCCGGTGGATGCACAGGTTATGGATTTTCATATCGGCAATCTGCTCGATGCGTATGATTTTCTGACTGCGTTTCATCATGTGTAAAAATATACCGCAGGTGCACGAACTGTTAAAATCGTGCACGCTGCGGTGTTTTTATAGTCATACAGCGCATAGACAAAATACGCCTTAATCTGCTATACTGTTGTTTAAGGATATATACACGCTGTTTTTGTATGGCGGTCAGCCCTTTCTTTCCCCGCGGTCTGCGGTGGAAAGGAGGTGGGCGCAGATGAAGAAGAAAGCACTTCAGCTTTTTATTTGTGCGGTCATTGTACTGTACATTTTCTTCGTAAAAGCGCGATGACCGCTCGGCTGGTCCCCGAACGGTCATTAGCATAAAACTTTTGATTCGATAAAGGGCTGACTGCATAGACAGCGTCCCTGTATATCCATAGTATACCGCGGAAAGCGCTGTTCGTCAAGATGGTGCTCTCTGCGGTGTATTTAATTTTGCGGAAAGCTGTGGTCTGCACCGGTCGGCTTGACTTCTCCTCACAAAATGGTTATAATAAAATCATTATAATCGTTATTTATGCGATGACGCAGGAAAAGTAACCGGCTCGCCTTGCGCGAAAGAGAGAAGCTCCTCGGCTGAAAGGGCTTTGCGCGGGAAACGGTGAAGTGCGCCTGCTGAGCAACAGGGTCAAACGCCCTGCGGGAAGTGCCCGTTACCGCACTGCACGAGCGAAAAATCGGAGTGGAACCGCGTTTGTACGCCTCCCGAGGGAAGAATATCCCTTGGGAGGCTTTTTTATTCCCGAAACTCCGCATAGCTTTCCTGAAAACCATCAAAAGGAGATAAAAATCATGAAACTCTACAACACGCTGACCCGTCAGAAGGAGGAATTCGTTCCGATCACGCCGGGCGAGGTAAAGATGTATTCCTGCGGTCCGACGGTATACAACTATTTCCATGTCGGCAACGCACGTCCGTTCATCATTTTCGATCTGCTGCGCCGTTACTTCGAGTACCGCGGCTACAAGGTTGAGTTCGTTCAGAACTTCACCGACATTGACGACAAGGTAATCAACAAGGCGAACGAGGAAGGCGTGGACTTCAACACCATCGCTGAGCGTTATATTAAGGAATATTTCGTTGATGCACAGGGTCTGGGCGTCAAGAAGGCGACCGTGCACCCGCGTGCGACCGAGACCATGGACGCTATTATTGATATTGTTGAGCGCCTGATCGAGAACGGTCACGCTTACGTTGCTGAGAACGGCGACGTATACTTCCGCACCAAGTCCTTCCCTGAGTATGGCAAGCTGTGCCACCAGCCGATGGAGGAGCTGCAGGCCGGTGCCCGCATCTCGGTCGGCGAGGTAAAGGAAGATCCGATGGACTTCGCGGTCTGGAAGGCTGCAAAGCCGGGTGAGCCGGCTTGGGATACGCCGTGGGGCAGCAAGGGCCGTCCGGGCTGGCATATTGAGTGCTCGGCTATGGCGAACAAGTACCTCGGCAAGACCATCGACATCCATTCCGGCGGTCTTGATCTGATTTTCCCGCATCACGAGAACGAGATCGCACAGTCCGAGTGTGCAAACGGCTGCACCTTTGCGCATTATTGGCTGCACAACGGCTTCCTGACCATCGACAATGAGAAAATGTCCAAGTCCAAGGGCAACTTCTTCATGGTCCGCGACGCAGCAAAGCAGTTCGGCTATGAGACCATCCGCATGTTCATGCTGAGCGCGCACTACCGCACTCCGCTTAACTACTCCGCTGAGTCGCTTGAGATGAACAAGGCCTCCCTTGCCCGTCTGTACGAGGCCCGCAATAATATGGAGTTCCGCATCGAGAAGGCATCCGGCGACACCATGACCGCCGAGGAGACCGAGAAGCTGGAGGCTCTGAAGGGCTACAAGCAGAAGTTCATCGACGCAATGGATGACGACCTGAACACCGCAGACGCACTGTCCGCCATCTTCGAGTTGACCCGTGAGATCAACGCGTACAACGGCTCTCATCAGGATGCCACCAAGGCATTCCTGACCGCAGCGCATGATCTGTTCATGGAACTGACCGGTGTACTCAATCTGGTGCAGAACCGTGACGATGCGGTTGATCCGGACGCAGAGAAGATCGAGGAGCTGATCGCACAGCGCGCCGCAGCTAAGAAGGAGAAGAACTTCGCTGAGGCAGACCGTATCCGCGGTGTGCTGGCTGATATGGGCGTTACCATTAAGGATACCCGTCAGGGCACGCAGTGGAGCCGCAATTAAATCGCAAATCCTGACTATTTGATAGAGAAAGTCCTCTGTTCGTGTGTGGATAGAGGACTTTTTGCGTGTTTCCGCACTGGCAGAGCATCTTGCTGACGCAGCCCGCGTGTGCCGGTCAACCGGTGCTAAGGCAACACTGCAGGCGACTTTTTCGCTTCAAATTGATAAAATCTTTGCACGCTGCAAATAAAAATCTTGCGTGATATCAGGATGAACAAGCGGAAAACCTGCAAAAAAGCGGTTTTTGTCGGTTTATACAAGTGTCGTTGATTGACATTTTTGCAGGATTGCGGTACAATATATTCATTATCTAATTTATTGGGACGGAAAGGAGAAGGCGGAATGACGATTCAGCCTGATTATGTAAAGGAAGAACTTTTGCATGAACTGAGTGAGAGCTTTCGTATGCACAACCAGCTCCCACCCGATCTGTTTACGCGCTACCGCATCAAGCGCGGCTTGCGTAACGCGGACGGTACCGGTGTTCTGGTCGGTGCTTCTCATCTGGGCAATGTACACGGTTATATCGTCAACGAGGGCGAGCGTGAGCCGATCGAAGGCCGCCTGACCTATCGCGGATATAATGTATATGACCTGATTCACGGTCTGGAGCAAGAAAACCGCTTCGGCTTTGAGGAAATCGGTTATCTGCTCATGTGCGGCAAGCTGCCGAGCCGCCGTCAGCTGGCGGAATTTCAGCATACCATTGGTCTGGAGCGTGCCCTGCCGGACAACTTCACCGAGGATATGATCATGCGTGCGCCGAGCCGCGACATCATGAACAAGCTGGCAAGCGCAACGCTGGCACTGTATTCTTATGATACGAATCCGGATGAAACCACGGTCGAGAACATTATGCGTCAGGGCATCAGCCTGATGGCCAAGTTCCCGGTTATCATTTCGCATGCGTATCAGGCAAAACGCCGCTACTTTGATAATGATTCCATGTTCCTGCATGTGCCGGATCCGAACCGTTCGACTGCAGAGAATATTCTGCACCTCATCCGTCCGACCGGCGAATTCAACGATGACGAGGCTAAGCTGCTCGACCGCTGTCTGATCCTGCACGCCGAGCATGGCGGCGGTAACAACTCGTCTTTCACCGTGCGTGTTACTTCTTCGTCCGGTACGGATACCTATTCGGCGATCGCGGCTGCGGTTTCCTCGCTGAAGGGCCCGCGCCACGGCGGTGCAAACCTGCGCGTCGTCAAGCAGTTTGAGGAGATGAAGGAGAATATCCACAACTGGAAGGACGAGACCGAGGTCGGCAATTATCTGCGCAAGATTCTGAATAAGGAAGCAGGCGACGGCTCCGGCCTGATCTACGGCATGGGTCATGCAATTTACACCTTGAGCGACCCGCGTGCCGTTGCACTGAAAAAGGCTGCTCGTCCGCTGGCGGAAAAGACCGGCTATTCGGACGAGATGGACCTGATCGAGCTGGTAGAAAAGCTGACGCCGGGTGTCTTTGCCGAAATCAAGGGCAGCGACAAGCCGATGTGCGCAAACGTTGATATGTACTCCGGCTTTGTTTACAAAATGCTCGGACTGCCCAAGTCGCTGTATACGCCGCTGTTCGCTACTGCGCGTATCGTCGGCTGGATGGCACACCGCCTTGAGGAAGTTACCACCGGCGGTAAGATCATCCGTCCGGCGTATAAGCCTGTTGCGAAGAATATCGAGTACGTTAATATTGATGAGCGGAATGACGGTCCGATCAACGACTGATTTTTAATTAGTAATCAGTCGTTAGTAATTGGAGTGGAGGGTATAGTGCTCTCCGCTCTATTTATATTGTGCAGAGGATAATTATATGGGAATGCTCAGCTTAGCAGATATCCTATTAACAGATGCGCAGGTATCTTATAAAGAAAACCGTATCATCCTATATTTCAAGTCGGATGCGGAAGTGAATCCGATATTCAAGGAGCACGTCAGATCGCTGTATGCCAAATTCGTTAAACAGGAAAGCGTTTCGGTGACTATCGGGGAACATTCCTTTGAATCTCATATTATTTCACTGGCCAGTGCTGCGTCTCCGGAGGAATATGTATCGGACGATCCCGTTGAACGGCTTATGTGCGGCGATGAATTTACCCTTACAGTCGAAAACGATGGCAGTATCCCTGCTGATGCTGCGGAACAGGGAACAGCGAAAGCCGGTTTCACACCGCTAATCCTAAAGAACTGATATTTGATAAATTTTTTTTTTTTTTTTTTGAAAAAAGTGTTGACAACCCGCTCTATATGCGTTATACTAAATGAGCTTGGTCAAAGACAGCTGGCGCCGCAAGGCTTAAATGGCGATTTGTTCGCCGCCCGCCGAGGTCAACACAGACATGTTTATTATCATATTTGATTATGTTTTCTGTGTACCCTCCCTGTGTCTTTGCACCGGGAGGGTACTTTTATTTTACAGGAGGTGAAAATGATGCCGAACGCAAAGATTCTGGAAGAGAAGAAGGCTCTGGTCGCTTCCCTGGTAGAGAAGATCAAGAATTCTCCGGCAGGTGTACTGGTCGACTACAAGGGCATCAACGTAGAGGATGATACCAAGCTCCGCAAGCAGCTCCGTGAAGCTGGCGTTGAGTATGCTGTCATCAAGAACACTCTGATCCGCTTTGCAGCTAAGGAACTGGGTTTTGACGAGCTGGATGCGTGCCTGCACGGTACCACCGCTCTGGCAATCTCCACCACCGACGACGTTGTCGCTCCGGCGAAGATCCTGGCTGACTTTGCTAAGACCCACGAGAACTTCACCCTGAAGGCTGGTTACCTGGAAGGTAAGGCCATCGGTGAGGACGAGGTCAAGAAGCTGGCTGCTATGCCGAGCAAGGAAACCCTTATCGCTCAGGTACTGTACAGCTTCAACTACCCCATTATGCAGCTCGCTATTGCTTGCGATGCTATCGTTAAGAAGGCAGAGGGCAATGAGGAAATGAAGGTTGCTGAACTGGTAGCCCCGAAGGAAGCTGCAGCAGAAGAAGCTGCTGAGTAATTTCCCCGCACTGACTGATTTATTCGGTCAGGAACACATTTTAACTTAAAAATTATCTAAAATTGGAGGTTTAATCCCATGACTATCGCTGAGATTATGGAAGCTGTAAAAGAGCTCAAGGTTATGGAGCTCTCTGAGCTGGTAAAGGCTCTCGAGGAAGAATTTGGCGTATCCGCTACGCCGGTAGCTGTTGCAGGTGCTGTAGCAGGCGGCGACGGCGCAGCTGCTGCTGACGCTAAGACCGACTTCGACGTAGTTCTGGTTGACGCTGGCTCTTCCAAGATCAACGTTATCAAGGCTGTTCGCGAGATCACCGGCCTGGGCCTGAAGGAAGCTAAGGAGAAGGTTGACTCCGCTCCGCAGACCATCAAGGAGGCTGCTCCGGAGGCTGAGGCTAACGAGATCAAGGAGAAGCTCGAGGCTGCTGGCGCTAAGGTTGAGCTGAAGTAAGGTTTCCTTACCGAACCAACTGCTTGCAATCAAGCAATTCCAAAGACGCAGAGCGTTTGCTCTGCGTCTTTTTCTATGCCAAATTTTCCGTCAGTCAGTGGTGACAAACCTGAAATTGTGCGGTATAATAAAATAGAATAATAATGTGGACAAGAAGGAGAATCTCATGCCGAAATTAGGACTTATTTCGCTCGGCTGCGCGAAAAACCTCGTGGACAGCGAGCACATGCTGGCCCGGCTGCGGGACGCAGGCTGGGAGATCACCGAGGATATGACCGAAGCAGACGTTGGCGTTGTCAACACCTGCGGCTTCATCGAAGCCGCTAAGACTGAGGCCATCGAAACCATTCTGGAGACCGCCCAGAACAAGCAGACCGGCAATATGAAGGGTCTGGTCGTGACCGGCTGTCTGGTGCAGCGCTATGCTGACGAGATGCGCGCTGAGCTGCCCGAGATCGACGTATTCTGCGGAACGGGCAGCTATGATGACATTGTGGACGCGGCCAATGCGGCGCTCAAGGGGCAGCAGGCGGCGTACATGGCCGATATGACCTCTGCTGCACTCGACGGCAGCCGTGACCGCCTGACACCCTCGTACACCGCATACTTTAAGATTGCGGAGGGCTGCTCGAACACCTGCGCGTACTGTATCATCCCCAAGCTGCGCGGACGTTACCGCAGCCGTGAGATGGCATCGCTGCTCGAGGAAGCGCGTGCACTCTCTGACGCAGGCGTTAAGGAGCTCATCGTTATTGCGCAGGATATCACCAAGTACGGTATGGACCTGCCCGAGCACAAGCGTCTGCTGCCCGAGCTGCTGCGCGAGCTGTGCAAGATGGACTTTACCTGGATTCGTCTGCACTATCTCTATCCCGACCAGATTACGGACGAGCTGATCGACGTGATTGCGGATGAGCCGAAAATCGTAAAGTATCTGGATATTCCGCTGCAGCATGTCTCTAAGCGCATTCTGCGTGCCATGCACCGTCCGGGTGACGGCGCGGAATTTACCAGGCTGATCGAGAATATGCGCGAGCGTATTCCGGGTCTTGTACTGCGTACAAGCCTGATCGTCGGTCTGCCGGGCGAGACCGAGGACGAGTTTGCCGAGCTGTGTGAGTTCCTGCAGAATGTCGGCATTGAGCGTGTCGGTGTGTTCGAGTATTCGCCGGAGGAAGGCACGGAGGCCGCAGAGCTGCCCGACCAGATCGACGACGAGACCAAGCAGAACCGCCGTCTGATCGTCGAAGAGCTGCAGTCCGGTGTGCTCGACGACTACAATACCTCCCGCCACGGTGAGGTCATGCAGGTGCTCTGCGAGGGCTTTGACGAGGAGCAGGGCCTGTGGTATGGTCGTACCTACGCGGATTCGGTCGAGGTAGACGGCCACGTCTACTTTGACGCGGCGGATAACGAACCGGCGGAAGGCGAGTTCGTGTCCGTTCTCATCACCGAAAGCCTTGGACCCGACCTACTCGGTGTCCGTCAGAAGGAGGCATAATTTCCTATGACAACCGCAAATAAAATCACGCTGACCCGCATTGCGATGATTCCGTTTTTCATCTATTTTGCGGCGCAGCCCATGCTGATCATCGATGAGACCCGGTATCTCGCCGCGTTCCCGACCAGCACGGTCATCGCGCTCGTGCTGTTCTGCGTGGCATCGTTCACGGATTTTCTGGACGGCTATGTAGCACGAAAGTACAATCAGGTGACGGATTTCGGCAAGTTCGTTGATCCGCTGGCCGATAAGCTGCTGGTATCGTCTGCGCTCATCCTGTTCGTAGAGCAGAAGGCGATGGCAGGCTGGATGGTCTGCGTTATCCTCGCGCGTGAGCTGATTATTACGTCTCTGCGCGTGGTTGCAGCCAATAAGGGCGTTGTTATGGCTGCAACGTGGACGGGCAAGGTCAAAACCTGTGTGCAGATTGGCGGCATCATCGTCATTTATCTGTATTATATCATCATGGGTGCGCTGGCAAACGGTATCGCCTTCGCGGACGGCGATGGTGTTACCGCTGTTATGTTCATCCCTCATGCGGATGGTATGCCGCTGCTGCTGACCATCGTCGGCTGGGTGGTAACGCTGGTTACCATTTACTCCGGCTATGATTATCTCAAGAAGAACTGGGATCTCATCAAGGACGGCGCGGTAAAGGCAAAGTAAAACCGCATACTGTTTCAGCCTCAGAGGTGCACTTCGGTGCACCTCTTTTTTATTATTTCCTCTGGTGCGGGAACAGGATAGTGGGTTGACGTTAAGTAAGTTGCCCGTTTACATCAATTAAAACATAATGCCGAAACGGTCTCCGGCGGGAGTGATTCCGCCGAGGCCGGAAAGGCTGACAGTTTCCTGAATAATTTGACAGGGAGGATAAAATTATGGCTATCAAGATTGGTATTGCACCGGACTCCTGGGGTGTATGGTTCCCGGCAAGTGATCCGAACAATGCAAAGCAGCCCCAGTGGTGGCGCTGTCTGGACGAAATGAAGGTTGCCGGCTACGAGGGCTGCGAGATTGGTCCGTGGGGCTACATGCCGAACGACGATCCCAAGGTTCTCAAGAACGCTATGGACGCACGCGGTCTGACTCTGGTAGGCGCTACCGAGGGCGGCAACTTCCTTGATGACGCGGCTGTTGAAGGCATGCTCAAGGACATCGACGATATCTCCAAGCTGCTGAAGGCTTTCCCGAGCGCAAAGTATATCGTTCTGCTGCCTCCGATGTACACCAACCTCGCTACCGGCGAGCTGGAGATGAATCCGGAGCTGACCAACGAGGAGTGGGCAACCTACTGCAAAAACGTGCAGAAGTGCGCGGACCGCTGCGTAGCGAACGGCTTTATCGGTCTGTTCCACCCGCATGTTGACAGCCACGTTCAGACTGAGGAGCAGATTGAGCGCTTCCTGAACGACACGACCGTTGACCTGTGCTTCGACACCGGCCACCATGTGTACGGCGGCGGCGAGCCGATTTCCTTCTACAAGAAGTGGGCGAAGCGCATCCCGTACATCCATTTCAAGGACTGCGATCTGGCAATCAAGGCAAAGATGGACGAAAACAAGTGGTCTTTTGCCAAGGCTGTAACCGAGGATATCATGGTTGAGCCGGGCAAGGGCAGCATTGACTTCGCTGCAATGCATAAGGCACTCGACGAGTGCGGCTACGACGGCTGGTGCGTTGTTGAGCAGGACCTGTTCCCGGTAAAGTCCTTCGACGTACCGCTCGAGAAGGCGACCATCGGTCGTGAGAACCTCCGCAAGGCAGGCTTCTAATGAAATAGTAATCGCAATACCCATTTTACAATCGCATCTACACTATTCCCGTTTTCATTATTTTGTTATCCGGTCCCTCTTGAATTTCATCCAACAGAAAATCAAGAGGGACTGCTGATAAAGAGTACACGCAAGTGTGAAATACACAAGCGTAAAAGGGCGCTGAGAGAGCAGGGCCCGGAAAAGAAAGGAGAAAAATTATGAACAAGAAGAGAGTGTTAGCGATGTTGCTGGCAGGCGCGATGGCTTTGTCGATGACCGCATGCGGCGGCAATTCTGCCTCGACCGATGGCAGCAGTGATGACGGTGGCGCATCCGCTTCCGGCGGCAGCTACAAGGTCAGCGTTATCCTGAAGACCCTGGCGGCCGAGTACTGGCAGTATGTAAAGTCGGGCGCTGAGGACTATGCTTCCGAGCATTCGGATAAGGTTACGGTAGAGGTTAAGGGTCCAAGCTCTGAGACCGCTTTCGATGAAATGCAGAACATGATCGAGACCGACCTCAGCTCCGGCAGCTATGACGGCGTTATTATCTCTCCGCTGCAGTCGGATACCGCGGCGCAGCTCGTCAGCGGCACCAAGCTGCCGATTGTTGCTATCGACACCAACTTCACGGCACCGGAGGTTAAGTCCTTCGTAGGTACCGGTAACGAAGCTGCTGCCAAGAAGGGCGGCGAGGCTGCTGTAGAGGCTGCCAAGGCTGCCGGCTGGACCGATATCAAGTGCATTGAGATCGCAGGCGTACAGGGCGACCAGACCAACACCGCTCGCATGAACGGCTACAAGGCTGGCGTTGAAGAAGCAGGCGGCACCTTCCTGAGCGACGAAGTACAGTACGCAGACGCAACTGCTGACCGCGCTACCACCGCTATGGAAGCTATCATGCAGACACATCCGGAAGGCATCGCAATCATTTGCGCAAACAACGACGATATGGCTATGGCAGCAGCCCGTGCAGCGCAGGGCCATGACGCATACAAGAACACCATCTTCCTCGGCTTCAATGGTGACCGCGCTGCTTGTGAAGCAATCCTGGCCGGCCAGATGACGATGTCTGTCGCCCAGATGGCTTACGAGATGGGCTACAAGGCTGTTGAGACCATGGTTCAGGTTCTGGACGGCGAGACCGTTGACGAGTTCGTTGACTCCGGTTCTGACGTAGTTACCCCGGACAACGCGCAGGAGCGTCTGGATACCCTGAAGACGCAGCTCCACTAAGAAAACTGCATTTCGCACAAACGCAGATTGTGCGATAATGTTCATGCGTAAGATCCTCTCTCCGGATCGGCAGGAAAACGCTCCAACGTTCTGCCAATCCGTTATGGACAAACGCAAATTTCAAAGATCCTTTCTCTCATTCTATTTCTCTGTATGGTGGTGCCCCCTGATCCTGCCCAAGCAGGATTAGGGGGCATTGCTATGGAATGAAGTTGGATGAGATAGACAAAATTGGCAATTCCGTACAGGTTATCCTGCAGGCTGCAGAGAAAAAGAGGGACACGCTGCTGCAAACACCCGTGGCAGCGTATTTACACAGCAAACAAGAGGGGTTTCAAGAAAATGGTATTTACACTGGGTTCATTTGTGCTTGTCACCGTAGCGGTGGCATTCGTAAGCTGGCTTAAAACCAAGGGAACGGACGAGACCAGCAAAGACGGTTACTTCCTTGGAGCCCGAAGCCTGAGCGGTCTGGTTATCTTTGGTTCTCTGATGATGACCAACCTGTCTGCGGAGCAGCTGGTAGGCCGCAACGGTCAGGGCTATGCAGCCGGCATGACTGCAATGGGATGGGAGACCATGTGCCCGATCGCATTGACGCTGATGGCACTGTTCTTCATCCCGAAGTATTTCAAGCTCGGCATTTCCACTATCCCGGAATTTCTGGAAAGCCGCTTTGACCGCGCAACCCGCGTCATTGTATCGTTCATTTTCCTTGTCGCTTATATTGTAACCATGCTGCCGCTGGTGCTGTACGCAGGCTCGGTAGCGATGGAGCGTATCTTCGGCATTACCGCACTGATGGGCGGCAACCGTTTCATGGCAACCACCGTAATGTGCGTTGCACTCGGCATAATCGGCGGTATCTATGCAATCTTCGGCGGCCTGAAGGCCGTAGCCGTATCGGACTCTCTGAACGGCATCATCTTTATCATCGGCGCGGTCATCCTGATCCCGGTTCTGGCATTTATCGCACTGGGCGACGGCAGCATCGCAGAAGGCATCCGCATTTTCGCTACATCCTCTCCGGAGCACCTGAATGCGATCCAGCCTGCTGACGCACAGCCGCCGTACATTCCGTGGCCGATGATCGTACTTGGCTGTGGTATCAACCACATCTCTTACTGGTGCACCAACCAGTCCATCATGCAGCGCGTACTCGGCGCTAAGAACCTGAAGGAAGCACAGAAGGGCTCTCTGCTGACCGGTCTTACCTGCGTATTCTGCCCGATCTTTCTGGTAGCGCCCGGCGTTATCCAGTTCATCCGTGACGGCGGCGTACTGACCGACTTCGATATGGCGTACCCGTCTCTGATCAAGGACATCCTGCCGACTCCGGTACTGGGCTTCTTTGCAGCAGTCATGTTCGGTGCGATCCTGTCCTCCTTTAACTCGGTACTGAACAGCTCCATGACGCTGTTCACTCTGGACATCCTTCCGGTTATCTCCAAGAAGAAGCGCACGGACGCGCAGCTGATCACCATTGCAAAGCGTTTCGGCATCGTGCTGTGTCTGGCATCCATTATTATCGCACCGTTCCTGCTGTATCTGCCGGCCGGCATCAGCACCTTCCTCAATCAGATGTGGGGCTACTACGGCGTTCCGGTTCTGGCCATCGTTGTTATGGGTATTCTGGCTCCGCGCATGCCGAGCTTCGCACCGAAGGCTGCCATCATTGTCCATATCGTATGCTATGGCCTGATGATGAACCTTCTGCCGTTCCACTTCCTGTACTTTGAAGTAGGCGCATTCGTAATTGACCTGATTCTGATGGCGATTCTGACCAAGGCTGCACCGCGCAAGGAAGCATATGTACTGCCTGACCTTGAGGTTGTTGATATGACCCCGTGGAAGTACCGCAAGCCGGTCATTGCAGTTACATTCATCCTGCTGGCAGGCATTTATGTGCTGTTCTCTCCTCTGGGTCTGGGCGGCTAAAGGCTTCGCCTCGATTGAAACCACGGTTTCAATCGAATTTCGACGAAAAACCGCGTCCTGCGGACACATTTTTTCGTCCCTTGTATAAAAAGGCAGGCGCTATCCTTGCGCGACTTCTCGGTCGCGCTGCGCGTACACGCCCCGCCTTTTTATGAATTTGCTTCGCAAATTCGATTGAATGCGTGCTGCTGCACGAAGCACATTGCGAACAGCCGGAATTACGATTTACAAGAAGAAAAGACAGACCGTTTTGCGGTCTGTCTTTTTTGTGCGTTTAGAAGGAAATTGACCGGAACGCCGTTGGTGAAATATCCGTCTCCTGCCGAAATGCCCGCGCAAAGTGCGATGCACTGTTGAAGCCGCAGTCCTCGGCAATCTGCTCAACGGTCAGGTCGCTGGACAGCAGCAGACGCTTGGACTGACGCAGACGGTATTGCAGCAGATACTCATGCGGCGTACAGCCGACGTATCGCTTGAAGCTGCGGATAAAGTGGGATTTGCTGATGCCGCACATCTCGGCAAGGTCGTTCAGCGAAATGTCATCGGCAAAATGACCGTGAATGTACGCCAGTGCCGGTGCAAGCAGCTCGCTGATGACGGTGGTTCGCACGGTCTGCGATGCCAGACCGCCCAGAATGCTGTGGACGGCAATGGAAATCTGGTGCTCGTTCATGGAGGCAAACTGCGTGCTCATGCCGTACTGCGCCGAGTGCACAACCGTGCGGAACTGGTCCTTGAGCGACAGCATCGGCTGCTTTTCGTGCACAAGGCCAAAGCGCTCGGTCAGATATTCGGTGTACTGCTTGCTGCTTGCACCGTTGAAGTGAAACCAGTAGAAGTCAACCTTGTCCGGACACCAGTAGCAGTGCGGCTTGCGGCAGTCGAACAGCGCTATTTCGCCCTCATGCGCCTCAGCGGTCATACCGTCTGTGCGGATGCAGAGCGAACCGCTGTTGATGTAGATCAGCAGGTATTGGTCAATGCTGTTTCGTTCGATCCGGTAATCTCTGTTACAGATGAACTGACCGAACTGCGGGCAGTAATACAGCGCGCTTTTCGCAAATTCGGACGGCAGTGAGAAGTCCATGAAGGATGGGGTCAGTACGCCGGTATCTACAATTTGCATAAAATCCCTGCTTTCATTTGTTCTCGATAGCGATGAGATACAGGGGGCGGCTGCTGCACAGCCTTCCCTTCGCAGCTGTTACGCTTATTGCGCTGCCTTTGTCACAGGCGGTTTTACTCCGCCAGCTTATAAATCTCGATGATAGCCTGTTCATCAAGTGCGGAATAGCTCTTGACCGGACCCTTGACCGTGCGGACGGTATTCGCTGCCAGCTGTGCGTAATTTTCCGGCTTGATGCCCAGCTGCGTCAGATGCGTCGGCATGCCGATCTCCTCAAAGAAGCGCTTCATGGTCAGGATGCCTTCGCGCGCGGTGCGCTCGGGATGATGGAAATCCATCTCCACGCCAAATACGCGGTTCGCCAGCTGAGCAAAGCGCGGAAAATCGTTCTTCATTTCGTACAGCGCCCAGGCAGGGAACAGCACGGACAGACCGGCACCGTGTGCAATCTCATCGCGGAACGCGGACAGCTCATGCTCGAGCTTATGCACCGGGAACAGGCGCTTGCGGCCGCAGCCGGTGTAATCGTTATGTGAAACGCTGCCCGCCCACATCAGGGAAGCGCGGGCTTCGTAGTCGCGCGGATTAGCGATTGCCCGGCGGCCGGCATCGCGCACGGCAATGAGCAGACCCTCGGCAATGCGGTCGGTAATGTCGCTTTCGCCGCCTTCCGGCGTGAGGTAACGCTCGAGCGTGTGCATCATGATGTCCACAATGCCGCAGCCGGTCTGGAATTTGGACACGGTATAGGTGTTCTCCGGATCAAGGAAGCTGATGAGCGGACGGTTGGTCTCGCTCGTGATACCGCGCTTCTCCTTGGTCTCCTCGTTGGTGAGTACGCAGGAGTTGCTGCTTTCCGAGCCAGAGGCTGCCAGCGTCAGCACAGTGCCGACCGGCAGCGTGGTATCCGGCTTTGTGCCGGTGGATGCAAACTGCCACGGATCGGTTTTGGTGGCAACGCCCATGGCGATGGCCTTTGCCGAGTCGATTACCGAGCCGCCGCCGACTGCCAGTACAAAGTCGATGCCCTCTCGCTCTGCCAGTGCAATGCCCTTGCGGACAAGCGATACCTTCGGGTTCGGCGATACACCGCCCAGTTCAACAAAGGCAAGACCCGCCGCAAACAGGCTCTTTTCTACACGGTCCAGCAGACCGGTCGTGCGTGCGCTCGAGCCGCCGAAGTGCACTAAAATGCGGTGCACTCCCAGCTCTTTCAGACGCGGGCCGATCTGTTCCTCAATATCTTTACCAAATACAATCTCAGTCGTGGTGTGCAGATTAAAATTCAGCATTAGGCGTTCCTGCCCTTCCTATTAAAATAGTATGATTCTATTATATCGTTCCCCTTGCAAAAAGTCAAAAAATTCGATAAAATAGATAAATACGAAATCCGAATCGTGAGGAGTGAGAGCGTGTATTACAGTTATTCCGCCGCCCAGTGGCTGCTGGTTTTCTACCTGTACTGTATGCTCGGCTGGTGCTTTGAGTCCACCGTGGTCTCGGTAGGACAGCGCAGACTGGTCAACCGCGGCTTCCTGCGCGGCCCCATGCTGCCGATTTACGGCTTCGGCGCCGTGATCCTGCTGCATGTTTCTCTGCCGTTAAAGCAGCATCCGGTGTGGCTGTATCTGGCGAGCATGATCGCGGCGACCGTGTTTGAATACATCGTCGGCGTGGTGATGGAAAAGATATTCAAGGTAAAATACTGGGATTACTCCAAGCAGAGATTCCAGTTTCAGGGCTATGTCTGCCTGCGCTCGTCACTGTGCTGGGGCTTTCTCGGCCTGATCCTGACGAGCGTCATTCATCCGCCGATTGAAAAGCTGGTGCTCGGTCTGCCGTTTATCGGGTTGATTGTGATCGACGTTCTGTTTTCGGCGGCATTTATCAGCGATGTGATCGTATCCGTACGCAGCGCACTCGATCTTGCCAAGGTGCTCGAGGAACTCGACCGTCTGCGCGAGCAGGGAGCCGAGCTGCGACAGCAGCTGTCCGAGACTGCGCTTGTCGGTCTGACCAACCTGTCCTACCGTGTAGAGGAAGCGCACGGCGAATTCACTGAGAAGGTGGGCGAGGCGAAGGCACAGCTTGCCGAGCGTGTGGACGATGCCAGGGAGCAGCTTGCCGACGCGAAAGCGCAGCTCTCCGAGAAAATGGACGATGCGAAGGAACAGCTTGCCGCCGTGCATGAGATGCGCTCCGACGAGCGCAGGGCGCAGACCGAAGCTGCACGCGAGCAGCTGCAGACTAAGCTCGACGAGCTGCAGCGCCGCTTTGACGAGCGGGCAGCCGCACTCGGCCGCACCCGCAAAAGCCTGCTGCGCGGCAACCCGACCGCCCGCTCCGAGCGTTATACCGAGGTGCTCGAACGGCTGAAAAAGCGCCTCGATACGCACACGCACCGGTAAAACACAGCTAACCTCCTTATAAAACTACACAAAATGCACAAACTAATGCAAAATACAGCAGGATACGCGTGCTGTTTCGTCAGTTTTTCACTTGCTAAAATACCCGTTTCGGGTGTATATTAGTAGTACCCGCTGAACCTATCATTTTGCTCGGGTTTTCGCGCGTCGAAAACCGCCTGTTCAGCTTGTGTTTAAGACAACCTTTTTGGACAAAGAAAGGCAGATATACTATGGAAAAGAGATTTGTATATGCGGATAACGCGGCGACGACCCCGATGTCCGAAACTGCGTTCAACGCTATGAAGCCGTGGCTGACCGAGAACTACGGCAACCCGTCCTCTCTGT
The DNA here is from genome assembly GCF_027693185.1 of Butyricicoccus sp. OF27-2pH9A. Taxonomy (NCBI): domain Bacteria; kingdom Bacillati; phylum Bacillota; class Clostridia; order Eubacteriales; family Butyricicoccaceae; genus Butyricicoccus; species Butyricicoccus sp. OF27-2pH9A. The sequence continues at coordinate 89,350 of NZ_JAQEXK010000002.1, forward strand.
ATCGCATCGGCCGTGCGGCAAAGGAAGCGCTCAACGATGCGCGTACCGTTGTCGGCAAGTGCCTGAACGCGGCAGAGCCGGTCAACGAGAAGAACGACTATGCACCGGGTGAGATTGTATTCACCGGCGGCGGCTCGCAGGCGGACAACCTTGCGATCCGCGGCTTTATGCACGGTCCGTCCTCCAAGGGCCGCAAGCACATCATCACCTCCAAGATCGAGCATCATGCAGTGCTTTACACCTGCGAGGCGCTTGAGAAGGAGGGCTACCGCGTTACCTATCTGAATGTGGATAAGGAAGGCCGTGTAGATCTTGAGCAGCTGAAAGCAGAGCTGTCCGAGGACACTGCACTGGTTTCCGTTATGGCGGCCAACAATGAGATCGGCACGATTCAGCCGATCAAGCAGATTGCTGAACTGGCGCATTCGGTTGGCGCAAAGTTCCACACCGACGCGGTTCAGGCTGTCGGCCATATGCACATCGACGTACAGGAGATGGGCATTGACATGCTGTCCCTGTCCGGTCATAAGTTCCGCGGTCCGCGCGGTACCGGCGTGCTGTATGTGAAGAAGGGCATCACTCTTGAGCCGCTGGTATACGGCGGCGGTCAGGAGCGCGGCCTGGTTTCCGGCACCGAGAACACCGCAGGCTTCATCGGTCTGGCAGCAGCGATGAAGGAGGCCGTTGAAGGTCTGGACGAGAAGATGGGATACGTTAAGAAGCTGACCGATAAGCTGGTTAAGGGCATTATGGAAAACATTCCGTACTCCCACTATACCGGCGATCCCGTAAACCGTCTGCCGGGCACCGCTTCGTTCGTCTTTGAGGCGATTGAGGGCGAGGGCCTGATCCTGCGACTGGATAACGCAGGTGTATGCGGCTCCACCGGTTCGGCATGCTCGACTGGTTCGCTCGATCCGTCTCACGTTCTGATGGCGATCGGTCTGCCGCACGAGATCGCGCATGGCTCTCTGCGCCTGACCTTGGGTGAACAGAACACCGAGGAGGACGTTGATTATATCATCGAGACGGTCACCGATGTTGTTAAGACCCTGCGCTCGATGAGCCCGGTTTGGGAGAACGGTCATCCTAACCTGACCGCTGCAACCGAGCTGCACGCACATTAAGATAAGCGGAAACGTATCCCGTAGGGCGCGACGACTCGGCGCGCCGGGGTTGTCACGCCCTACGATTGATTTTCCTGCAATATATTCATTTGATTGGACAAAAAGGAGATAGATTTTATGCAGTACAGTGAAAAGGTGCTCGACCACTTTACGCATCCGCGCAATGTTGGCGAGATTGAGGACGCAAACGGTGTCGGCGAGGTCGGCAACGCAAAGTGCGGCGATATTATGAAGATTTACCTCAAGGTGTCGGACGACGGCATCATCGAGGACGTTAAGTTCAAGACCTTCGGCTGCGGTGCAGCGATCGCAACCAGCTCGATGGCTACCGAGATGGTAAAGGGCAAGAGCCTGGAGGAAGCGCTCAAGCTGACCAACAAGGCCGTTGCTGAGGCTCTGGACGGTCTGCCGCCGGTAAAGATGCACTGCTCCGTGCTGGCAGAGGAAGCGCTGCGCTCTGCAATTTCCGACTATTACAAGCGTCTGGGCAAGGATCCGTCTGAGATTCTCGGCTGCGATGCAGACTGCGAGACCTGCCACAAGGCAGACTAACACGCATATTTCGCAGAAAATACGCATAACATTAGGGCAGATTGAGAAATCTGCCCTTTTGGTGTCTCAATAATTAAGAATGAATAATGGAGAATTGAGAATTAGCGCTATCCTTGCGCAGACTTCAGTCGCGCTGTGCTGGTATTGCGCTTTGCGCAATTATTCAAATAACCGCCTTTACAGGCGAACTCCTCCATTTTCCATTATGAAAGGGAGGTGAACCTCTTGAACGAAATTACAAAAAGTATAACTTTTCTAAAAGAATACAAACGGTTAAAACAAGCCGTTGATGAGGGCAAAACTCCGGTGCTGGCGGTTGGCTTATCAGCCATCCATAAGGCACATCTGGCGGCGGCGTTAGGACTGGATACAGGCCGTCCGGTACTGGTTTTGACCGACGATGACAACGCTGCGAACCGGTTTGCCGCTGATCTGCGCGGCTTTGCCGAGCGTGACGTCGTGCTCCTTCCCTCGCGCGAGCTGGTTATGGCGGACGTGGTCGGCGTGTCGCGCGGCTACGAACAGCGCCGACTTGCCGTACTGGATGAAATGCGCGAGGCGCGTTTCGCGGTCGCGTCCGTGCAGGCGGCAGCACAGCGCACCATGCCGCCCGAACTGCTCGTGCAGTTGGTTGTCACCCTCGCGGTCGGTGAAACTGCGCCGTTGGACGAACTGGCTCAGTCGCTCACGCGCGCAGGCTACGAGCGCTGTGTACAGGTCGAAGGCACCGGTCAGTTTTCCATTCGCGGCGGTATCCTCGATGTGTTTCCGCCGCAGGCAGAGCACCCGTATCGCGTGGAATTCTGGGACGATGAGATTGACTCAATCTCCACGTTCGACGTCGGCAGTCAGCGCCGATTGGAGCAGTGCGAGTGCCTGCGCTGTCTGCCGTGCATGGAATCCATTCCGGCACTGGCGAAGGGCGGTGCGGCAGGACTGGCAAAGGCTGTTCTGGCACTCACCTCGACCCGCCGAAAGAAGCAGCACGCAGATTTGCAGGCTAATCTCGAACGGGACGCGGAACGTCTGCGCGAGACCGGTTCGCTGCCCGCAGCGGACAAGTATATGCCGCTGATTTATCCCGAAATGGCGACCGCGTTCGACTATCTGCCCGAAAATGCCATCGTCATCATCGAGGACACGCCCCGTCTGCGTGACGCGGTGCGCGATTTCCACGCGCGTGTAGCCGACGACGTAACTGCTCTGCTCGAGCGCGGCGAAATGCCGCCCGCCCTCGGTGAGTATGCGCTCGATTTTGTCGGTGTATGCAGTGTGAAGCGCCAGATTCTGCGTCTGGACAGCTTTCTCAACAACGTAGTCGAGCTGACGCCGCAGCATCTGGAAAACTTTATCGCCAACCAGATGAACGCCTACGGCGGCAACCTCGACATGGCGTCTGCCGATATCCGCAGCTATACCGAGCAGGGACGCGCGGTGGCGGTCGTGTGCGGCAGTGCGCTGCGCTGCCAGAACATGCTGGACGCGCTGACCGACACCGGTCTCAACGTAAAAATCAGCGACCTGCTGCCCAAGGGCGGCTGCGTCAACATCATGGAGGGCACGCTGTCCGCCGGTTTTGAGTATCCCGATCTCGGTCTTGTTGTCATGACCGAGGGACAGGTTCTTGCCCGGCGAAAGAAAACGCAGGTCAAGAAGTCCAACCGTGATAAGGTGAAGTCGTACACCGACCTGACACCGGGTGATCTGGTCGTGCACGAGCACCACGGTATCGGTCGGTTTATCGGCATGGAGCGCATGACGGTGGACGGTTCCGAGCGCGATTTCATCAAAATTGCGTTTGCGGGAACGGATTTTCTGTATGTTCCGGCAACCTCGCTCGATCTCATCTCCAAATACATCGGCGGCGGCGACAACGAGCGCGTGCGGCTGAACAAGCTCGGCGGTGCGGACTGGAGCAAGGCGAAAGCACGCGCCAAAGCGGCTGCAAAGGAGCTTGCCGAGGGTCTCATCAAGCTGTATGCCGAGCGCGCCAAGGTCAAGGGCTACGCCTTCCCGCCGGATGACGCGTGGCAGCGCGAGTTCGAGGAGGATTTCCCCTACGAGGAGACCGACGACCAGCTGCGCTGCATTGCCGAGATCAAGGACGATATGCAGTCCGACCGGCCGATGGACCGCCTGCTGTGCGGTGATGTCGGCTTTGGCAAGACCGAGGTCGCGCTGCGTGCCGTGATGAAGTGCATTCTCGCGGGCAAGCAGGCGGCGATCCTCGTACCGACGACCGTACTCGCGCGCCAGCATTACCTGACCGCGATGCAGCGTTTTCAGGGTCACCCGATCACGATCGAGCTGCTCACGCGCTACAAGACCGGCTCGGAGCAGACTGCGCTGCTCAAAAAGCTGGAGGCGGGTTCGGTCGATCTGGTTATCGGCACGCACAAGCTGTTCAACAAAAAGATCAAGTTCAAGGATCTTGGTCTGCTCGTTGTGGACGAGGAACAGCGGTTCGGCGTTGGACACAAGGAAACGCTCAAGGAAATGAGCAAAAACGTGGACGTGCTCACGCTGTCGGCAACGCCGATCCCGCGCACGCTCAACATGGCGCTGTCCGGTATCCGCGATATGTCCTCCATCGAGGAGCCGCCGCAGAACCGCCATCCGGTGCAGACGTTCGTGCTTGAGCAGAACGACGGCGTGCTGCTTGATGCCATCCGGCGTGAGCTGGGACGCGGCGGACAGGTATACTACCTGCACAACCGCGTGGAGTCCATCGAGCGATGTGCGAACATGTGGCAGCAGCGGCTTCCGGATGCGCGAATCGGCATCGTTCACGGCAAAATGGGTCAGAAAGAGATTGCAAAGGTTATGAACGAGATGGCGGACGGCGAGATTGATATTCTGGTCTGCACCACGATTATTGAAACCGGTATTGACATTCCGAACGCGAACACGCTTATCATCGAGAACGCAGACAATATGGGTCTGGCGCAGCTGCACCAGATTCGCGGCCGTGTCGGCCGCTCGTCGCGCCACGCCTACGCCTACTTGTGCTACCGGCACGGCAAGGCGCTGAGCGAGATCGCGCAGAAGCGGCTCGGTGCGATTCGTGAGTTTGCAGCGTTCGGCTCGGGCTTCAAGATTGCCATGCGTGATCTGGAAATTCGCGGTGCAGGCAATGTGCTCGGTCCCGAGCAGTCCGGCCACATGATGAGCGTCGGCTATGATCTGTACCTCAAGCTGCTCGAAGAGGCTGTGCAGGAGGAGAAGGGAGAAACACCCAAGCCGCGTGTCGATTGTGCGGCCGAACTGCTGATTTCTGCCAACCTTCCCGCCGATTATGTTGCGGATGCGGGGCAGCGTGTCGATCTGTACCGCCGTATTGCGCTCATCCGAACGGACGAGCAGCGCAGTGATATGCTTGACGAGCTGATCGACCGCTTCGGTGAGCCGCCTGCGGAGGCCATCGCGCTGCTGGATATCGCGCTGCTGCGTGCCAAGGCCAGCGAGCAGGGGATTGCGGAGATCAAGCAGCAGGACGGACGACTGCTGCTCACCTTCTCCGAGACCGATTTCGCGCGCCTGTCCGCGCTCTGCGGTGACAGTGAATTCAAGGGCCGCCTGCTGCTCAATGCCGGTTCGACACCGTATCTGTCGCTGCGCCTGAATAAGGGCGAGAAGGCGATGGAAATGGCACAGACGCTGGTTGATAAGTACGCTGCCACGGCAAAATAAGCAGGAGAATGGTAGAAAGCGTGATTCACTGAAGCCGATTTTCTTCACAGAGCTTGCAGAGAGGGGAGCGGCTGTATTTGCGAAAAAAAGAGCGAAACCATGCGGTTTCCTACTCTGAATTTTGAAGCATTTTCGATTTCAGCAATCTTACGGATTCTGAAACTTATAAATGCATCTAAAACGCATTTTTCAATCAATAATTCAAAATCATATTACAAAATGCGAAAAACATTGTTTTTCTGGTTCGTGCAGTTTCATACCGTTTTAGAGGTGTATGAACCGCAAACATTGGTGTAATTATGGTGTCAATCAGCGGCAGGCAACAGCAGCTAACAAATACAACAAAAGCACGCTTTTTAGAGCGTGCTTTTTGCTATCTACCGGTCCTATACGCATTGGCGCCGTCCGCGCGGCGGCGTGCAGCGCGTAAGCCGACGGCACGGAACGGTGCCGAGGGCGCGGCGACAGCCGCGCCCGAAATATAGATACCCCCTTTCTCTAACAGGGGGGTACAAATCGGAATAGATCAGCGAATCTCGCAAAACTTTGAATATTTCTCGTGCATAAATGGGGATTTTACAGATAAATACGGAGAAAATGGGGGAGTTTCTGCAAAAGCGATACATTGTAAGGTCGAAAATGATAATTGGCCGTAGTCCGGTTCCTGTTAGAGATGCTGATAACTGCGCGATACGGCGGTATCAACCTGTACCGGTGTCGTATCTTACCGCATTGGTGGAGCGATGTATGCTGCGCTATGCTCTTGTTGGATTTGGTGTGTAGTTTTATGCGCAAAACAAAAGAAGTTGAGGTTGGTCCTCAACTTCTTTTTGGGTATTAGTGATATATGATTATTAAACAGGGATTTCCGTCGATAACTTAGAAACCACTTGCAAATTCATCAATCCAGAACTGACTGCCGACTTTTCTCACATAGATTAAGCAGCTGGTAGAGGTTTGATTGGGGTCATATACCGAATTAGCGGTGGGTTTCATTGTGAAAGAACATTCAAAAACGAGTTTGTTTGCTCTTGCGGAGTAATCACCGTTATAAGTACAGGATTTCAATTTTGCTTCCTTCATGCCAAATACACCGTAGCTGAAATCAAGACTTGCAGCATCACCGGCGCACAGCGTATTCATCTTTTGGTACTGCTGATCACCGAACAGCGTAAAGAACTCGCTGATCACATTTTTAGCAGCTGTAACATCGCTGTCGGAAAAGACAGAATCGTTGATGAGAACAGAACTGGTGCTGCCCTGCCATGTAACCGTTTTGCCCAGCCATTCGCTGACGGCGCGTATCGGCACATACGTCGTACCCTGATAGATCAACGGTTCTACTGTTTTACCGTTTACATCGGTAGCAACCTGTTTCTGGCCATTCAGATAAATGGTAATGCCGCCGTAGGTTGCAGTGATTTTGCGGCCATTGACTGCAAAGGCAATCGTACCCAGCAGCATGCAGCAAATCAGACCGATGATCGGGATGCGGAAACGCTTGTTTTTCATGTGCAATACCTCCTTAAATGATTATCGTTGTTACAACAGATATTGTTGTGAGATTCAAAGGCGAGTAGCTTGTTTTAATCTGCGAAAATAGATATACATATCTGTCCGCACAAGTCCGATACACAGCTTGTGCAATAAGATGTGCAGGCTGTGGGTTTTGCAGATTTGTTGTAGCCCATCGGAATCACCTCTGCGACTGGTAAATTGTTAGTTTCTTAATGCTGCTTACTATGCTGATACAACTACATATTGTAAGTTGTGCTATCCAGCGTAAAAGAAGCGTTCGTGGTGTCGGTAACCAATTTGTCGCAAGTGCAATGATTAAGACACCGTAATCTGGAATCTAACGATAGCATCGGCTACGTGATTGTTGCTGAGGAAGAAACGGTATTGATGAGTCGGATCAACCGTAAACGATTTAGAAGCACCGCCTACATTTAATCCCACACAATCGCTGACGTGACCTTGGGTAACATCATAAACAGATACATGAACTGTTGCAATGCCCGAAGCCGTATCTGTTGCCTGTACCGTAATTCGGCCTGATTCACCACTTTGAAAAGTTAACGCATCCACGTTGGGGAGATCGAACGTACTCGCATTGCCATTCTTTTTCGGAATACCATATACCCAGCCTGAAAAATAAGACCGCGTGCTGGTCTGAGCAGCCATATTTGTATTGTTCTGCGGGTAGAAGTGATAATCCTGATCGGAACCGCACATAGAAGTGTCGATCTTAGACCAATCGACACCATGTCGATCAATTGTGCCGCCCGGCTTTCCCCAATTAGCGTTGGGAACAACATTCGGATTGTTCTGCTGTACAGGAGTGTTCACTGTTTTCAGATAGACCGAGCCGAACTTATAGTACAGGGTGCCGTTCAGAGGGTATGTTCCATTGGTGGAAATATCCAGATAGTATGCACCGGCAGACAGCGGGTGACCATCTGCGCCGTAAAACGGCAGCTTACCGCCAGCAGGAATGTACATCGGGGCACATACCAGTTCGCCGGTCGGAAAATCCTTGTGGATTTTTACAGTCATTCTGCTTTTGGAGGTATTGATGACGTGAATCTTCCAGTAACCATAGCCGGAATAGACCGACCACGGTACGATTTGATTGGAAGAATTGGTGTTGAGCTTAACCGTGGTGCTCGGAGTTACTGTGCCGCGTACATTCTGTGGGGCGGCAACAGGAGCCGGTGTAGTGCCGGTCTGCACATTTGCTGCACCTGCGCTCCCCATCAGCGCGGATGCGGCCATGCATCCTGCGAGCGTTACGCTCATCATTTTTTGAAACTTGTTCATGTTATAACCTCCACATTCAAGCTTTACTCTCTGTGATTACTGCGGAATGGCAGCAACCGTAAAATCCTTTTATTGTGAGATTTATAGAAAAGTAGGTTGTATTGATTTGCAAAATCAGATATACTATATCTATCCACATAAGTCCGATACACCGCTAACGCGGTGAGGCGTGCAGCCTTTCGGTTTTATGTGGATTTTTAATAGACCATTAGAATCATCTCCTGTTCCTGTCGGACTGTTTGAAGCCCTTTACTATATACAACGCATGAGAAACGCGTTTTGTGACAAGAAACCTGCAAAAAAATATTTTTTCTTTTTTCTGAAAATTCCTGTTACAAAATAGCTTGTTCATGTGTTGTATATATAATAGGGGTATTAATAGGGGTATTATTTACCTTACATAAAGAGAGCCTTAACAGCCAAAACACATAGCCCAAGGGGGATTGAGGTTGACCGGGAATCAAATTGAATTTTTCGATGATATATATCGGAAATACTATAAAATGATGTATGATGTGGCTTTGCGGATTGTGAAAAATCCAGAGATTGCCGAGGATGTTGTTGCAGATACCTTTTTAGTGCTGATAACAAAAATCAATGCCGTAATAGAGCACGAGCAGCCTGTAAAATGGTTGTTTCGTGTTCTGAAAAACAATGCGCTGAATGAACGCCGTGCCCAGAGCGCCCATTCAGCGGTTCCATTGGATGAGCACTTAGCTGTTGCAGCGGCGGACAATTTAACACCGTTCAGCGGTTACTTGCCGAACGGCTTGTCTGAAATAGAGCAAAAAATATTAACGCTTCGTCTATCAGAAGATCTTGAGTACGTCGAAATCGCTAAAATTATGAACATGACAGAAAACGCCTGTCGGATGCAGTACAGCCGTGCGCGGCGGCGCTGTGCGGAACTGTTGGAAAGGCAGAAAAATACATGAGTTTTTCTACAAATTTGTTGTTACAAAACAGAATGTTCAAGTGTTGTATATATAGAGGAACTTACAAGGAGGAGGTGAAAACATGGATAAAGAAAAAATAAAAGGTAGTGCAGAGAACGAGTTAGACGATATGGTGATTTTTCGACTGCTTGACGAAGTAATCGAACACGGTGAAGAAGCATTGCCGGAAATGGAAGATTATTTAACTGCTACGGCTGACAGCGTGGATTCTCCCGAAGTTGATGTAGAAGCGTCGCTGAAAAAATTCAAAACAGAACACGCAGAGTTTTTCGTAAAACCGCGCCGTCCACATCATTGGGCGTATCGCGTCTGTGTTGCAGCAGCAGCGGTATTCGTTGCCAATACGGTATGTGCGTTTGCACTTGGTCATAGCCTGTTTAATTATGCCGCGAAGTGGGGCGCGGAAACATTCGGCTTTTATCGGGATGATTTTCCTACATCGAAAGACGGAAAGATCATCTATTATCCTGATGGCTCATGGGATGATCGCACTAATATGCCGGATTATGACCATGAAACGTATACTGCGTTGCCCGAGAATAATACTTCTTCCTCGGAAAATTCACCTGAAATGTTAGAACCAATAGATAAAGGTGAAGCACTGCCTGAATATGCAAATTTACCCGATACCACTTCATCTGATATAGGGTTGAAAAAGGGTACTTCTGCTTGGGATGGTTCGCATACGATAGAATGGTTCGATGTTGAAAATGTGTCATTAAAAGAAACGTTAACGGCCTTGCAGATAAACCATCCTATAGCACCATCTTGGTTGCCTGATGGATATAAGCAAACTCGTATACAAGTAACCAATGACCACATGATTGGCGCATATGATGTGCGTGCAGATTATGCCAAGGATGTAGACGATTCTAAAATGTTTATTCAAATTTCCAAAATCACCGATATAACTGGTGATACGATTGAAAAAGATGATCGTGCTGTAATTGAATACACTAAAGAAAAAACGACATGGTATATTATGCACAACTTACAGCGGTTGAACGCTGCTGCGTTGATGGATGATTATCAAGTTCTTATATCAGCTCCTATATCCGTTGACGAAATGAAGAAAATAATAGATTCTATTTATTGATGATAGGTATTCTCATGTATACATTGTACGATCAAACAACAGGGAAAAATACGCCCAAGAACGTAGGAATGTATACTTCTGGTGATCATTTTCAGTCTACCCTCACTATACCTAATCTTACTGCTGGACACACCTATTATTTGATGGTTACGTTTTAGGCCGATGGTAGTACATATAGTCAAGTGACAAATTCTGTTCGCATACAATGCCAAACAGGCACAGGGAAATCCTGTGCCTGTTCTTTTAGCTAACATCGTCGTAGGTGGTTATAGGCATACCGCTTTTTCGGGGGGACGGTAGAGGGGAAAACAATTTTTTCTATCTCTCGTTAATTTCTCTCTTTGCTCGCCGCCGCGAGAATGGTGAGGGGGTGCAGCCCGGCTGTGTGTAACTGCCGCAGGAAGTTATACACAACCGGACAGGGGGAGAGGAAAGACGCGGGCGGCGCGGACTTTGTTCCTCTCCCTCTGACCTCGAAAGTGAGTTTCACCGGCGTTTTGATAAGATATTAGCATATCGCACAAAAACCGAAGCCGAATCTTGTGCATGATTAAAAATATTTTTCAGGGGCTATTCCATTGACCACATTTCGGCGTTATAGTAAAAGAGGAAATATTTCCAATGTCCTTTGACAACCGCATACTCAGGCATCAGGTACAAATTCGGCGCGGAGAGCTGCAGCGGAAAGCTGCGAACTGTGGGTGGCTCCTATCATGGCAATGACCCGCGCGGAAGATAATGATACTCCCGACCAGTCACCGTCCGAGCGTGAAAACGTCGCAGGCAATGAGGTCGGACAACGGATAGGTGAAATTCCTGTGGAATCGGTACGCTGCCGATCGCTTGGTGCTTCCCACAGTCGGGGGTGAGGCCGAATAGACTGACAGTAACAGTATAAATCATTATAAAACCGGAAGAATACCGCTTCTTTGCGTGTATTCTTCCGGTTTCGCACTTCATGGAGGTTTTACATGTCATTTGATTACGAAATTTTATCACAGAATGATCTGCTGGAACTGTTTCCGTTCGGCCGGTCAAAACTCAACGCTTTACTGCGGGCCGGTGTTCTGCCCGTCACCAAAGTTGGACGTGATTACATCACCACTCGAGCAGAACTTGACCGCTGGTTCGCGGCCAATCGCGGACGTGAAATCTTCTATTAACCAGACGTTGCGAACCATGCAGAGTATGGCGTATAATAACAATGTTAGCTGTTGTAGCTGCCGCACCGGGTCAGGAGCGAAAATGAGCAATACAACAGAAAAAGTAACGAAAACGAATCGTCATTACGGGGAGGGCAGTATTTATCAGCGCAAAGATGGCCGCTGGGTAGCAAAATACCGCGATGAAGCAATGGCGAAAACGCAGTATCTTTATGGTTCGACCGAAGCTGAGGTTCGCCGCAAGCTGCGGGATTGGAAAAAGCAGACGGCACGCGGTCTGACTGCGTGCAAGAAAGTGTTTTTTCGTGATTATGCAGATAACTGGTTTTACACGTTCAAGCAGCACTCTGTCGAAAACAGCAGTTTTGACCGTTACGAAAGCATTTATTTGCATCATATCAAGCCTGTATTGGGCGATATTCAGATTGCGTCTATCCGCAGTGAGGAGATTCAGAATCTGCTGGTTGCGAAAAGCAAAACGCTTTCGTACAGTGTAGTGAAGAAGATCAATTTCCTTTTGTCGGAACTGTTTCAGTATGCCCATTCCGAGGGCGATATTGCGAAGAATCCTATGCGCAATGTGAAGATGCCGAAAAAGACGCTGTTCAAGCAGAAGCGCACGATTTTAGTCATGGAAGATGAAGAAGTGCAGGCGTTGGAACAGGTCGCTACATTAACATGTCACAATGATACACCGCAGATTATGCACGCTAATGCGATTGTGTTTCTGGTGCATACTGGTTTGCGTTGTGGTGAATTGCAGGCATTGAAATGGTCTGACATTGATTTCGCAAACGAAACAGTCACGGTCAGCAAAAATCTTTCGATGATTGTCAACCGTGACCGCAAGCCGGGACAAAAGCATAGGAACGCAAAAATCAAGGGAACTAAGACTGCGAGCGGCAATCGGATTGTTCCGCTGAATGAAAAGGCTGTCCATGCACTGCGCAGTTTACAGCAGATTTATCGTATGCTGGGTGTTCGCAGTGATTCGGTACTGGTGTCGCGCAACGGCAAGGTGCTTTCCAATGCACAGCTTCGCCGTGTGCTGGACCGTGTTTTGCGCAAAGCTAATATCGACAAGCCCTTCACTTTACATCAGCTGCGACATACCTTTGCTACGCGGACACTGAAAGCGGGCGTACCGATCAGCGTAGTCAGCAAGTGGCTTGGCCATGCGAATATTTCGACAACATACAACACATACATTCATGTTCTCTGTTCTGAGGAGAATGACGCAGCGGAATTGCTGAAGGCTATGTGAACACTTTGGTGTCAAGTTGGTGTCACGGGAAATCGGTAGAACGCAATTCGTTAGATATATCGTAAAAATTGGAGAAAAAGAGCGAAACCATACGGTTTCGCTCTTTTTCTCATTCTTCGCCGGAATTCTGTTCCGGAGCACCGTTTTCGCCATTCGGCTTGCGGCGGCGTCTTCCGCCTCTGCGGCGGCGACGGCGCGGCGCACCTTCACCGTCCGGAGACAGCTCATTCTGAGCATCTTCGGGCAGTTCGTCTGCGGCAGTCTGCTGCGGGGCAGGCTTGCGCGGCGGACGCGGCTGCTGCGGCTTCTGATGCGGAGCCTCGCTCTTTTTCGGTGCATCCTTTTTGGGTGCGGGAGCGGCAGCATCCTCCTGCTCCTCGCGCTTACGGCGTTCCTCGGCCATAGCGGCGGCATTCTGACGGTTGCGGCACGCACCCTTTACCATGCAGCACTGCGTGCACTGGAACTCGGTCAGCGAGTGCTCCGGACTGTCGTCCAGCTGCACCTTGCAGGTGCCGCGCAGCATTTGGGTGGAAACTACCTTGCCGCGGCCTTCCGGCGTATCGACCACGCTGCCCTGACGCGGCGTGACCTTCTGCAGCTCGGCGTAGGCCTCATGCTCATACTTGAGACAGCACATCAGACGGCCGCACACACCGGAAATCTTCGCCGGATTGAGCGACAGGTTTTGATCCTTTGCCATATTGATGGAGACCGGATGGAAATCATCGAGATATGAGCTGCAGCACAGCTCGCGGCCGCAGCAGCCCAGACCGCCGATCATCTTTGCCTCATCGCGCACGCCGATCTGGCGCAGCTCAATGCGGGTGCGGAACACGCTCGCAAGGTCCTTAACCAGCTCGCGGAAATCCACACGACCGTCTGCGGTGAAGTAAAACAGCAGCTTGTTCATATCAAAGGTGCATTCCGCGGTGACAAGGTTCATTTCCAGACCGCGGTCCTCGATCTTCTGCTTGCAGATAATAAACGCCTCGTCGGCACGCTTTTTGTTGCGCTCGAGCGTTTTCATATCGGTCTCGGTTGCCACACGGACCACGCGCTTGAGCGGCTGCACGACCTGCTGATCGGGCACATCGGTGTTGCCCTGCACGCAGTCGCCGTATTCCACGCCGCGTGCCGTCTCGACGATCACACCCGTACCGGGTGCGATTTCCAGACCCTGCGGGTCGAAATAATACATTTTCCCGTTCGATTTGAAACGAACTCCGATTATTGTTGTCAAAAAGTTTTCCTCCTGTATGATGGAAACGCTTAGGAAGCGTAACAGATGCGGTAGATATCGCTTGTTAATGCACAGGTGACAGCCGCGGATGCCGCGTTGCGCGACACACGGTCGATCAGCACATCAATAAAATCGTAGACCGCCAGCAGACGTTCCGTACTGACGGCGCCGGCGAGTGCCTGCGTCTGCTTGCGGAGTGCCGGCTGCAGCGGCTTTTGCGGCAGAGCCTTTGAGACGAAAATCGCGTCCCGGACAGCGGCCTGCAGAATGCCGAGTACACCTAACAGTGCACGGCGCGGCGTCTTTTCCAGACCCATTGCACCGAGCATCATGCGGTCCTCACGCCGTTCGGCAACCGCAGAGAGATAGGGTGCAAGCAGGCTTGCCGCCTCTTCGTCCGACACCGCCGCATGCGACGGCTCGAGCGTAAATTTAGTGCAGCGCGAGCGCACGGTCTGCAGCAGCGAATCCGGCTGCTCGGCGGTCAGAATGAAGAACGCATACGCAGGCGGCTCCTCCAGTTCCTTGAGCAGTGCGTTCTGCGCCATGGGATTGAGATTCTGCGCATGGTGAATGACTGTCACACGGCGTTCGCCGTCATTCGGGATAATGGCGTTTTCCGCCTTGATCTGACGCGCCAGATCGACCTTGAGTTCGGCCTCTCCTTCGTCCACGATCATCAGATCCGGGTGCACACCCTGCTCCACCTTGCGGCACGGCAGACAGTTTCCGCACGGATGACTGCCCGTGCCTTCGCATAAAATACCGGCCGCGAGTACAGTCGCAAGGGTTTTGAGCGCCGCCGGATCGTCACCGGACAGCAGCACGGTCTGCGGAAAACGCTCGTTCAGCGCATGCTTCAGGCTGTTTTTGAGCGCATTGTTGCCCGCAAGTGCGTCAAATGAGATCACAGCTTTTCAAAACGCTCAACGTTGAGTACAAATACGGTTGCGCCGCCGACCTCGACCTGCACCGGCGTGGACGGGAAAAAGCCCATGCCGAGTTCAGCGGTTGCCGGCATGATCTGCTTGCGGGAGGAGGAGTGCTCGCGGATGATGTCAAAGCACTCATCCAGCTTGCTTTCGTCCAGACCGATCAGGATCGTGACGTTGCCTGCTTTGAGGAAGCCGCCGGTGGTCGCCAGCTTGGTGATGGAAAAGCCTGCTTTCATCAGGCTGGAGATAACATCCTGCGAATCATCGTAATTGATGATAGCCAGTACCATTTTCATAATAGTAACCCCCTATTCGCATTGCTGCGCGGAAACATATCGTTTGCTTGGATGAGATGCGTTATTGATGGACAACAACGGTTATTTCATCTATTATATTGTACCATCTTTCACGGATAAGTGCAATGTGCGCTCCTGTAATTTTCTCGCCGGGCCAGAGCAGCGGCACACCGGGCGGATACGGCGTGACCGGACGGGCGCAGACCAGACCCTCGGCAGCGGCAGGCTGCACTCTGCCGGTCTGTGAGAACCATGCGTCGCGCACGCTCATCACGCGCTCGGCGGGCGGAAACGGTGCGGACAGGGACGGCAGGGGAATCAGCTCGCGCCGTTTGGAAATGCGCCGCAGACCGCGTTTCAGACGGCTGATCGCACTGTTCGGGTCAGAGCCGGTGAGGATGAACACAACATTGCGGTCGTCCGCCATCTCGCACGCCACGCCGCATTCGCTCCACAGCGTATCTGCCAGCTGGTGACCGGTGATGTCGGTTCCGGCGGTGCACACCGTCAGACGGCATGGGTCAAGCGCAGGAAAATGATCCTCGGTCAGTGCGGTGAACATGGTCCGGTGCTGCACATAGGCACGCAGTTCGGCGCAGGTTTCCGCCGAGCGGCGGTACTCCGCGTGACCGGGTCCCTCGGTGTAGGCACGCGCAAGGTCGATGGACGCCATAATAGGGTAGGACGGACTGGACGTGCCGAACAGCATGGTGTTTTCGCGCAGTGCGCGGCGGTCCACGCCTGCCGCGGAGAGCAGAACGGCGCCCTGTCCCATGCACGGCAGCGTTTTGTGCATGGAGAGCACGGCCATATCCGCACCTTCCGCGACCGGTGTCGGCAGGCCGACAGCAGGGAAGTGTGCACCGTGTGCACCGTCTACGAGCAGCAGCTTGCCGTGCGCGCGGCACAGATCGGCAAACTCGGGAATCGCCCGCCGGATGCCGTAATATGTCGGGGAGGTCAGCAGGATCGCCTTGATTTCCGGATGTGCAATCAGCTGTGCTTCCGCATCCTTGACCGGAAGCGAACCGGAAACCGCGAACGGCTCGATCAGCGGTGCAGAGAAAAAATACGGCGTAATGCCGAGCAGCGCGCAGCCGTAGCAGACGGACTTGTGTACCTCGCGGTCGAGCAGGACAGCGCCGCCGCGTCCGACCGCTGTGCCGAGCATGGCCAGAATGCCCTGCGTCGAGCCGCCGGTCAGGAAAAAGCAGTCCTCCGCGCCGAAATACCGCGCGGCGGCAACCTCCGCATCGCGGATAGGGCCTTCACCGGTGTACAGGTTGCCGGTGCCGTAGGTTTCAGTAAAGTCGATGGCAAAAATATCTGCATAGGTGTTGAAAACCGGCTCACCCTTGTGCCCGGGCATGTGAAACCGCGCGGAGTCGCCGGTCTCGAGCAGCTGCAGAGCATGGAACAGCGGTGCCGTCGTGAATGGCATCAGGCGGTTGATTTGTCTGTGATTGGGACGGTGGCTGTGCGGCGCAGCCGGTCGGCGGTGGTGCATAATACAGTTGGCTCCTTACATTATTGTGCTATAATACAGTATAACACATAATTAGGAATTAGGATTAGGAATTAGGAATTGCCGTGATTCACAGGTATGCATTCACCTATCACAAAAAAATACTGATTTTTGATTACGCATTACTAAATTTCATGAACTGTCCACAATGTGCAGACATTCGTTTATTCATTACGGATTTTTTGGGACATTTTTCGGTAGCCAACGGCAGGGCTTTGTATTATAATAAATAATATGTTCCATTCATAAAAGTAATATCACCGCGACAGACCGTGATATGTAAACTGGGAACGTCTTTACGCTTATATTTGAAAGGCAGGCTATTCACTATGGCAGACAATCGTATCTACAATTTTTCCGCAGGTCCCTCCATGCTTCCGGTTCCGGTGCTTGAGCGCTGTGCAGCCGACATGCTGAACTATCAGGGCTCCGGTATGTCAGTCATGGAGATGAGTCACCGTTCAAAGGTATATGACGGCATCATCCAGGAGACCGAGGCTACTCTGCGCCGCGTACTCTCCATTCCGGATAACTACAAGGTTCTGTTCCTGCAGGGCGGCGCCACCACCCAGTTTGCAGCGATCCCGATGAACCTGCTGAAGACCGGCAAGGCTGACTACGCGCTGACCGGCAGCTTCGCTTCCAAGGCTTACAAGGAAGCGCAGAAGTTCGGCGACATGCACGCTGCATTCTCCTCCAAGGAGACCAACTTCGACCACGTTCCGACGCAGGATGAGCTGGATATCCGTCCGGATGCCGACTACTTCTACATCTGCGCCAACAACACCATCTACGGCACCGAGTATCAGTACGATCCCGAGACCCCGGCAGGCGTTGAGCTGGTAGCGGATATGTCCTCCAACATCCTGTCCAAGCCGGTTGATGTTTCCAAGTACGGCGTCATCTACGCCGGCGCACAGAAGAACATGGGCCCGGCCGGTGTTACCGTTGTCATCGTCCGCGAGGATCTGCTCGGCAACTATCCGCTCGAGAAGTACCCGGTTATGCTGGACTGGAAGACCATGGCTGACAAGGATTCCATGTACAACACGCCTCCCACGTACGGTATCTATGTACTCGGTCTGGTTGCCAAGTGGGTTGAAGACATGGGCGGCGTAAAGGCTATGCAGGAGCGTGCTGAGAAGCGTTCCTCCATGCTGTACGATTACCTCGATTCCCAGGATTTTTACAAGACTGTAGCCGCAAAGGATTCCCGCAGCCACATGAACGTGACCTTCCGCACCGGCGACGACGAGCTGGACGCAAAGTTTGCCAAGGAGTCCATGGCAGCCGGCATGTCCAATCTGAAGGGTCACCGTTCGGTAGGCGGTATGCGTGCTTCCATCTATAACGCAATGCCGATCGAGGGCGTTGAGAAGCTCATCGACTTTATGAAGAAGTTCGCTGAAGAAAACAAGTAACAATAATTGAGAATTGATAATGGAGAATGGGAAATTGCGGTATCGCGCAAGGATAGCGACATTTTCCATTTTCAATTCCCCATTTTCCATTGGAGGATAATCCCATGTATAACGTAAAACTCTACAACAAGATCTCGAAGGTAGGTCTGGACGATCTCGATCCGGCAAAGTATACCTGCTCCGAGGATTTCACCGATTATGACGCCGTTCTGGTTCGTTCTGCCAAGCTACATGACGTCGAGTTCCCGAAGAACCTGCGCTGCATCGCGCGTGCAGGCGCCGGTGTCAACAACATTCCGATTGACCGCTGCTCCGAGGA
Organism: Butyricicoccus sp. OF27-2pH9A; assembly: GCF_027693185.1. NCBI lineage: Bacteria > Bacillati > Bacillota > Clostridia > Eubacteriales > Butyricicoccaceae > Butyricicoccus > Butyricicoccus sp. OF27-2pH9A. Next base: position 107,757 of record NZ_JAQEXK010000002.1, read on the forward strand.
AGGCATCGTAGTCTTCAACACGCCGGGTGCAAACGCTAACGCCGTTAAGGAGCTGGTTATCTGTGCACTGCTGCTGGCTTCCCGCAAGGTGGTACAGGGCGCAAACTGGGTTAAGGGCCTCAAGGGCACGCCGGACATCGGTCCTGCTGCCGAGAAGGGCAAGGCCACCTATGCAGGCCCGGAAATCGCCGGTAAGAAGCTGGGCATCATCGGTCTGGGTGCGATCGGCGTTAAGGTTGCAAACGCGGCTGTTGGCCTGGATATGGAGGTCTGGGGCTATGACCCGTACCTGTCGGTTGACGGCGCACTCAAGCTCGACCGCTCGGTCAAGCACGTTACCGAGCTGGACGAGATTTTCGCAAACTGCGACTACATCACCATTCATGTTCCGCTGAACGCTGACACGAAGAACACCATCAGCGCAGAGGCGATCGAGAAGATGAAGGACGGCGTTCGCGTCATCAACCTTGCGCGCGGCGAGCTGGTTGACACCAAGGCAATGGCCAAGGCGCTCGAGAGCGGCAAGGTTGCAGCATACGTTTCCGACTTTGCTTCCGACGAGATCCTCGAGCAGGAGAATGCCATCACGCTCCCGCATCTGGGTGCGTCCACGCCGGAGAGCGAGGACAACTGCGCTAAGATGGCCGTTTACGAGATCACCGAGTACCTCGAGAAGGGCACCATCCGCAATTCGGTCAACTTCCCGAACCTCAAGGTTCCGTACGAAGGCGGCTACCGCATCTGCATGATCCACAAGAACATCCCGAACATGATCGCATCCATCACCTCCGCTGTTCGCTGCAACATCGAGAATATGGGCAACCGTTCCAAGGGTGACTATGCATACACCATCATCGACACCGCAGAGGCTCCGACCGAGGCTAACCTCGACGAGCTGCGCGCGATCGAAGGCATGATCTCTGTTCGCACGATCTAATTGCCATAAAACCGATAAAACCGCTCTGAATGCAGATTCGGAGCGGTTTTTGTTGCTTTTCTGTGCAAATTGAATATTGTCGAATTTGGTCGAATTTTCGTAAAATATGGAAATGCAGGACAAGACAGCACCGCAGCTTTCATTGTGCGGTGCTGCCGAATACTGCAGGATGACTATTTTTACAGGAGGCTTCTCAATGGAGAACATACGCATTTACGAGGAGGACGGCTACATTCACTTTATTATGCGTCCGGAGGACCTGATGCGGCTGCGCTACTCGACCGAAGCGAAAACGCCGTTTGCAGATTTCATGGACCGCTGGCTGACCCAGATGAAAACGCAGGTGCGCGAAAACACGATGGACGGCTACCGCTACGCATTTGAAAAGCACATCAAGCCGTTTTTCACCGCACGAGGAACAACGCTTGCCACGGCACGGCCGATGGATTTTCAGGATTTTGTCAACCTGAAATTCGATCAGGGGCTTTCACCGACTTCGATCGTCAAGTTTCATTCCATCATGCACAAGTGCCTGAAATACGCGGTAGCACTGCAGATTATCCCGACGAATCCGTCGGATAATGTCATGCTGCCCAAGCGGACGCGCTTTCGAGGACAGGTGTACGACCGGACGCAGATCAACATTTTTCTGGCAGCGGCGCTGCAGTCGCCGGCAGAGGCGGCGTTCGTGCTGGCGGCAACCTATGGTCTGCGCCGCAGCGAGTGCGCCGGTCTGCGCTGGTGTGCCGTGGATTTTCGGGCACGGAGCATGGTCATCAATCATACGGCGGTGCTGTCCTCCGGACGTGTGATCTATGCGGACAGCGTAAAGACCAAATCCAGCTATCGGACGCTGCCGCTGTCCGACTCGCTCCGGCGGTATCTGACCGATCTGCGCCGCAGACAGAACGCCAACCGCAAAAAGTACGGCAAAGCCTACTGCCAGAGCGATTACGTCTGCTGCCGTGAGGACGGTTCGCCGCTTCGGCCGGATTACATTTCGCGTGAGTTCGAGCGGGTGTGCCGCCGTGCGTGCCTGCCGCGTATCCGGTTTCATGATTTACGGCATTCGGTTGCAACGATTTTGCTGCAGCAGGGCTTTTCGCTCAAGCAGATTCAGGACTGGCTGGGGCATTCCGACATCTCCACCACAGCCAACGTTTACGCACATGTGCCGTATGTGGAAAAGGTATCCATCGCCAAGAGCGCAACACCGATTATCGGCAACTGATGTGCATTCTGGGAATGTAACATAATCGTAACATTCCGGCGGGTTGTTTCACCATTGTTACACTTTGCCGCCTGACCTTGTATGAGAGTGCGTGATTGCTTATAATGTATATTGTATAAGAATAACAAGGATAGAGAACTTTACACAATATACAGGTGAAGCATATGTTCAAAAAAACACTTTCCGCGCTGGCGGTTGCGTGTGTGATGCTGGTGAGTGCGGCTGCGGCCGGCACCATTTTTCCGGCAGAGTACACCGACATTGACGGCGTGACACGCGCAGGCTATCTGGATGAGGACGGCATGACCGTTCTTCCGTTTGCCTACGCACAGGCAGGAGATTTCGCGGACTGCGGACTCGCTGCCGTAGAAAACGAGCAGTGGCAGACGGCGGTGATCGACCGCACGGGAAAGCTCGTCATTGCATACACGGATTCGCCGGTTTCGGTTGATTTTTCGGATACGATAGTTGCGTATCGTTACACTGACCACAGCGTGTATTATGCGACTGACGGCAAGCGCATTGGCTCATATCCGGGCGCGGTCGGCTTCTTTGAGGACGGACTGCTGCTGTGCAGAAATGCGGATACCGGTCTGTATTCCTATGTCAAGCAGGATGGTTCGACTGCCTTTTCGGGCAGCTACCGTAAGGCTGGCGCGTTCTCAAATGGCAGAACGCTTGTGCAGACGCAGGACGGCGATTATCAGGCAATCGACACCGAGGGCACGGTGCTGTACACTCTGCCGAATGACGTAACGCCTTCCTACATGGCGATTTACGGCGAGAGCACGGTGGTCGTCACCAACGGCACCAATCAGGCGCTGTATTCGCTTTCGGAGGGCAAACTGCTGACCGAGTTTCTGTACAACACCATTTCGGAGTTTCACGACGGCGAAGCAATGGTTCGTCAGATCAACCGCTGGGGCATTATGGATACCACCGGCAAGCTGCTGACGGCGCCGACGTATTACTATCTGTCCTACATGGGCGAGGGGCTGTACGCGGCCCGCAGTGAGGACGGTTCGGTTTCCGCGGTGGATGCGGGCGGCAGCCTGTCTTACCGCACGCTGAGCTACATCAGCGGCTTCTCCGAGCTGCGCTACGGTCTGTCGTGGCACAACACCGCAGACGGCACATTGATTTTCTTCCGCAAAAACGGCGGCTTTGCAGCGTCCGTTAAAGAGGCGGAGAACCCGACCATTCTGACCGAAAACGTGGTCTGCGTCACGCAGGACGACACCCGCAAGTATATTGATCTGCGCAGCGGCAAAACGCTGTTCGAGCAGCCGAAGTCGTTCGACCTTGGCGGCGGCATCACCGCAAGGACCGTGCATTACGAAAAGTTCATGGGCTATCAGCAGGACGGCACGGAGCATGGATGGGATGTCGATTTTCCGGAGATCAGCGGTCTGAGCGACAAAAAGGTGCAGAGCACCATCAACAGCGAAATCCGTTCGTTCTTCCTCAAGGGACCGTCCGTTACCGCAGAGTATGATGCGCTCGAGGGCAGCTACGGTGCGTCCGTGGAAGGCTCGGTGCTCGTTGTCTGGGCCAACTGCGTGAGCGGCAAAGGCGCCGGTTCGTCGGTCTGGAATAACTGTCTGGCATTTGATCTGCACACCGGCACGCAGTACACACTGAACGACCTGCTGATCGGTGACTACATCGAGACGGTCAAGCAGCTGCTGCCGGACGATCATGCGATTTATCTGTACAGCTATCCGCGCGTCAGCACGAAAGGCGTAACCTATTTTTACAACGAATATGAGAGCGCTTCCCGCAGAGCATACACAGAGGAATATCTGCTGACGTTTGAGCAGCTTTCCGGTGTGCTAAACTGCAACAGCGCATGCTATAAGGCGTTGATGACGTCGTATTCGCCCGAAGTTTCGGCTGCTGCGACCGGCTACAGCGATGTGAGCAGTACCTGCTGGGCACTGCAGTATATCAATACAGTGACCGAGCGCAAGCTGATGACCGGCGCGAACGGTAAATTCCGTCCGAACGATAAGATCACGGCGGCTGAGGTCTGCACGACCATCGCGCGTCAGCGCGGTCTGTCCGGCAGCGGCACACTGCCCGCAGACGTTCGCGCAGGCGAGTGGTACTCGGAGGCGGTCAGCGCGGTGTACGCAAACGGTCTGCTCGAGGGCCTGAATGACTTCCGGCCGACAGCTGCCATGACCCGCGAGGACGCGATGCAGCTTTTTGCAAATCTGCTGCAGGCGGACGGTACAGCGGCCATGAGTGATACCGAAACCGCACAGACGCTGGTATCTGTCAAGGATGCAGGCTCTATCTCGGCAGACCGCCGAAATGCGGTTGCGCTGTGTATGCAGAAGGGTCTGGTGCAGGGCTTCAGCGACGGCACGATCAAGCCGCAGGGTACGTTCACCCGTGCGGAGTTCGCAAAGCTGCTGACGACGATTTAATGAAAATGAAGAATGGAGAATGGAAAATGATTATGCAGCATTCCGTTCTCCATTTTTGTTTAGGCATGAGAAAACCCCGGAGACTACCACTCTCCGGGGTTTTCGCAGCTCATGGCTGTGTCACATCGTTGTTAATCGTATAGCATCGATCTTGCGATAATGCAAGCACTACGCCGATTATTTTACCGGAATCGTAGTATCACCGATGGTGACGGACGCCACTTCATCAAGCGGGAGAATGGTATCGAACGTGCCCTGGCGGGTGCAGACGGTCTTGCCGTCATGCACGTCCATGCTGCTGCCGTTGCCTGGCACGTCGATTACAGTGCCGTCCTTCTTATTGATAAGCAGTTTTGCAGAAAATGCGTCCCATGTATCGCGGTGGCTGGCGGGTTCCTGACCGCTTTCGGCATTCTCAAACGGTGCTTTGCCATCAACCGTGTAGACAAAGTTATAGCCGATAGGCGAGAGCAGGACTTTATTGATCGTTGCGGTTTTGCCACCTACTTGAATAGACTGACCGGCAGGCAGTTCAACCGCGCTGTTATCGGCCTCCAGCTTGAACTTGAGATGCCAGGTACCGTCGGCGATGGTTTTGGTTTCAGCGCCGTTATCAGTTACTGCTGTCAGGTCGCCGAGCATAATCTTTGCTGTACCACCGGTCGTAACTGCGTCAGTGTACGACATGGTTTCAACATACTGAATGGCATTATCATTCGGATTTTCGTCATAGAAATAGCTACTGCCGATTGCGCCTTGCGCATTCAGGCCGATATTGCTGTCTGCACGATTCCAGTACACATTCAGCAGACCGGTATCCGGGTTTTTCGTGCAGTCGAACGCCGAACCGTCCTCCTTTTCGAGCGTGTAGGAGATAAGGTAGTTGTAGCCATCGAACAGAATCGCATCCGCGGTGACGGTCACGCCGCCCGCCGTATCGCTCGCGCCGATTGGGCGGCCGATCTGGTCGATGATTTCGGTGTCTGCTGTTGGACCGAATACGCCGGCAAATGCGTCGCTCGCGGACTTGAATACGCCGGTTGCGCCTGCACCGATGCTCAGCACCAGAGCGGCAGCCACGCCGACCGCCGCGATGCGCGGAAAACGGCGTACACGATGAATGGCAACCGGCTGCTCCGGCTGCTCGGCGGCGGCCATCAGGCGATTGACCATGCGGCTTTTCGCCTCGTCAGAGAAGCGCAGCTCGTCCAGTGCGGAATTATACATTTTGTTATCGTTATACTCTCTGTTCATAAAGATCCCCTCCCAAGGTGGTGCGCAGGCTTTTGCGCCCGCGGCTCAGGTGTGCGGAAACGGCAGACTCGCTCTGACCGAGCAGAGACGCGATTTCGCGCACGGAATAGCCCTCGTAGTAGTGCAGATAGACCGCTTCACGGTATTTGCGCGGCAGCGCCATCACCGCATCGAGCACATCGGAATCCGGTGCGGCAGGCGCGGGTGTCGCGGCAGCGGCCTCCAGACCGACGTTGCGCCGGTGCGCGGCGCGCAGACTGTCCTTGCAGGCGTTGGCGGTCGCGCGGATGATCCACGCTTTCTCGTGCGCCGGACTGTCAAAGGTTTGACCGCCGGTCAGCAGCTTGAGGAAGATATTCTGGCAGATGTCCTCGGCATCGTGTGTGGACTTCAAATAGGTGTAAGCCAGCCGCAGGATTAGGTCGGAGTACGTCTGCACCAGACGTTCGGCGTCCGCCCTGTTAAATTGTTTCATTGGTCTCAGCTCCTTTGGAAAGCAACGTTGTTTCACCTATAATACGATTGAGGATTGCGTATCCTGACAGAGAGGATAAATTTATTATAACATAAATACGTTAGCGGGCACCGTTCCCGCGCGCCGCAGCGTACATCGCCCGCTTTTCGTCAAGCGTAAAACCTTCGATTTTGCAAGGGATAGAAAGACACCTGTCCGTCTGCGCGTTGTTTTTCAACAGAATGCCCAAAAAACACAGGTAAAATTGTAACAAAGTAATTGTTAAAAAATCTACAAATACCCTTTGCAGAAAGCCCTGTTTATGGTATCCTGTTAAAAGAGCACATGCGCTCTGCCGGGAGCGCTCATAAGATAGTATAAAGGGAAGACCCGCTCAACGGGTCGCAAAGGAATTCAGGAGGATAAAACAAGCTATGGCTATGAGAGGTGTAGAAACCCGTATTCAGGAGATCCGCCACCGCATTTTCACCGAGGTTGCCCGTATGGCGTACCATACTGAGTGGCCGACCGACCGCCGTATCGAAGCACTGCCGTTTGACATCATGCCGGGCGAAGTGGGCAATATCCGCAACGATATTTTCCTCGAGCGCGCTATCGTCGGCGAACGCCTGCGTCTGGCGATGGGTCTGCCGTGCCGCAGTGCCGCCGAGCACGCGCCGCTGTCCGACAACATCGAGGCTGCCACCCGAGAGGAAACCTACTACACGCCGCCGCTCATCAACGTGATCAAGTTCGCGTGCCACGCCTGCAAGGAGAACGAGGTCATGGTCACGGACGGCTGTCAGGGCTGCATGGCGCATCCGTGCGTTGAGGTATGTCCCAAGGGCGCAGTATCGCTCGACCGCTTCAACGGCCGTTCTGTTATCGATCAGGAGAAGTGCATCAAGTGCGGACGCTGCATGGATGTCTGTCAGTATCACGCCATCATCCGTCAGGAGCGCCCGTGCGCGGCAGCCTGCGGCATGGATGCCATCCACAGCGACTGCAATGGCAGAGCCGATATTGATTACGAGAAGTGCGTTTCCTGCGGCCAGTGCCTTGTAAACTGCCCGTTCGGCGCGATCGCAGACAAGTCGCAGATCTTCCAGATGATCCGCGCCATTCAGGCGGGTGAGCGTGTCTACGCCGCTGTCGCACCGGCGTTTGTCGGCCAGTTCGGCCCGAAAATGACCCCGGGCAAGCTGCGTGCGGCTATGAAGCGCCTCGGCTTTGCCGATATTATCGAGGTTGCCATCGGCGCTGACCTGTGTGCGGCACAGGAAGCCGAGGACTTCGTTAAGGAAGTACCGGAAAAACTGCCGTTCATGGCAACATCCTGCTGTCCGGCATGGTCCGCAATGGCGAAAAAGCTGTTCCCGGATCAGGCAAACTGCATCTCGATGGCCCTCACCCCGATGACGCTGACCGCTCGACTGGTCAAGCACCATCAGCCGGGCGCAAAGGTTGCGTTTATCGGACCGTGCGCGGCAAAGAAGCTCGAAGCAATGCGTTCGGACGTACGAAGCGAGGTCGATTTCGTGCTGACGTTCGAGGAGATGACCGGTATTTTCGCCGCACGCCATATCGACGTGGAAAATCTCAAGGAGGACCCGCACGGCATCAACGATGCATCCACGGACGGCCGTAACTTTGCGGTATCCGGCGGTGTAGCAAATGCGGTTGTCAACGTCATCAACGAGAAGCACCCGGACCGCGAGATCAAGGTGGCAAACGCCGAGGGTCTGCGCGACTGCCGCAAGCTGCTGATGGCCGCCAAGGCCGGCAAGTACAACGGTTATCTGCTCGAAGGCATGGCATGCCCGGGCGGCTGTGTAGCCGGTGCGGGCACGATGCAGTCCATCAAGAAATCCGCTGCGGTAGTCGGCATGTATGCCAAGCAGGCGGAACACCAGACTGCAACCGGCACGCATCATGTTGCCGAGCTGGATAAGCTGGTTGATTAAAAAATAATGCTGTAAAAGCCACTGTATCGACTGATATGGTGGCTTTTCTCTTGAATACAGCAGGTGAATGGTGATGAAAAAGTAACTGTTCTGGACAAAAAACTGTATCCGGAGCTGCAGCAGCAGTATTGCGCCGACCCGTTCTCCGGCGTGTGCCCCTGTTGCAACGTGGGAGATGAATTTGAATTCTACCGCGATGATGTGCGGGACGATTTCTGGCACATGGGTATCAACACGCTGACCAAAACCACCGGTGATGCTGATGCCGTTGCAGGCGGTCCGAAACTGCCGTTCTGCTCCGAGGTCTGGGATGCGATTTCGCGCTATATCTATACCGTACTGCAGGACGGCTCGATTATGAAAGGCTGGATGAAGCGCGAAAACGAGATGATAACCTGCTGTTCGGACAAAGCGCGGCCGGTTATCTTCAACATCGAGAGAATCGACTGCGAATAAAATGCAAAAGCGGCAGAGGCTGTGCCTCTGCCGCTTGTTTTTACTTCTCCGGAGGAGTAATTGCCACCTTCATTACACCGTCGCGGCGCTTCTCAAACAGATCGTACGCCGCTTCAATCTCATTCAGCGGGAAAATATGCGTGATGAGCGGTGTGGTATCCAGTTGACCGTTTTCAATCAGCCGCAGGATTTCTGCGGTGTCGCAGCCATCCACGCCGCCGGTCTTGAAGATCAGGTTTTTGCCGTACATATCGGGCAGGGGAAGCACCTGCGGCTTGTCATACAGTGCAACAACGGTGACAACGGCGTTCGGACGGGCGCACTTCCATGCAAGACGGAAGCTTTCGTCCGAGCCTGCCACCTCGCAGACCACATCCGCGCCGCCGTGCGGGCTGTTCAGCTGCACGAACTCCTGCGCGTGGTCGGGCGTGATGGTGAGCACATCGGGATAGTGCTCGCGCACAAAGCGCAGCCGCGTCGGATCGGGGTCACAGATGATGATCCTGTGCGGGTGATGCAGCATGGCGCACAGCATGGTGCAGATGCCGGTGGGTCCGGCACCGAGGATAAGCACGGTGTCGCCCTGCCTGATCTCGGAAATTCTGGCGGCCCAGTAGCCGGTGGCGAGCACATCGCCGGCAAACAGCGCCTGCCGGTCGGAAACGCGATCGGGAATGACGGTCAGACCCTGATCGGCATACGGTACGCGGACGTACTCCGCCTGACCACCGTCAATCCGGCAGCCGAGTGCCCAGCCGCCGTTGGGATCGGTGCAGTTGTTGACAAAGCCGTGCTGACAGAAAAAGCAGTGTCCGCAGAACGTCTCCACGTTGACGGCTACACGGTCGCCGGGTTTGACGGTTTTGACTGCTGAACCGACCTGCTCGACTACACCGACCATCTCATGACCGACCGTAATACCGGGTACGGCACGCGGCACCGAGCCGTGCTTGATGTGCAGATCGCTCGTGCAGATGCTCGACATGGTAACGCGCACTACCGCGTCTCCTGCATGCGTGAGAACGGGTTCCGGCTTGTTCTGCAGGGCAAACTCACCCTGTTTTCGATAAGTGTAAGCGAGCATAGTTTACGGCTCCGTTTCGTTAAATGTTATATCCATTATACGGGAGGGCGAAAAGAAAGTCAAACTGTGTCGATTTTATAAGGTGCCGAGAGTCGGGAAAAACTGCGCCAGAAAGAAAAACAGCACCGGCAGGAAGATCGCAGGCAGCAGATTGCCGACGCGCAGCTTGCTGTTGAAGATGAGATTCAAGCTAATGGCAAAAATCAGCACGGAGCCGACACACGACATTTGACCAATCAAGACATCGGTCAGCCAGGGACGGATGAATCGTGCCATCAATGTAATGCCGCCTTGATAGAAGAAAATCGGCACAATAGACAGGTATACGCCCTTGCCGAGAGATGCGGCGAAGAGAATCGAGGCAACACCATCCAGAATAGCCTTGGCAATCAGCATGGTTGGGTCACCGTTCAGACCATCATTTAATGCACCGACAATTGCCATTGCACCGACACAAAACAGAAGAGATGCGGTAACGAAGCCTTCAACAAATCGGCTGTCCCCTTTGGCAGCAAAGTGTGATTGACAGAATGCACCGAAATCCTCCAGTCGCTGCTCGATATTCAGCGCTTCACCGATGACAGCGCCGAGTGCCAGACAGAGTATAAGCAGCATGGTATGCTGGGTGCCGATTTCGCCATCCTGTATGATCAATACTTCGCTGAGTGTTCCGCCTATACCGATAAAGCAGGTGGTTAGTCCCAGTCCCTGCATGACCGTTTTTTCAAAGCGTTTCGGCAGACCGTTTTTTAACAGTATACCGATAGTAGTGCCTATAAGCACTGTGCCAACATTTACAATGGTTCCAAGACCAATCATAAAATCCCCTCGTTTCACTTTACAACGCTAAAGTTTATTGTAAAGCAAAATGAGAGGATTGTCAATTCAGCGCAGACAGAACGGCGTTTTACGGAAATGCCCGCCGCCGATTCTCCGTTCGGGATCGGGAAGTGCAAGCGCAAACAGGTCGTCCGCGAAGGCATCGCGGCAGAGTGCCGCTTGCAGATTTGCGGGCAGCCGTTTTTCCGTTGCCGGTTTGACGATAACGGGCAGGGCAGCCTGCCTGAGCGCCGCCCGTCCGCGCACGCCGAGCGCCAGTACGCGCAGATAAGCAGGGGAGACGGGTGCGTCCGTCTCCACACCGAGCACAGCCCGCAGGAGCGCTCGCCGCACACGAGCCGCCGGAAACCGCCGCGTTCGCGCCTTTTCTACCGCATCTGAGAACGAATGTGCCGTATAGACCGCCTTGCGGAGCCGCTCGTCAAAGCCGTCTGCCGAGCCGGTCCGCAGTCTGCCCTGATAGAGTGCCGTCCGCAGCAGCGCGAGCAGTGTGTTCTCCGGCAGAGCGACCGGCGCTTCACCGCAATCTGCGGCCTCCTTCCACACGGCGCGAGCCGCAGGCGGCAGGAACGGTGCGCAGAACGCGAAATCGCCGTCTCGCAAATGTGCTCTCAGCAGACTCGCTGAGGCAAAGCCGCTGTGCGGCGCACGCGCATCGTGGGCCGCGCCCTGCCGGAGCACCGCAAGCGGGCGCATCCCGAGCGGGAGCAGGAAGCGGCAGTATTCCACGGCGAGCGTGTTGTTCGGGTTATCCAAAAGAACGGCAGCCTGTTTGTTGACTTTGCTGAGTTCTTCCTGCCGTCTGGCGGCGTAGGACAGGTGCGGAGAGCCGGATTCTCCCTTCATCGGCAGGCTGTTCAGGAGTTCTGCCGCCTGTAAAAGTAAATCCGTATCCGCAGTCTCCGCGCCGAATGACACCGTGCCGCACCCGAGTGCATGCAGCGTCTGCACCGCACCCTTGGCGAAGCCCTCCGCCGAGGACAGCGCCGCCGCAAGCGGCAATTCAACCACGAGGTCAGCGCCGCAGCGCACGGCCATTTCGGCACGCGCGTACTTATCCAGCACGGCAAAATCGCCGCGCTGGACGAAATTGCCGCTCATCACGCATACGATCACGGCGTTTTCGCCGAGGCTGCGCCGGGTTTCGGCAATGTGGTGCAGATGGCCCGTGTGAAACGGATTATACTCGGCGGTGATGCCGCATACGGTCATGACGGTGCTCCTTTCAGTGAGATGACAGCGGTCTGCAAGGTAAAAACCTCGAAAAAGGGGTTGTACATTTGCAAAGAATCGTGTAGAATAAAAATATAGCATTATTATATAGGCTTCCGCGGCTTTATGCAAGCCGCCAAATACGGCATAAGGGAGTTTTCACAAATGAAAGTATTGGTAATCAACGCTGGCAGTTCTTCGCTGAAGTACCAGCTGCTCGACACCGAGTCGGGCGAGGTAATGGCGAAGGGCCTGTGCGAGCGCATCGGCATCGACGGTGTGCTGACCCACACCGGCAACAAGTCCGATGAGAAGTTCAAGTTCGACATCGCAATGCCGACTCACAAGGAAGCGATCCAGTCTGTTATCAACATTCTGCTCGATCCGGAAAAGGGTGTCATCTCCTCTATGAGCGAGATCGACGCAGTAGGTCACCGCGTTGTACACGGCGGCGAGTTCTTCTCGGACAGCGTTATCATCACCGAGAAGGTCCTCAAGGCGATCGAGGACTGCGTACCGCTGGCACCGCTTCACAATCCGCCTAACCTGACCGGCATCGAGGCTTGCCGCGAGGTTATGGGCCCGGATGTTCCGATGGTCGCAGTATTCGATACCGCATTCCATCAGACCATGCCGCAGTCCCACTATATGTACGCAGTACCGTATGAGTATTACGAGAAGTACAAGATCCGTCGTTACGGCTTCCACGGCACCAGCCATAAGTACGTTTCTCAGCAGGCTGCTGAGATGCTCGGCCGTCCGCTCGAGGAGCTGCGCCTGATCACCTGCCACCTCGGCAATGGTTCTTCTATCTGCGCAATCAACGGCGGCAAGAGCTTCGATACCTCCATGGGCTTCACTCCGCTGGACGGTCTGCCGATGGGCACCCGTGCCGGCAACATCGATCCGGCTATCATCGAGTTCCTGGCTGAGCACGAGCACATGGACGCACACGAGGTCATCAATATCCTGAACAAGAAGTCCGGTATGCTGGGTATCTCCGGCGTATCCTCCGACTTCCGTGATCTGGACGCTGCAGTTGCTGACGGCAACGCGCGTGCTGCTCTGGCGAAGGATATGTTCAACCTGTCCGTTAAGAAGATCATCGGTTCCTACGTTGCCGAGATGGGCGGCGTAGACGCTATCATCTTCACCGCAGGCGTAGGCGAGAACGACCGTTCGGTTCGCTGGGATGTCTGCGAGCACCTCGAGTACCTCGGCATCAAGATCGACCCGGAGAAGAACAAGTACCGCGGCAAGCAGATGGATATCTCCATCGACTGGGCACGCGTTCGCGTTCTGGTCATTCCGACCAACGAGGAGCTTATGATCGCCAAGGATACCGAGCGTCTGGTAAACGAGGCCAAGGCTCAGTAAGCCTTTCGTCAATTAGACAAATATGGGGGCGGAGCATAGGCTCCGCCTCTGTTTTTGCCCGGAGAGGAAACTTTTATGGAGCAAATTGATATCCCGCAGGAGCGCCGCTACTGCTCGAAGCTGGGATTTTCCGTGCTGGCGATCATGCTGTGGTCGATCCTTTGGCAGTTCGGCCTGTACTGGCTGGACGGCTGGATCCTGCCGTTCCGCATGCCGGAAACGCTGTATTACCTGCTGCTGCTCGTCGGACATTATGCGGTCTCGCTGCCGATCGTGTTCTGTTTATGGCGCAAAACACCGCCGATGCCGTTCTGCAAGGAGCGGGCAGGCGCAAAGCGCATGGGCCGGTGGTTTGTCATCGGCTGTGCGCTGATGTGGCTCGGTTCGCTCATCGGCACGAATATCAACGACATGGTCTACGCTCTGACCGGACGCGATCCGGTCGGCATGGTGGACGAGAGCTTTTCGCAGATGCCGATGGCGGCTGTCGTTCTCGGTGCGTGCTTCATCGGTCCGCTGTGTGAGGAGCTGGTGTTCCGCGGTCTGCTGGCCGGCCGTCTTGCGCGGTACGGGCAGAAGCCGGGCGCCTTCATTTCTGCGCTGCTGTTCGGCCTGTATCACGCCAATCTGGAGCAGTTTTTCTACGCCTTTGCGCTCGGTCTGCTGCTGTCTTACGCGTACTACCGCACCGGATTGCTGCGCACCTCGGTGCTGCTGCACATGCTGTTCAACATCATCGGCTCGGTGGTGCCCATGCTGCTGCCGGATACCATAGCCGCGCAGTCGGCGCTCGGCATGTTCTGGATGGCGATGCTGGTGATCGGCATGATCCTGCTCGTTCGCGGCAGAAAACAGCAGGTCTGGCTGCACGGACCCTGTGCGCCGTCGCTTAAAGCCGTTTTGCAGAATGCAGGCATGTTTCTGTTGATCGTCGCCTGCTTTGTACAGACCGTGTTCAATTATCTATAAGGAGGAACGTCCATGCGGGTAGACCTGCACATGCACACCGGATATTCGGCCGATGCCCAGTATCCGCAGTCCATCGACGATAAAATTCACGCCTGCGAGCAGGCCGGACTGGATATCATCGGCATTACCGATCATCTGGATTTTCTGCGTTCGGGTGGCACGCGCGACAACCGTGACCCGGAAGCCTGTGCGCGCGAGGTATGGGAAAAGCGCCGTCCGGCAGGGAACGGCGGTATTGAGGTTCTGGCGGGTATGGAGATCGGCCAGCTGCACGCCACACCGGATGCGGACGATTTTGTCCGCACGCATCCGTTCGATATGGTCATCGGCTCGCTGCATGCCATGCCGAACGATCTGGATATCTACTTTCACGACTTTCCGAATATGGACTGCGACAAGTTCCTGCACGAGTATTTCGATCAGCTGCTGCTGCTCGAGGAGCACGGCGGCTTTGACGTGCTGGCGCACATTGACTATCCGCTGCGCGTGATGAAGCACGGCGACTATATTCCGTCGTTTGACAATTATATGGACCGCGTCCAGCAGGTGCTGCGCTCGTGCATCGACCACGGCTATGCGCTTGAGCTGAATGCTGCCGGCATTGCGGGCTGGCAGAAAAAGGTCGGTCCACCGCAGAATATTCTGTACGAATACAAGCGCATGGGCGGCGAGCGCATCTCGATCGGCTCGGATTCGCACACGCTGGACACCGTGGCGCGCGGCGTAGACGACTGCGTGAAGAATGCACTCGACGCAGGCTTTACTCACGTTACCGTGTTCCGTGAGCGCAAACCGGTGCAGATCGCACTGAAATAAATGTAGAGGCTGAAACAACATGCTTTTTAGACGAAAACAGGAAATTACACACGCGGATACGACTGTTCGTGCCCGTGCAAAGATCAACTTGACGCTCGACGTCACCGGACGGCGGGAGGACGGCTACCACACGGTGGAGATGGTCATGCAGTCGATCGCGCTGCACGATACCGTGCGCGTTACCACCATTCACGGCGAGAAGAAGCCGCGCGGCATCGTGCTGAGCTGCAGCCTGCCGTTTCTGCCGACCGACGAGCGTAATCTGGCGTACCGTGCGGCGGAGCTGTTCTACAAGGAGACCGGCGCACTACTCGAAACCTGCGAGATTCATATCGAAAAGCGCATTCCGGTTGCGGCAGGTCTTGCAGGCGGCTCGACGGACGCGGCGGCTGTACTGCGTGCGCTCAACGCATTGCATACAGCCGGTCTGACCGACGACGAGCTGTGCGAGATGGGACTTAAACTGGGTGCCGATGTGCCGTTCTGCCTGCGCGGCGGCACCATGCTGGCGCAGGGCATCGGCGAGGAGTTGAGCCTGCTGCCCGATATGCCGCACTGCTGGGTCGTGCTGTGCAAGCCGCCGTTTGCGGTGCCGACCAAGGAGGTCTATCAGGAGATCGACAGCGTGGATATCCTCGAGCATCCGGACAACAAGGGCATGATGGCCGCACTCGATCAGGGAGATTACGAGGGCGTGTGCGCGTACCTGTCCAACGTGATGGAGACTGTTACGGCGGCAAAACGCCGTCAGATCGGCGAAATCAAGTCGTTTCTCGCAGAAAACGGTGCGGACGGTACGCTGATGAGCGGCTCCGGTCCGACCGTGTACGGCCTGTTCTCGGATGAGAGCCGCGCCAAAACGGCAGCGAAAATGCTGCGCCGCCGTTTCGCGGATACGTTTTTGACCGAAACCTGCAATTAAACGGGTATAGAAAGCCGCCTTTCGGGCATACTGGGTACACCGGATGCAGAAAGGCGGTTTTGTTATGCAGAAACAGGATAGAAAGGCACTCGCGGCAGTGCTGACGGCGGTTTATGTGCTGTTCTGGTCGGCGTTTGCGCCGCAGAGTCCTCGTGCGGCATGGTGGTGTACGGCGTTTTCCATCACCTGCGAGGAGGCGGCAGGAAAGGACGCGGGAAACAGCGAGAAAATCGAGTTCCGCTCTTTCCTTGTTGATTTGTTTCGCCACAAAGATAACACTTAACTTTTAACGCTTCCTATGGTATAATGACACAGTGAAACACGAAATTCATTTGCCAACGGAGGAAATTTATGAAGATCATTAACGAAAAGGGCAAGCTGTTCGGCATCATCAATGTTGTCGATCTGCTGGTGCTGGTCGCTGCGATCGCTGTCGTAGCGGGTGTCGGCTACAAGCTGTTTGCCAAGCAGATCAAGGAGGTTGCGTCTCCGCAGGTCTCCCTGACGATGACCGTCCGCGTACGCGGTGCAACGCCGTTCCTGGTAAACGAGGTGCAGCGCAACAGCCAGGTAGGCAAGTCGCTGGTAAACGGCAACAGCTATGTCAATGCGCAGATCACCGATATGAAGATCGATGATTACAATCAGCAGGTTACCACCGCTGACGGCCGCATTGTAACGGCAACCGATCCGGAGAAGAAGGATCTGGTATTCACCATCACGACCAAGGTTTCCAAGGGCACGCCTGCACCGGCCATCGGTACGCAGGAGGTGCGCGCAGGCCGTACATTCATTGTAAAGACCAACGATTTTGAGACGACCGGCAACATTGATTCGGTCGATATTGCGGATAATTAAAGCCTATGAAAGCGTTATTTGAAAACAGTCTGTTCGTGCGGCTGTTGATGTGTCTGCGCGCATGGTACCACGAGGGCGCTATCGCGGGATTCTTTAACCGTATCCGGCAGGCGTACCCAGGCTCGGTGTTCTGCCGTCTGTGGAATAAATTCTGCGCGGCACCGATATGTACCTCGGCGAACAGCATCTATGCGCGAATTCTGGCAGCGCTGCGCCGGTTTGTCGAAAAGCTGGGCGGAATTGCGGCAAACAGCCTGATCTACCGCATCTGCCTTGCTGTCTGGCGGCCAATCGAGCGTGTCGCAGGCGGCGGCCTGATCGGCAGAGCCTGCAGGTTCGTCGGCATGCGCGGTTTGCTGCTCATTTGTCTGGCGATGTATCTGCCGCTCGATTCCGCTGTCCGCTGGGTGTCGGATGCCGGCTATCTGCCGTCGTTTGTGGCATCTGTGTGGGATGAGTGCCTGATGCTTGCTGCATTTGCGTACATCCTGTGGCACATGGCGATGAAGCGTGCGCCGCTCGGCTCGCGTGCTACGCCGGTGGATGCCTATCTGCTGCTGTTCATCGCGGTCGGCTTTTTCCTGATGTGTGCGGTTTCGCCGAATACGCATATCGCGGTAGCAGGCTACCGTGCGGTTGTGGAGTACCTGTTCTGGTTCTTCCTCGTCACCCGCCTGATTGAAAACGACCGCGATTTCGCGGTATTCTACGGTGCGCTCGTCGTGATGGCGCTCTGCATTGCGGCGCACGGCATTTATCAGTATATCGTAGCTGCGCCGATCCCGTCGAGCTGGGTCTCTCAGACCGAGGCCAGCGTGCGTACGCGTGTGTACTCGCTCACCGGCAGCCCGAATATCATGGGCAGTCTGCTGGTGCTGTTTGCCCCGATGGTGGCAGGACTTGCATATTACAGCAGTAAAATGTGGGTCAAGGTGCTGGCTATCTGCGCGACCGGCATGATGTGCCTGAGCTGCATTTTCACCTTTTCCAAGGGTGCCTGGGGCGGTCTGGCAGTAGCTGTTGTGATCTTCGCCATCTTTCTGGACCGTCGTTTGATCGCTCTGATGGGCGTGGCCGGTGTCGGCGCACTGCTGGCAATCCCGTCTATTGCGAACCGCATCACTTATCTGTTTACCGCGGATTACCTTGCGGCAAGCCGCCGTGCAGGTCGTGTTATTCGCTGGTCCAAGGGTCTTAAGCTGCTGCAGGAAAGCGATCCGGTGCTCGGCTTCGGCCTCGGCCGCTTCGGCGGCGCGGTTGCCATGCAGAACAAGGTCATCGAGGAGACCAAGGATTTCTCCTACTTCTACATGGATAACTATTATCTGAAAACGCTGGTCGAGATGGGTTATCTCGGTCTGGCATTCTTTATCCTGCTGCTGTTCGGTCTGGTGCTGTGGAGCCTGCGCTCGATCGGTCGTACCGGCTACACCAAGGGCGACCGCACGCGCGTGCTGGCGGTTTCCATGTTCGCAGGTATGTGCGGCGTGCTGGTGCACTGCTACTTCGAGAATATCTTCGAGGTGCCGTATATGATGGCGTATTTCTGGAGCATGGCGGCAGCGGTTATGTACCTCGGGTACTTCCGAAAACGAAAAACCTGATTTTTTTAGAGAACCTTCGTGAGAGGGTTCTCTTTTTTTCTCGGCACCGACTCAGCGGGGCACACGAACCGCGCAGGCGGTTCGCTCCTAACGGGCGAGGAGTTTTTCGCTTGCGATCAAGCGGGGAGTTGCGCTCTGCGGAGCGCGGGGATTCGCCGCGCCCCGCGGCGGGGCAAGAGGGTAGACACCTGCGGTTTCTACCCTCTTAACTCCCGTTTCCCTTTGTTTCTTAGTCTGGCGCAGATTGCCGACATGTGACCGCTGCGAAATGGGGGAACGGCAGTCGGGTTACTTTTTCGTTTGTTTCGCAAAATATTCGCAGTTCACAGACAGCGTACTGCTACACATGTGGTTTCATCTACGCAAGCGCGGCATGACAGTGCCGCGCAAATCCTTGGCACGTTGTAACGCACGGCATCTGCGAATTTAGGTGTTTGGTACAATTTATCTTCGTAGGCCCTGTCTATAACAACGCGCTAAAGGATCGCGCGGCACTGCTATGCCGCGCCTGCGAAGACTTTCCGGTCTGTGTAGCAGTAATGTATCTGACACTGCGAACAGGTTGTGAAAGACACGGAAGAAAAAATCCTCTGCCGTTCCCCCTGTTTCGCAGCGGTCACATGTAGGTAATCTGCGTCAGATTAGGAAGCAAGGGAAAGGTAGGAGTCCAAAGAGGAAGGAAAACCGCAGGTTGTCCCTTCCTTTTTGCCCCCGCGGCGGGCGCCGCACGTTCCTGCGCTCCGCAGAGCACAAATCCCGCTGAATCGCAGGCGAAAACCTCGGTTTAACATAGATTTTACTCGAAAACACACACTTTACTTAAACTTAACGAACTCTCGCTTTTGCATTTTACAAAACTTCCGTAAGATAATCTTGTAACAAAAAACGAAGACGAATGTAAAAGGAGAACAAATTATGAAAAAGAGCATTTCCATGCTTCTGGCAGCACTGATGCTGACCGGTGCACTGAGCGGCTGCGGCGGCAGCTCATCTTCCGATTCTTCGGATTCCCAGGCAAGCGGTAATGACAGCGGCGTATCCGGCGCGATCACCGTTATCTCCCGTGAGGATGGTTCCGGTACGCGCGGCGCGTTCATCGAACTGACCGGTGTAGAGGAGAAGAACGACGCAGGCGAGAAGATCGACAATACCACCGCGGATGCCGAGATCGCCAATAAGACCGATGTTGTGCTGACCAGCGTAGCAGGCAACGAGAAGGCTATCGGCTACATTTCTCTCGGTGCGCTGAACGACACCGTAAAGGCTGTCAAGGTAGACGGCGCAGAAGCTACCGTAGATAACGTAAAGGCAGGCACCTACAAGCTGTCCCGTCCGTTCAATATTGCAACCAAGGGCGAGCCGACCGGCGTAGCCAAGGATTTTATCAACTTCATCCTTTCCAAGGAAGGTCAGGCTGTTGTAACCGATAACAAGTACATCGCTGTTGACGACAATGCAGCAGCCTTTACTTCCGACGGTTCCTCCGGACAGATCGCAGTCGGCGGTTCCTCCTCGGTATCCCCGGTTATGGAGAAGCTGATCGAGGCGTACAAGGCTGTAAACCCGAACGCAAGCATCGACCTGCAGACCTCTGACTCCACCTCCGGCATGACCGGCACGATGGACGGCACCTTTGCCATTGGCATGGCATCCCGCGAGCTGAAGGACGACGAGGCTGCACAGCTTACCGGCACCGCCATCGCACTTGACGGCATCGCAGTAGTCGTAAACCCGGCGAACACCATTGACGACCTGTCTATGGATCAGATCAAGGGTATCTATGTCGGCGATATCACCGACTGGGGCGACCTCGCGTAAGCGAATTCACAGACTGATAAAACAGGGCGAAGTGATTCGCCCTGTGCCTGTATAGGAGATAGATTTATGAAAAACCTTCGGGAAAACCTGATGCACATGGTATTTTTTCTCTGTGCGCTGACCTCCATCTTTGCGGTGGTGCTCATCTGTATTTTCCTGTTTGCGAACGGTGTGCCTGCCATGAAGGAGATTGGCCTGCTGGACTTCCTCACAGGCGCGAAGTGGAAGCCGGGCAACGACATTTACGGCATCCTGCCGATGATCCTCGGCAGCCTGTACATCACCGCCGGTGCGATCGTTATCGGCGTGCCGATCGGTCTGCTGACCGCGGTATTCATGGCATTCTACTGTCCGAAAAAGCTGTACGGTCTGCTCAAGCCGTGCACCGAGCTGCTGGCCGGTATTCCGTCCATCGTATACGGCTTCTTTGGCATGGTCATTATCGTACCGGCAGTTCGTGCGGTGGCAGGTGTGTTCAGAGCGGATATTTCCGGCTCGTCCATTCTGGCGGCATCCATCCTGCTCGGCATTATGATTCTGCCGACCATCATCGGCGTGTCCGAAGCGGCGCTGCGTGCGGTTCCGATGAGCTACTACGAGGGCGCCGTCGCCATGGGCGCACGGCATGAGCGTGCCATATTCACGGTTATGGTACCGGCTGCCAAGTCCGGCGTGCTGGCTGGCATCGTGCTCGGCATCGGCCGCGCCATCGGCGAGACCATGGCGGTTATCATGGTAGCGGGCAACCAGCCGCGGCTGACCGGCAGTATGCTCAAGGGCATCCGCACCATGACGGCAAACATCGTGCTTGAGATGGGCTACGCCACCGGCCTGCACCGTGAGGCACTTATTGCGACCGGCGTTGTGCTGTTCGTATTCATTCTGCTCATCAATCTGGCATTCTCGGTTCTCAAAAGGAGGAAGGAAGCATGACAAGAGAAGCTGTCGCTGCTGAAAAACCGGCAGTGCGCGTACAGGCAAAGACCGAAAAGGTGCACGGCGCCGCGTCTGCGGCTGTGCTCAAGGGTTTGGTGTACGGCGCGGCTATGCTGACCTTTGCGGTGCTGCTGTTCCTGCTCGGCTATATTCTGGTGACGGGTATCCCGCATCTCAAGCCGTCGCTGTTTCGGTGGAATTATACCTCTGAGAACGTCTCGATGATGCCTGCCATCCTCGCTACGGTTGAAACGACCGCGCTGGCACTGCTGCTGGCCGTGCCGCTCGGCCTGTTCACCGCCGTGTACCTGAATGAGTATGCCAAGCGCGGCAACAAGCTGGTAAACGTCATCCGCATCACGACCGAGACGCTTTCCGGCATTCCGTCCATCGTGTACGGCCTGTTCGGCATGCTGTTCTTCGTCACCAGGCTGCACTGGGGATACTCGCTGCTGGCCGGTGCGATGACGCTGGCGATCATGATCCTGCCGCTCATCATGCGTACCGCTGAGGAAGCACTGATTGCGGTTCCGGATTCCTACCGCGAAGGCTCGTTCGGTCTGGGTGCCGGACGTCTGCGCACGGTATTCCGCATCGTGCTGCCTGCTGCGGGTCCCGGCATCCTGTCCGGTGTTATCCTCGGTATCGGCCGTATCGTCGGCGAGACCGCGGCGCTCATCTTTACTGCAGGCACCATGGCACAGATTCCCGGTCTGTTCCAGTCCGGCCGTACGCTGGCCATCCACATGTATGTGCTCTCGGGTGAGGCGCTGCACATGAACGAGGCAAATGCTACCGCAGTCGTTCTGCTGCTGGTGGTCCTGCTGATGAATACGCTTTCCGCTCTGGCAGCGAAAAAGCTGACCAAGAAGTAAAGGGAGAATGAACATGGAAAATAAGATCGAAATTCGCAATATGAATCTGCATTACGGCGATTTTCACGCCCTGCACGATATCAATCTGGATATCAAGGAGAAGGAGATCACCGCATTCATCGGACCGTCCGGCTGCGGCAAGTCTACGCTGCTGCGTTCGCTCAACCGCATGAACGATCTGGTGGAAAACTGCCGTATCACGGGCGATATCATGCTTGACGGTCAGGATATCTACAAGAACTGTGACGTCAATCTGCTGCGCCGCCGTGTCGGCATGGTATTCCAGAAGCCGAATCCGTTCCCGATGTCGATTTATGATAACATCGCCTATGGTCCGCGCACGCACGGCATCAAGAACCGTGTGCAGCTTGACGAGATCGTTGAAACCTCGCTCAAGCGTGCCGCTATCTGGGAGGAGACCAAGGATAACCTCAAAAAATCCGCGCTGTCCATGTCCGGCGGTCAGCAGCAGCGTATCTGCATCGCGCGTGCGCTTGCCGCAGACCCGGAGGTGCTGCTGATGGACGAGCCGACCTCTGCGCTTGATCCGATCTCCACCGCGAAGATCGAGGACCTTGTGCTCGAGCTCAAAAAGGATTATACTATCGTTATGGTAACGCATAATATGCAGCAGGCCACCCGTGTTTCGGATACGACTGCGTTCTTCCTGCTTGGCGACATGATCGAAGTGGATGACACCGAAAAGCTGTTCTCCATGCCGTCGGACAAGCGCACGGAAGATTACATTACGGGGAGGTTCGGCTAATGAGAAACCGCTTTGACAATCAGCTTGCGGAGATGAACAATGAGCTGATCTCGATGGGAGCACTGTGCGAAAACGCAATCGCCAGTGCGGTAAAGGCTCTGCTTGAGGGCGATATCAAGCTGGCGGCGGCCGCCATCCGCATCGATCAGGAGATCGACCGCAAGGAACGCGAAATCGAGTCCATGTGCCTCAAGCTGCTGCTGCAGCAGCAGCCGGTGGCAAGCGATCTGCGTCTGATCTCGTCCGTGCTGAAAATGATCACGGATATCGAGCGCATCGGTGACCAGGCAAGCGATATTGCGGAGATTGTAACATATCTGTCCGGTGCGTGCGGTCACAACACGCATATCGACCAGATGGCGCAGGCAACCATTAAAATGGTGACCGACAGCCTGGATGCGTTTGTCCGCCGTGACCTGACCCTTGCATGGAGCGTTATTGAATATGATGACGTGGTGGACCACCTGTTCGATGAGTGCAAGAGCGACCTCATCGCGGAGATCGCGCAGAACCCGGAGGACGGCGAGCGCGTACTCGATGTGCTGATGATCGCCAAGTATCTGGAGCGTATCGGCGACCACGCGACCAATATTGCCGAATGGGTGGAGTTTTCCATCACCGGCTCGCATAAAAGCGCAATGCACGGCGCGGAAGCGGCGGCGCGCTGACAGAAATCGGAGTGTAACATATGATATACTGTGTGGAAGATGATGCGGGTATCCGCGAACTGGTGGTGTACACGCTGCGCAACACCGGTTTTGAGGCTGACGGCTTCGAGGACGGTGCGGCGCTGACCGCTGCTCTGAAAAAATGCAAGCCGCAGCTGATTCTGCTGGATATCATGCTGCCCGGCGAGGACGGCATCACCATTCTGCGTCGTCTGCGCGCAGCGCCGGATACAGCGAAGATTCCGGTCATTCTTCTGACTGCGAAAAACACGGAGTACGACAAGGTAGTCGGTCTGGACACCGGTGCGGATGATTACATTCCCAAGCCGTTCGGCATGATGGAGCTGATCGCGCGCATTCGTGCGGTCCTGCGCCGCACCGAGGATATGCAGGACAAGGATGAGCCGCGTCCGCTGGTAGCCGGCGGCATCTGCGTGGATGAGCGTGCTCACACCGTATTCGTTAACGAGCAGGAGGTGCAGCTGACGCTCAAGGAGTACCAGCTGCTGTGCCTGCTGATGAAAAACCGCGGTGCCGTACTCACGCGCGATGTGCTGCTCGAGAATATCTGGGGTTATAATAATGAAAGCGAAACCCGCACGGTCGATGTGCATATCCGCACGCTGCGGCAAAAGCTGGGCGCGGACGGTGCGCTGATCGAGACTGTCCGCGGTGTCGGCTACCGCATGGGAGAGCACACATGAGAAAGCGCGTATTCGGCAGCATTTTTCTCACATCGCTTGTCACGCTGCTGCTGACGACCGGGCTGCTGCTGCTGGCAGTTCACGCCGGTCTGACCAATGACATGCGGCAGCGGCTGGTGACGGAGAGCAGCTACCTGTCTGCGGTGGATAACATCGGGGAGGAGCTGGAGAAATTCGGCTCGGTATATGCCGACCGTTTGACGCTGGTCGCGCAGGACGGCACGGTGCTGTACGACAACCGCATGAATGCCTCCGAGATGGAGAACCACGCCGTCCGTCCGGAGATTGCGGCGGCAGAGCAGAACGGCACGGGCGAGGACAACCGTCTGTCTGAAACCTTCGCTAAGCAGACGTTTTATTACGCGGTGCGCCTGAAAAACGGCGATGTTCTGCGTATTTCCGCAACTGCGGACAGCGTGTTCGGCGCACTGTCGAATGCGTCGCCGTGGATTGTGCTGATCATCCTGCTGGCGCTGCTGGTCGCGGCGCTGCTGGCAGGCTGGCTGACCGGTCTGTTCCTCAAGCCGATCGAAGCGCTCGACCTGCATGATCCGATGAAGGGCGAAGCCTATGACGAGCTGTCGCCGCTGCTGCACCGCATGGACAAGCAGAACCGCAAAATTCAGGCGCAGATGGACGAGCTGCAGCGCCGTCAGGCTGAGTTTGACGACATTACGGCCCGCATGGATGAAGGTCTGGTACTGTTTTCCGGCAAGGGCATGATTCTGTTTGCCAATCACGCTGCGCGGGCGCTGTTCCCGCATGACAGTGCGGAAGGCAGCTATCTGACGCTGTGCCGCGACGCGAATTACATTCAGGTGGTCGAGCAGGCGCTCGACGGCAATGGTGCGCACGGCAAACTCGAGCGGAACGGCCGTATTTATGAACTTACGGCAAGCTCGGTGGAGGAGAACAGCGCATGGCATGCTGCTGTGCTGCTGATCGTGGATATTACCGAGCGCGAGCGTGCCGAGCAGCAGCGGCAGGAATTTACAGCCAATGTGTCGCACGAGCTGAAAACGCCGCTGACCAGCATTATGGGCTACGCGGAAATCATCGCGGGCGGCATTGCCAAGCCGGAGGACGTAGCGCCGTTTGCGGGCAAGATCCGCACGGAAGCGCAGCGGCTGCTGGCGCTCATCGAGGATATCATTCACCTGTCCCGACTGGATGAAGGCGGAGAAACAGTGGCTTTTGAGCCGGTGGAGCTATCCGCCCTCTGTGATACCGTGCGCGACCGCCTGCAGAGCAAGGCAGCAGGCAAGGGCATCGCGCTGCACATCGAGGGAGAACCGGCTGCGGTTTCCGGTCAGCGCCGCACGCTCGAGCAGATGATCTTCAATCTGACGGATAACGCCATCAATTATAATAAGCCGCAGGGCAGCGTGACGCTTACGACCGGCACGGAGAGTGGCCGACCGTTCGTGCGGGTGGCGGATACCGGCATCGGTATCGCGCCGGCGGATCAGCAGCGCGTGTTTGAGCGGTTCTACCGCGTGGATAAAAGCCACAGCAAGATGACCGGCGGCACCGGACTGGGGCTTTCGATTGTCAAGCATGGTGCGGCGCTGCATCATGCGGAGGTTGAGATGAAGAGTGCGCTCGGCGAGGGAACTTGCATTACTTTGCGGTTTCCTAAAGAATAAGCTGCGCTCTGCGGAGCGCGGGAGGCTGCCGCATCCGCGGCGGGGACAAAGAGGACGGGACACCTGCGGTTTCCCTTCCTCTTTGAACTCCTGCCTTTCCCTTATTTGATAGCCTGACGCAGACCAGAGACCGGCGACAGCTTCGAAAATAGGAGTACGGCAGAGGATTTTTTCTCTGCTACGGACGGACCAATTTCGGGTCCGTCCTTTTCTTATACCTTTTCGCAGTGTCGGATACCGTACTGCTACACATACGGTTAAATCTACGTAGGCGCGACATGCCCGTGTCGCGCAACCCTTTGGTGCGTTGTAACGCACGGCATCTACGAATTTAGATATCTGGGACAATTTATTTTCGCAGACCCTGTCTGTAACAACGCGCTCACGAATTGTGCGGCACTGTTATGCCGCACTCAGCGTAGATTTAACCGTATGTGTAGCAGTACGCCATCTGTGAACTGCGAAAAGGCGGAGAAAGACACGCTGTGGTAACCCGACTGCCGTTTCCCATTTTCGCAGCGGTCACATGTCGGCAATCTGCGCCAGACTATCCAAGGAGAAAGGGGAGAAAATCAGAGGGTGGAAAACCGCAGGTGTCTACCCTCTTGTGCGCCCGCGCGGCGTCAGCGCAGTTCCGTTCGCCTCGCAGGCGAAATCACCTCAAAAAAGAAAATCTCAAAAAAATTAAGAATTTTTGAAAAAAACACTTGCGCGATACACCCGGTGTAGTGTATACTAATTACAGTTGCGCAAATGCGTAACTGAATTGCCGCGCAAAGGAGTTTCTCCTGCGCACGCCCATTGGCCATCAACCGGATTTTCCCGGCGTGGTCCCTGGTGCGGTCCAAAAACGGCCGACCTGCCGTTATACCGGGTAATCAAGCAATTTGACTGCAAAACAGGCTAAAACTGCGTAAAAATCAGCACTTTTTCCGATTGCAGCCATTGGTTTCTCGTGCTATAATTAACGCTGGTCTGGTTGAGTACTGGACCGGCGATTTTTTATCCCCGCCGCTGTCCGTGGAAGGGCCACGAACAGTGTAAAGAAAAGTGGAGGGCAAACAGACAAATCAGAACCGGATTAACCCACCGGCGCTCGATTGCTGCACTACCCCCAAACTTCTTATATTAAAGGAGAGCATTTTATGCAGATCACTGATCCTATCGCGGATATGCTGACTCGTATCCGCAACGCTGGCAATGCTCGTCATGCCAGTGTGGATGTACCCGCATCCAAGATGAAGAAGGCTATTGCCCAGATCCTGCTCGATGAAGGCTACATCAAGTCTTTCGAGGTTGTAGAGGGCAACACCCAGGGCATTATCCGCATCGCACTGAAGTACGTTGATAACCGCCAGAAGGCTATCACCGGCATCAAGCGTGTGTCCAAGCCGGGCCTGCGTGTATACGCTGGCGCACAGGAGCTGCCGAAGGTACTCCGCGGCCTTGGTATTGCCATCGTTTCCACTTCCAGAGGCGTCATGACCGACAAGAAGGCTCGCGAGCTGAATGTCGGCGGTGAAGTTCTCGCATTTGTATGGTAAGGGAGGTATAAACAATGTCTCGTATTGGTAGAATGCCGATTGCCATCCCGGCCGGCGTTGAAGTCAAGATTGACGGCAGCGTTGTTACCGTGAAGGGCGCTAAGGCAACCCTTACCCGCGAATTTCATCCGAACATGACCATCGCGGTAGAGGGCAACGAAATCCTCGTAACCCGTCCGAACGACGACAAGCACAACCGCGCACTGCACGGCCTCACCCGCAGCCTGGTTCATAACATGGTTGTTGGTGTTACCGAAGGCTTCAAGAAGGAGCTGAGCGTTCAGGGCGTTGGTTACCGTGTCGCTAAGCAGGGCAAGGATCTGGTTATGAACCTCGGCTACTCGCATCAGGTTACCATGAGCGAGGTAGAGGGCATCACGATCGACGTTCCGAACCCGAACACGATCATCATCTCCGGTCCTGACAAGCAGAAGGTTGGCCAGTTTGCAGCGGAAGTCCGCGAGAAGCGTCCGCCGGAACCCTATAAGGGCAAGGGCATTCGCTACGCTGATGAGTATGTCCGCCGCAAGGAAGGCAAGACCGGCGCTAAGAAGAAGTAAGGAAAGGAGAGGCGAAAATAAATGGTTTCGAAGAAGGATTCCAACAAGGCGCGCCTTCAGCGCCACAAGCGCGTACGCGCTAAGATCAGCGGCACCGCTGAGCGTCCCCGTCTGGACGTATTCCGTTCTGCAAAGAACATCTATGCACAGGTTATTGACGATGTAGCCGGTGTAACCCTCGTATCCGCCTCGACTGCAGAGAAGAGCTTTACCGAGTACGGCGGCAACAAGGAAGCAGCCAAGAAGATTGGTCAGATCGTTGCCGAGCGCTGCAAGGCTAAGGGCATTGAGACTGTCGTGTTTGACCGCGGCGGCTATGTGTTCCACGGCCGCGTGAAGGAGCTCGCAGATGGCGCCCGTGAGGGCGGCCTGCAGTTTTAATCGGGAGGAGGTAAAACATGGCTCAGTTTAACAGAAACGATAAGCGTGAGGACGAGTTCTCCGAGAACGTTGTAGCGCTGAACCGCGTTGCCAAGACCGTTAAGGGCGGCCGAATCTTCAAGTTCGCAGCTCTGGTCGTAGTAGGCGACGGCAAGGGTACCGTTGGTTTCGGCCTCGGCAAGGCTTCCGAGGTTCCGGACGCTATCCGCAAGGGCATCGAGGACGCCAAGAAGAACCTCGTTAAGATTTCTCTGAAGGGCACCACCATCCCGCACGAGGTTATCGGCGAGTTCGGTGCAGGCCGCGTTCTGCTCAAGCCTGCTGCTCCCGGTACCGGCGTTATCGCCGGCGGCGCTGTTCGTGCAGTAGTTGAGGCTGCCGGCATCAAGGACATCCGTACCAAGTGCCTGCGTTCCAACAACCCGCAGAACGTTGTTACCGCAACGATGGAAGGCCTGAAGAGCCTGCGCGACGCAGCTCAGGTAGCTGCTGTACGCGGCAAAGCCGTAGAAGAACTGTAAGAAAGGGGTAACTGACAATGGCTAACATGAAGATTACCCTGAAAAAGAGCCTGGCTGGTCGCTTGGAGAAGCACATCGCAACGGCTCATTCTTTGGGGCTTAAGAAGATCAATGACGTAACCGTTCAGCCGGACAACGCGCAGACGCGCGGCAAGGTAAAGCAGATCGGTTACCTGCTCGAAATCGTAGAGGAGGCGTAACCCATGAAGCTGCATGAATTGACGCCTGCCGCAGGCGCTACCAAGCCGGCATACCGTAAGGGCCGCGGCGCTGGTTCCGGCAATGGCAAGACCGCAGGTCGCGGTCACAAGGGCCAGTGGGCCCGTTCCGGCGGCGGTGTCCGTCCGGGCTTTGAAGGCGGCCAGATGCCTCTGGCACGTCGTCTGCCGAAGCGTGGTTTCCACAACATTTTCGGCACCACTTACGCACCGGTCAATGTTTCCGCACTGGAGAAGTTTGAAGACGGCGCTGAGGTAACTGCAGAGATCCTCTGCAATGCCGGCATCGTTAAGAATGCTCTCGACGGCATCAAGATCCTCGGCACCGGCACGCTGACCAAGAAGCTGACCGTTAAGGCAGCTGCTTTCTCGGCTTCCGCAAAGGAGAAGATCGAAGCCGCAGGCGGAAAGGCCGAGGTGGTTTAAGGTGTTTCAAACCCTTAAAAACGCCTGGTCTATGCCCGAACTGCGCAAGAAGATGCTGTACACTCTGTTCATCATCCTGATCTTCCGCTTTGGTTCGTGCATTCCGGTTCCGTTTATTGATACCGCGCTCCTGTCTCAGTACTTTGAGCAGGCATCGGTGAACGGTTCGATGCTTGGTTATCTGGATATGTTCACCGGCGGTGGTCTGTCTCGTGCGACCATCTTCGCAATGTCCATCACCCCGTATATCAACGCATCCATCATCCTTCAGCTGCTGACTGTTGCCATCCCCGCTCTTGAGCGCATGGTAAAGGACGGCGGCGAGGAAGGCCGTGAGAAGATTGCAAGCTGGACCCGTTACCTCGGCGTTCTGCTCGGTCTGCTCCAGGGCCTGTCCTACTACGCACTGCTCCGCAACGGTTTCGGCGGCAAGACTATGCTGTCCAACACCGGCGCGCTTGCAGCCGTAACCATTATCGTAACTTTCACCGCAGGCACCGCGCTGATCATGTGGATGGGTGAGCACATCACCCAGAAGGGTATCGGCAACGGCATTTCGATCATCCTGTTCGCAGGTATCGTTTCCCGCGGTCCGTCGCTCATGCGTACGCTGGCTAACCTGTTCCAGACCGGCACGAGCGGCATCGTTTCCGGCATTGCAATGATTATCGTCGGTCTTGCGATCGTTGTATTCATCGTTTATATGTCGAACGCAGAGCGCCGCATCCCGGTTCAGTACGCAAAGCGCGTAGTTGGCCGCAAGATGTACGGCGGTCAGTCCACCCACCTGCCGATCAAGGTCAATGCGTCCGGCGTTATGCCGATCATCTTCGCATCGTCCATCCTGTCCCTGCCGCAGACCATTTCGATGTTCTGGCACCCGGAGAGCGGCTCGGTTGGTGCGCATATTCTTAACCTGTTCTCTCAGACCAGCGTGTTCTACATTGTACTGTACGCACTGCTGATCCTCGCATTTGCATACTTCTATGCATCCATCCAGTTCAACCCGATCGAGATCGCCAACAACCTGAAGAAGAACGGCGGCTTCATCCCGGGCTTCCGTCCCGGCAAGCCGACCAGCGACTTCATCACCAAGGCACTCGGCAAGGTCACCTTCGTTGGTGCGCTGTTCCTCGCTGTTGTAGCACTGCTCCCGCTGATCGTAGGCGCAGTAAACTCCAGCCTGAGCAACGTAGCACTGGGCGGCACCTCGGTTATCATCGTAGTAGGCGTTGCGCTTGATACGGTGAAGCAGATGGAAGCACAGATGCTGATGCGTCATCATAAGGGATTCCTGGAATAATTCTGGAGGCTGTGTTCAAATGAATTTAATTCTGCTGGGCGCTCCGGGCGCCGGTAAGGGCACGCTTGCTTCTTACCTGATCGAGCAGATGGGTGTACCGAGCATTTCCACCGGTAACATCCTGCGCGAAGCGATTAAGAACAATACTCCGCTCGGCCAGTCCGCTAAGGAGTATATGGATGCCGGCAAGCTGGTACCCGATGAAGTGGTTATCGGCATGCTGAAGGAGCGTATCGCTAAGCGCGACTGCAAGAGCGGTTTCATCCTCGACGGTTTTCCGCGTACGATTCCGCAGGCGGAAGCACTCGACGAGATTGCTCACATCGACTGCGCTCTGTCCCTTGAGGTTGCAGACGACGTCATCGAAAAGCGCATGACCGGCCGCCGTGTCTGCCTGCGCTGCGGTGCAACCTATCACGTTGAGGCAAATCC
Source organism: Butyricicoccus sp. OF27-2pH9A (assembly GCF_027693185.1). Lineage (NCBI taxonomy): Bacteria > Bacillati > Bacillota > Clostridia > Eubacteriales > Butyricicoccaceae > Butyricicoccus > Butyricicoccus sp. OF27-2pH9A. The sequence goes on from NZ_JAQEXK010000002.1 coordinate 138,965, forward strand.
GCCGCGCGTGAAGGACGTTTGCGACATCTGCGGCGATAAGCTGGTCATCCGCAGCGATGATCAGGCTGAGGTCGTTCGTCATCGTCTTGAAACCTACCATGAGCAGACCGAGCCGCTCAAGGGCTACTATGAAGCCCAGGGCAAGCTCAAGAGCATCGATGGTGCTCAGGGCATCACCGCTACCGAAAAGTTTGCAGTAGAGGCACTGGGTCTGTAATATGATTCATATCAAGACGGAAAAAGAGCTTGAAAAAATGCGTGTTGCTGGCCGCCTTACCGCTATTGCGCGTAAGGCGGCGGCAGACGCCGTAAAGCCGGGTGTTACCACCTGGGAGATCGACCGCATCGTCCGCAAGACGATTGAGGATGCCGGCGCCAAGCCGTCCTTCCTCGGCTACGGCGGCTTCCCTGGCAGCGCCTGCGTATCGCTGAATGACCAGGTCATCCACGGTATTCCTTCCAAGCATGCAGTTGTCAAGGAAGGCGATATCGTTAAGGTTGATGTTGGTGCATACATCGGCGGTTTCCACGGCGACTGCGCCTGCACGGTTCCGTGCGGTGAAGTAAGCGAAGAGGCGAAAAAGCTGATCGCTGTAACACGTCAGAGCTTCTTTGAAGGCATTAAATTTGCCCGTGAGGGCTACCGCGTATCGGATATCGGCGCAGCCGTTCAGGCTTACGTCGAGGCCAACGGCTTTTCTGTCGTGCGCGACTACGTCGGTCACGGCGTAGGCGCTGCGCTGCATGAGAGCCCGGAGGTTCCGAACTACGGCAAACCGGGCCACGGCATTCGCCTGCAGCGCGGTATGGTCATCGCGGTAGAGCCGATGGTCAATGTGGGTGTTTACACGGTCAAGGTCCTGCCGGATGGCTGGACGGTTAAGACCAAGGACGGCAAGCTGTCCGCTCACTACGAAAACACCATCGCTATTACGGATGGAGAGCCGGAGATTCTTACGAATATCGACGGCGAAGTGCTGTAATGGCAGAGATTCGTACCGCCGACATTGTGCTGTCGCTGACCGGAAGGGACAGAGGACAGCTGATGCTGGTCGTCGCAGAGGAGGGGGATTTTCTTCTGCTGGCGAACGGACGTGCGCGCCGGGCCGAAAACCCGAAGCGCAAGCGCCGCAAGCATGTGAGCCTGCAGGGCCCATGCGACGAGCGCACACGGCTTAAGCTGCAAAGCGAAAGCCGGCTGACAAACAGCGAGATCCGCAAGGCGCTCGCCCTCTGGACAGGGGACGAGAACGCAAATTGACCGAGGAGGATAAACCACAATGGCAAAAGATGATGTGATTGAGCTCGAGGGTACCGTCGTAGAGGCGCTGCCCAATGCAATGTTTCAGGTAGAGCTTCCCAACGGCCATAAGATTCTGGCGCATATCTCGGGCAAGCTCCGCATGAACTTTATCCGCATTCTTCCCGGCGACAAGGTCACCGTTCAGATGTCGCCTTACGACCTGACCCGCGGTCGTATCACTTGGCGTTCCAAGTAAGATAAAAAGCGGGCGGAGGTACGCATGTGACCTGCGCGCCAGTGGTCGCCGGACAGGTTTCCGGTGTCCCATCCCACCAAAAATTTGATGGAGGTAAAATAACATGAAGGTAAGACCGTCTGTAAAGCCGATCTGCGAGAAGTGCAAGATCATTCGCCGTAAGGGCAAGGTTATGGTTATCTGCCAGAACCCGAAGCACAAGCAGAAGCAGGGCTAAGAAGCGCCTGTGGCGCTTTATAGGGGACTTCAAAAGTCCCCTATATACAAAAACAAGTTCCTGACGAAACTTGTTTTTGATACCCGAACGACGCGATCCAAGATCGCTGAGTCAAGGTATAAAATGAACGGGCAAAGCTCGTCCATTTTATGATGACTGTTCAGCAGTCATCGAATAAATGCGCACCCAGGGGTGCGGATCATGGTTTACGCGAGCACGACAAGCACGCACGGCGAGTGCGGCGCTGCAGGAGCGGAGGCGGCTCCTATACTGTGTTTGCAAACACGCCTCAGTGTGTAACTATGGAGGTTATAATAGTATGGCACGTATTGCCGGTGTTGACCTTCCCCGCGAGAAGCGCGTGGAGATCGGCCTGACCTACGTTTTCGGCATTGGCCGCAAAACGTCCAACGAGATCCTTGCTAAGACCGGTATCAATCCGGATACCCGCGTTAAGGACCTGACCGAAGAAGAGGCTGCTAAGCTGCGTGAAGTCATCGAGCGCGACTACAACGTCGAGGGTGACCTGCGCCGTGAGATCGGCCTGAATATCAAGCGTCTGGTTGAGATTGGCTGCTACCGCGGCCTGCGCCATCGCCGCGGCCTGCCGGTTCGCGGTCAGCGCACCAAGACCAATGCTCGTACCCGCAAGGGCCCGAAGAAGACCATTGCGAACAAGAAGAAGTAAGGAGGGGAACGTATAAATGGCTAAGGTACAGAAGAAGGGCGCTGCGACCCGTACTCGTCGTCGTGAGCGCAAGAACATTGAAAAGGGCGCGGCACATATCCGTTCCTCTTTCAACAACACGATCGTTACCATTACCGACCTGAACGGTAACGCTATTTCCTGGGCTTCCTCCGGCGAAATGGGCTTCCGCGGTTCGCGTAAGTCCACTCCGTTCGCTGCTCAGACTGCGGCTGAAACCGCTGCTGCTGCTGCAATGGAGCACGGTCTGAAGACTGTTGAAGTATACGTTAAGGGCCCGGGTTCCGGCCGTGAGGCTGCAATCCGTGCACTGCAGGCCGCTGGCCTCGAGGTTACCATGATCAAGGACGTAACCCCGATCCCGCACAACGGCTGCCGTCCGCCCAAGCGTCGTCGAGTTTAATAGAGGAGGAACCAATAAATGGCTAAGAATACCCAGCCCGTTCTCAAGCGCTGCAAGACGCTTGGTCTTTCCCCTGCGGTACTTGGTTACTCCAAGTCCACGAAGCGTCAGCCCAAGCAGAGCCGCCGCAAGCAGTCCGAGTACGGCATGCAGCTGAACGAAAAGCAGAAGGTAAAATTCATCTACGGCGTACTCGAGAAGCAGTTCCATGCTTACTACGAGAAGGCTGAGCGCAAGCAGGGCATCACTGGTGAGATCCTGCTGCAGGAGCTCGAGCGCCGTCTGGACAACGTAGTTTTCCGCATGGGCTTTGCTAACACCCGCCGTGAGGCTCGTCAGCTGGTTAACCATGCACACTTCACCGTAAACGGCAAGCGCGTTAACATTCCGTCTTACCAGGTTAAGCCGGGCGACGTAGTTGCAGTTTCCGAGAAGTCCCGTTCTACCACCAAGTTCAAGTCTCTGCTGGAAGAGAACGGCAAGAAGGCTTGCCCGAAGTGGATCGAGAAGGCTAACGATTCCTTCGAGGGCAAGATCGTTGCGATGCCTGCACGTGACGACATCGACTATGATGTTGCCGAGCACCTCATCGTCGAGCTGTACTCGAAATAATAGACCCTCGCTTTTGGAACAGGCGCGGCGTCTGCTTCGCCTGTTCTATCTTAAGTTTCCAACCAACGTGAAGGAGGGTACCACATGATCGAAATCGAAAAACCGCGTATTGACTGTGAACAGCTCGCGGAGGACGGTTCCTACGGCAAGTTCGTTGTAGAGCCTCTTGAGCGCGGCTACGGCACCACGCTGGGCAACTCTCTGCGCCGCATCCTGCTGTCGTCTCTGCCGGGCACGGCAGCGTCCAGCATCAAGATCGCTGGTGTGCAGCACGAGTTTTCTACGATTCCGGGCGTTAAGGAAGACGTTACCGAAATCGTGCTGAATGTTAAGGGCATTATTGCCAAGCTGCATTGTGATGGTCCCAAGACGGTCTACATCGAGGCCGCCGGCGAGGGCGAGGTCAAGGCTGGCGATATTCATGCAGACGGCGAGGTTGAGATCCTCAACCCGGATCTGCACATCGCTACCCTGATGAGCGACGCGCGTCTGTCCATGGAGATCACGATGACTTCCGGCCGCGGCTATGTTCCGGCTGAGAAGAACAAGCAGCATCAGACCTCCATCGGCGTCATTCCGGTGGATTCGATCTACACGCCGGTTTATAAGGTAAACTACACGGTTGAAAACACCCGTGTACGCGACCTGACCGACTATGACAAGCTGACGCTCGAGGTATGGACCGATGCAACCATCAACGCACGCGACGCGGTTTCGCTCGGTGCAAAGGTTCTGCGCGACCACCTCGATCTGTTCGTAGACCTGTCCGAGGAAATCGGCTCCAAGTCCACCGTTGTTGAAAAGGCTGAAGCGCAGCACGATAAGGTGCTTGAAATGACCATTGAGGAGCTTGACTTCTCCGTGCGTTCGTTCAACTGCCTCAAGCGCGCAGGCATCAACACGGTTGAGGACCTCATCAACACCTCTGAGGAGGACATGATGAAGGTTCGTAACCTGGGCCGCAAGTCCCTGGAAGAGGTTATCGGCAAGCTGGAGGCAATGGGTCTCCACTTGGCGAAGTCGGAAGAGTAATCTTCGGACACTGTAACTTGAACTGTTGCGGCGGTACGATTACCGCGCCGCCGCTTTACTTTAATTTGGAGGTAAACTCACATGGCTAACAATCGCAAGCTCGGCCGTGCTACGGATCACCGTATGGCTATGCTGCGTGCGCTGGTAACCTACCTGCTGGAGAACGGCAAGGTTGAGACCACGCTCGCTCGTGCCAAGGAAGTAGGCCCGCTGACTGAGAAGATGATCACCCTGGGCAAGAAGAACACCCTGGCATCCCGCCGTCAGGCTATGGCTTTCGTAACCAAGGAAGCTGTTGTTGCTAAGCTGTTCTCTGAGATCGCTCCGGAGTACGCTAACCGCAACGGTGGCTACACCCGCATCATCAAGACCGGCCCGCGTCGTGGCGACGCAGCTGAAATGGCGATCATCGAGCTGGTTAAGTAAGTTAAATTTTAACTTCTGACGACTCGATCTGTTCCAAAACAGAAAAATGATCCTAAAAAGGTTATCCAGTAGCGTGCTTATTGGATAACCTTTTTCTTTTTGCCTTTTTGGAATACCTATGATACTATGTAGGTAGAACGTAAATTGTCTGATCGAAAATTGGAACGCCGAAGGAGGGCCGGAAGATGTTTGCAATGCAGATGTTTGATATATTGAGTTTCATCGTTCCCATCATGTTTATTGTCGTATTTGGCATCATCATTTTTTCCATCATACAGGGGATAAGCACATGGCATAAGAACAACAATTCGCCCAGATTGACCGTACCGGCGGTAATCGTTGCAAAGCGGACAGATGTCTCGTATCACCGGCATGCCAATGCAGGCGACATGAGCGGAGCGCACGGCTTCCACACAACGTCGAGCACGACCTATTATGTCACGTTTCAGGTGGAAAGCGGAGACCGGATGGAATTCCATGTTTCCGGCTCGGAATATGGTATGCTTGCAGAGGGCGATACCGGCAGACTGACCTTCCAAGGGACACGGTATCTGTCGTTTGAGCGATAGTTTTTATTCGAGAGGGGCTTGCGTATGCCGGAAAATATTCAAATAATCTGTTTGTTGCGGCTGTCTGCGGTCTGCTGCGCGGTGTCGAGCGGCGCGAAAAAATGCAGGTGACCGAGCTTGCGGTCGGTCTGACAGACGGCAAAGGCGAACTTGTGCGTTTGTACGACTGGCGGGCACAGAGGAAAATCACCGTGCGCGAGATCGATCTCAAGCGGAAGGAAGGCAATTCGGTAAAAATTGTGCTGTATATCGCCATGCCGCGGCATTTCGATAAAGCGGATTTCCTGCGACTGCAGGAGGACATTCCGGGTGTGCAGTCGGTTGAGATATAAACGGAATAGCAAAGCCGTTCGGCAGAAATGCCGGACGGCTTTTGTGCTGATTGGATAATATAGCATTGAAATATAAGGAATTGTTTGGTATACTGTAACAAACAAATAAAGGGAGGTCACAATATGAAAAAGAGAATCCCCGCAATCATCCTGATGTTTGCCCTGTTTCTGACCACATCCTATGCGGCGAACACCTATCGCAAGACGATTGCCGTCACGTCCGGCGTCAATGTGGAATTTAACAACGAAGCAATCGACATGACAGACGCCAACGGCAAAGCGGTCGAGGCGTTTATCTACAACGGCACGACCTATGTGCCGATTCGTGCGGTGTCCAATGCGTTCGGCGCGGATATCGGCTATGACCGCAATACGCAGACGATTTCAGTTTATGACGATTTCACAGAAATTCTTATAGCAGCGTACAAACTGGATTGCACGATTTCTGTATGTATGACTGAACTTGAAGTATATCGTGCAGCTATAAATAATAATGCTTTTTGGACAGCTCCGGCTGAAAAGAGTAAAGAAGCACAGGCGTTTATTGACCGAGATACAGAGATGCTGAAAACACTATCAGAAGACAATGGGTGCTATCATCTTTTGAGCGAACAATTATTGCCTACTTATAATGAGTTTATTAAGTCGTATCAACAGGCAGTAAAAAGCTATGCCGTGATGTATAATCAGCGAAATTATTCTGACGAGAAACTATGGACTCCTTTTGCCGAGAATGAGACAAGTGCTCGAGAAAATAGCGGCATGTATGCGTCTGATCTTGAAATTTTTTATGATTCGTTTAACTGGCGTACTTTTGATGCAGATATGAGTTTCTAGTGATAGAAAGGTAGGTAGAGATTATGTACCTGAAAGCAACTTTAGTCACCATTGCAGGCTGGTTCATCGGCCTGCTGCTGGATGCAAACATCGATTTCGGTGACCCAATGGGTTTCCTCAGTCTGCGCATCCTGCTGCCCATCCTTGCCATGGGACTGTGCATCCTGCATGAGCTGAGACACGGCAGCAGCCGCTAATCCGCAAAAATTGCGGCTCACACGCCTAAATTTGTGCATTTTCACGGTAAAAACGGATATTTTTATTGCAAAAACGCTTGCAATGTACGGCAATGCGTGATATACTATCAGTGTAAGATGATAAGTAACCGTAAGGAGTGGCCAAGTGCCACTCCTTACGCTTTGCTCGGAGAAAATTTTTCAGTAAGGAGGGACGGCTTTGCAGGCAAAGCAGATCGTAGCCCGCGTAGAGGAACTGGTAAAGCCTTTGTGTGAACAGGCTGGTGTTTCCCTGTGGGATGTGGAGTTTGAAAAAGAGGGCGGACAGTACATGCTGACCGTCACCGTGGATCGTCCGGAAGGCGTTAATATCGACCAGTGCGAGCAGGTTTCGCGCGCACTCGATCCCATGCTGGATGAAAAGGAATTTGACGATATGCCGTCCTACACGCTGTGTGTTTCCTCGGCTGGTATGTCGCGCCGCCTCAAGCGCCCGGAGCATTTCCAGGCGTTCATGGGTCAGACCGTCGAAGTCGGCTTCTACAAGCCGATGAACGGTATGAAGCAGATCGAGGGCACGCTCGCCGGCTATGACAACGGCGCTGTAACGCTGGAAGTGAACGGCGAGACCACTGTATACGAACCCAAAGACATTGCCGCAGTTCGACTGGCGGTAGAGATATAAGAAGGAGCTGAGTTGGAAAAAATGGTTAACGCAGAATTTTTTGACGCGCTGGAACAGCTGGAAAAGGAAAAAGGCATTCCGGTAGACTATATGCTCGACCGTGTAGGTCAGGCGCTGATCACCGCCTACAAGCGCGATAACGACGGCATGACCGACAATGTTTACGTTGAGCCGGATCGCGACAAGAAGACCATTCACATGTTTGTCCGCAAGACGGTTGTCAAGGCGGAGGACCTGTACGAGCCGTACGAGGAGATTACTCTTGAGGAGGCTGCCGAGTACAAGAATAACCCGATGGTAGGCGATATCATTGATATCGACATCCCGACCAAGTCCTTCGGCCGCATTGCTGCCCAGACTGCAAAGCAGGTTATCATCCAGGGCATCCGCGAGGCAGAGCGCGGCATGGTTATCTCCGAGTTCGAGAGCAAGGAGCACGAGATCCTGAACGGCGTGGTTGCCCGCATCGATCCGCGCTCCGGCACCGCTTATCTGGATGTTGTTTCCGGCGGTGAGAAGAGCGAGGCTGTTCTGGCGGCTTCCGAGCAGGTGCGCGGTGAGGTCCTGACCGAGGGTCAGCGCCTGAAGGTTTACCTCATCGAGGTTCGCCGCGGCACCCGCGGCCCGCAGGTCGTTGTTTCCCGCACCCACCCGGGTCTGGTTAAGCGTCTGTTTGAGCTGGAGGTGCCGGAGATCCACTCCGGTATCGTCGAGGTTAAGTCCATCGCGCGTGAGGCAGGCAACCGCACCAAGATCGCTGTTGTTTCTCACGATGAGAACGTGGATCCGATCGGCGCATGCGTTGGTACCCGCGGTGCGCGTGTTGCCAATATCACCGGCGAGCTGAACGGCGAGAAGATCGATATCATCAAGTGGAACGAGGATATGGCGCAGTTCGTTTCTGCGGCACTCGCTCCGGCTGATGTTATCAATGCCACCATGCAGGCGGACAACAAGTCCTGCCGCGTCATCGTTCCGGACGATCAGCTGTCGCTTGCTATCGGCAAGGAAGGCCAGAACGCGCGTCTGGCTGCCAAGCTGACCGGCTGCAAGATCGATATCGCTCCTGAGTCTCAGGGCGAATAAGCAAGCGGAGGTGCGGCAGAATATGGTACAGAAGAAGATTCCCATGCGGCAGTGCCTCGGCTGCCGTGAAATGTTCCCGAAACGGGAGCTGATCCGCGTGGTGCGTTCGCCGGAAGGCGAGCTTTCGCTGGATTTCAAGGGCAAGGCACCCGGCCGCGGCGCATATCTGTGCGGCAAGCCGGAATGTCTGAAAAAGGCCCGCAAGAGCCGTGCGATCGAGCGTGCGCTCAGTGTAGAGGTGCCCGAGTCGGTTTACGACCAGCTCGAGCAGCAGATGGAACAGGAGGGTGCAAATGGCAACTGATCCGGTTCTGAGAATGCTCGGTCTGGCACGCCGTGCCGGCAAGCTGGCCTACGGCGACGAGCTGGTGCGCGAGGCGTGCTTTGACCACAAGACCCGATGTGTGTTCATTGCGGGTGACGCAGGCGCAAATGCAGCGAAAAAAGCCGCATTTTACGCCGATAAGGCCAATGTTCCGTGCGTGACGCTGCCGCACGGCAAGCTGGAACTCGGCAGCGCGATCGGCAAGGCAGGCTGCGCGATGTGCGCGGTAGCGGACATCGGTATGGCGGCAGCAGCTGTAAACAAGCTGGCGGAGCAGGATCCTGCATACGCCGAAGTGGCGCAGCAGCTTAGCGAAAAAAACGCAAAGATCCAGTCCCGCAGAGGCGTCAAAAAGCATAAGGATAAGGCGGAAAAGACCGAGGAAGCGCCGGTCAAGACCGAAAAATCGGCAGAGGAGAAGCCCAAGCGCACCTACCGTAAGCCGTCCGGCGAGAAGCGCCCGTTCCGAAAGGACGGCGAATATCGTCCGTATCGTAAGAACGACGGCGAGAAGCGCCCGTTCCACAAGGACGGCGAATATCGTTCGTATCGCAAGAACGACGGTGAGAAGCGCCCGTTCCGCAAGGACGGCGAATATCGTCCGTATCGCAAGAACGACGGAGAGAAGCGCCCGTTCCGCAAGGAAGGCGACCGTCCGTATCGTAAGAACGACGGTGAGAAGCGCCCGTTCCGCAAGGACGGCGAACGCCGCCCGTACCGTAAAAGCGGTGCCGGCAAGCCGAGCTTCAACAGCGGCAAGCGCAGCTTCCGCAATAAAACGTAATTTCCCGCGCTGCAGCGCGCATTTCAATAGCAAAGCATAGCTTTGCATCAAATGTGCGAGCTTTGCCCGTGCATTTGATACCAGAGCGGAGAAAAGTTTCGACACAGGAGGAACTTTTCGCAGCTTTGGACGTATCCGAACATTGTTCGGTACGTCCTCTCTCGTTCAAAACCGTGGTTTTGAACGAAGTGTGTAAGGAGGTTATTGCCCATGGCATTAGACAATAAATATCGGGTACACGAGGTCGCGAAGGACTTCGGCGTATCCACCAAGGAGATCACCGAAATCCTGACGAAGTATCGCTCTGCACCGAAGAACCACATGCAGGTGCTTGACGATACCGACCTGTCGGTCATTTTCGAGTATCTCACCCAGCATAATCAAGTAAGTGACATGGAAGGTACGCTGAACGCACAGGGCGCATCCCGCAAGAAGCCGGAGCAGTCCAAGGCGGAAACCAAACAGCAGACCGAGTCCAAGAGAGAGGAGCCTATCGTGCAGCAGCAGCCGACACAGAGCAAGGTAAAGCAGGTTCACCGCATTGATACCCGCGGCACCGGCGACGTAAACCTTGCAAAATATGATGATCATGTAGATAAGCTGGTTGACGCAAAGGCCGAGCGAATGGAGTCCAAGGGCAGCAAGAAGCAGAAGCTGACCAAGAAGTCCGACCAGCGCTCCAAGCCGTTCGGCAACAAGCGCCGTCAGGAGGAGCAGGAGAAGATGCGCCGCCTGCAGCGTCAGCAGCAGATGGCAGCACTTAAGAAGATTCCGGTAAAGGTAATGATTCCGGAGGAGATTTCCGTCGGTGAGCTGGCTTCCCGTATGAAGCGCACCGCAGCGGATGTTATCAAGGGTCTCATCAAGCTGGGCGTTATGGCGTCCATCTCCGAGGTGATCGACTACGATACCGCAGCCATCGTTGCAGAGGAAATGGGCTGCAAGGTTGAGAAGGAAGTACACGTTACCATCGAGGAGCAGCTGTTCGATGAGCACGAGGACAAGGAAGAGGAGCTGCAGCCGCGCGATCCGGTCGTTGTTGTTATGGGCCACGTTGACCACGGCAAGACCTCTCTGCTCGACGCGATCCGCAAGACCAAGGTCATCGAGGGCGAGGCCGGCGGCATTACCCAGCACATCGGCGCATACCGCGTTAAGATTGGCGGCAAGCCGATCACCTTCCTCGATACCCCGGGTCACGCTGCGTTTACCTCCATGCGTGCACGCGGTGCGCAGGTAACCGATATCGCCATTCTGGTCGTTGCAGCCGACGACGGCGTTATGCCGCAGACCATCGAGGCGATCAACCACGCCAAGGCAGCAAACGTGCCGATCATCGTTGCTGTAAATAAGATCGACAAGCAGGGTGCAAACCCGGATCGTGTTCTGCAGCAGCTGACCGAGTACGAACTGGTACCGGAGGAGTGGGGCGGTCAGACCATCGTCTGCAACATCTCCGCAAAGTTCGGTCAGGGCATTGACAACCTGCTCGAAATGGTACTGCTGACTGCTGAAATGGCTGACCTCAAGGCAAACCCGAACCGCAAGGCGCACGGTACCGTCATCGAGGCAAAGCTGGATAAGGGCCGTGGTCCGGTTGCAACCCTTCTGGTACAGAACGGCACCCTGCATGCAGGCGATACCGTTATCGCGGGTACCTCTGTCGGCCGCGTTCGCGCAATGACCAACGACGACGGCAAGAAGATTGAGTCCGCAGGCCCGTCCGTTCCGGTCGAGATCATCGGTCTGGCTGAGGTTCCGGGTGCAGGCGACATCTTTGACGCCGTAGACGACGAGAAGATGGCTCGTGAGCTGGTTGAGCAGCGCAAGGACAAGGAGAAGGAAGAGCGCAACAAGCTGTTCCACAAGGTAACGCTCGATAACCTGTTCGATTCCATCCAGCAGGGCGAGATGAAGGAGCTGAATATCATCGTCAAGGCAGACGTTCAGGGCTCTGTCGAGGCGGTTCGTTCCTCTCTCGAGAAGCTGACCAACGAAGAGGTTCGCGTGCGCGTTATTCACGGTGCCGTTGGCGCCATCAACGAGTCCGACGTTATGCTGGCTGCTGCTTCCGGCGCGATCATTGTTGGCTTTAACGTTCGTCCGGACCGCACCGCTACCGACTCCGCTGCACAGCAGGGCGTTGATATGCGTATGTACCGCGTTATTTATGATGCCATCGAGGAGATGGAGCAGGCCATGAAGGGCATGCTCGAGCCGAAGTTCAAGGAAGTTGTTCTCGGCCACGCAGAGGTTCGTCAGGTGTTCAAGATCACCGGCGCAGGCGCGGTTGCAGGCTGCTATGTACAGGACGGCAAGATTCAGCGTAACGCTGAGGTTCGCGTAGTCCGTGACGGCATCGTATTCCACGAGGGCCACCTGAATACCCTCAAGCGCTTCAAGGACGATGTGAAGGAAGTTGCAACCTCTTATGAGTGCGGCATGAGCATCGAGAACTACAATGATATCAAGGAAGGCGATATCATTGAGTGCTTTGTTATGGAAGAAGTGAAGCAGTAAAGCGCCTTATAGGGGGGATTTCATCCCCCCTATATACGAAAAAAGTTCCCGAGGAAACTTTTTTCGATACCCCCCTCTCGTCCGCACGGCGGACGAGGCCGCGCCGCTGCGGCACGGGCAGTGGTATAAAAGTCCGGCGGAGCTGGACTTTTATGGGGAATTGAATCACGCACTGCGGTGCGTGTGAAAATGCGCGATAGCGCATTTTCCTATACGACCGGAGGGAATGTGCAGAGTGGAAATAGAGAATCATTCTCCATTTTCCATTCTCAATTCTCCATTATTTAACCAATCCTCACGAAGGAGGTTTGATTTGTAAAATGTCTACTCGAATTGATCGTATTTCCGAAGAAGTGATGAAGGCTCTGGCAGAGGCGATGCGCTCTGTCAAGGACCCGCGTGTGCAGGAGGCTATGGTTTCCGTGGTACACTGCGATGTTACCAATGATCTGCGTTATGCGAAGTGCTATATTTCCGTACTCGGCAGTGAGCAGCAGACCAGGGACGTGATGAAGGGCCTGAAGTCCGCTGCAGGCTGGCTGCGCCGCGAGGTTGGCCACAAGGTACAGCTGCGCTACGCGCCGGAGCTGGTATTTGAGCTGGATCAGTCCATCACCCACGGTGCACACATCTCCGAGGTGCTGCACGAGCTGAAAAATGAAGGCAAGCTGGGAGAGGAGGACGCAGAATGATCGTTGACGTTGCTGGCGCTGCTGCTGCGCTGCAGGCAGCGGACGACATTCTCATCCTGACTCACCGCAGACCGGACGGCGACACGGCAGGCTGTGCCGGTGCGCTCTGCCGCGGTCTGCAGCAGATTGGCAAGCGCGCATATATTCTGGAAAATCCGGAGATCACCAGGCGTTATGCGCCGCTGATCGTGCCGTATTATCCGCCGGAGGATTTCGTTCCGGCGTATGTGGTTTCGACTGATATCGCTGAGGAGAAGCTGTTTCCGGACACGGCAGAGCCGTACAAGGGCAAGGTCGATTTGGTCATTGACCATCACGGCTCAAACGACGGCTTCGGCAAAAAAAACCTCATCCGGCCGGATGCAGGCGGCTGTGCCGAGGTGCTGTACGATGTGCTGACGGCGCTCGGTGTTAAGTTCACGGCCGACATTGCAGAGTGCATTTATATCGGTGTTTCGACCGATACGGGCTGCTTTAAGTTCTCGAATACGACCGCGCATTCGCATGCGGTAGCGGCGGCCTGCCTGACTGCCGGTATCGACGGCGGTGAGATCAACCGCGTGCTGTTTGAGACCAAATCGCGTCCGCGGTTTGAGATGGAGCGCATTGTATTTGATACGATGGAGTTCCACGAGAACGGCGCGATCGCGGTTGCCGTGCTCTGGCGCAGGGATATCGACCATGCAGGCGCGGATATGGACGATCTGGACTCGATTGCATCGCTCACGCGCCAGATTGAGGGCGTACAGATCGGCATCACGCTGACCGAGAAGCCGGACGGTACGGTTCGCGTTTCCGTCCGCACCACCAAGGAGATGGACGCGGCTGCTATCTGCAAGAAGGTCGGCGGCGGCGGTCATGTCCGTGCGGCAGGTGCAAGCTTCACCTGCGGCATGGCGGAAGCCAAGGCTGCTATGCTGAAGGCGGCAGAGGAGCAGTTTCATGCAGCAAAGTGACCTGAACGGCATCCTGCTGATGAACAAGCCGCAGGGCTTTACCTCGCACGATGTGGTTGCCAAGCTGCGCGGTATTCTGCACACGCGCAGGATCGGTCACGGCGGCACACTCGACCCGATGGCGACCGGTGTTCTGCCGGTGTTTGTCGGCGGTGCGACCAAGGCGGCAGATTTTGCCGCAGCGCAGGATAAGGAATACGTTGCCGGGTTTACGCTCGGCTACTGCACAGATACGCAGGATGTCACCGGCGAAATGCTCCAGACCAGCGAACGATACGCCGCGGAATACGCAGTAAAGCAGATGGTACGGCGCTTTGCCGGCCCGCAGCAGCAGGTACCGCCCATGTATTCGGCGGTCAAGGTGAACGGCCAGAAGCTGTACGATCTGGCCCGCAAGGGCAGGGAGGTGGAGCGTCCGGCGCGCGATATCATTGTGCACGAAATGGACCTGCTCGACTTCGACGAGAATGCCCAGAAGGGCACGCTGCGGTGCAAGGTCAGCAAGGGCACCTATGTCCGCACACTGGTCAATGACCTTGGCGAAAAGCTGGGCACGCTGGCCGTGCTGCACAGTCTGGAGCGCACCCGTTCGGGCGCGTATGAGCTGGCGCAGTGCCATACCTTTGCCGAGTGTGAGCAGGCGATGGCAGAGGGTACCATGCAGCAGCTTCTGCTGCCAACCGACAGCCTGTTTACCGATAGACCCGCCGTTTCGCTCACCGACGAGGGCGCAGAGCGCATTGCGAGAGGCGCAGTCGTATTTCCGCGCCAGACCGATAGCCTGCCGGAAACCGCAGATACCATCTGCCGTGTGTACCATCAGGATAAATTCCTTATGCTCGGTCAGGTGAGAGAGCTGGATAAGGGCGGTTTGGGTCTGTTTGTATACAAAAACTTCCGATAAGTTTTTGCATACAAACAGAAATGGAGAATTGAAAATGGAAAATGGATAATGAAGGTATCGCGCCTTGCGCGATGATTTAATAAGCGCGAAGCGCCGCATTCATTCTCAATTCTCAATTTTCAATTATCAATTTTTTTCAGGGGGATTCCCTTATGATAGAAGTTACAAAGCCGCGTGCCATCGCGCTCGGCTACTTTGACGGCGTGCATCTGGGGCATCGGGCGCTCATGCAGCGTGCGGTCGAGCGGGCCAAGCAAATCGGCGGCACGAGTGCGGTTTTTACGTTTGATGTGCATCCGGATTCGGTCGTTATGGGCCGTCAGGTGCCGCTGCTGACCGCAAATGCATATCGCACCGAGGAGATCAAAAAGCTCGGCGGTGTGGACGAGGTTATTTTCGGCCACTTTGACCATGAAATGCAGCACATGGACTGGCGCGACTTTATCCACAAGCTGCTCATCGGCCGCTTTAACGCGGGCTGGATCATCTCGGGGCGCAATAACCGTTTCGGCTATAAGGGGCAGGGCAACGCAGAAGGCATGGCTATTGAGTGTGAAAAGGCCGGCATCGGCTATGACTGCATCGAGGATGTCAAGATTGACGGCATTGTGGTGTCCTCCACCTATATTCGTCAGCTGATTTCGCAGGGCGATATGGAAGGTGCGGCTAAGTTTCTCGGTCATCCGTATACGGTTTCCGGTATTGTGGAGCACGGACGGCGTGTCGGCACAAGCGTGCTGCAGGTACCGACGGTCAATCTGCGTCTGCCGACCGAAATGGCGCTGCCGCCGTACGGTGTGTACGCAACCCGCGTTCTGGTGGACGGACAGAGCTATATCGCAGCGACCAATATCGGTGTAAAGCCGACATTTTTAGACGGCGGTGCACCGACCATCGAGCCGCATCTGCTCGACTTTGCGGGCGATCTGTACGGCAAGATGATCCATGTGGAGCTGCATAAGTTCCTGCGTCCGGAAATGCAGTTTGAATCGGTGGAGGCGCTCAAGACCGCCATCGAGGAAAATGTGCAGCAGACCAGAGACTTTTTCGCGGAAAAATAAGAAAAAACGGCATCGAAAGATGCCGTTTTTGCATCCGCAGAACCTCCGGTTGACAGCCGCAGGACCGCCCTGTATAATAATGGTACAAGGATAAGAATAGAGAGAAGAGAGGGAGACAGGATGAAGAAATCGGTCAAGTATGCGGCGGCAGCGGGATTGCTTGTGCTGCTCTGCGCGGTCGGGGTTTACGGAACCTTTTTTGCGGCGCGGAACATCGGCTGCGCGGTCGATGACTCGTTTTCGTGGAAGGCGTACAGCTATACGCCGATCACGAGCGGCACGCTCTACAACTATGCGTTTCCGTCGGAGGAAATCACACTTTCTGCGGAAAATCGGGAAACAATCGCGAAGCTGCTTGCGGACAGTAAGGGCAAGCGGCGCTTTCCGGGCAGATGGACACCGTACGGCACGAATACCAGGATTCCGTGCGTCGTTGCAGTGCAAATAGACAGCGCGGAAGCAGATCATATGCTCTTTCTGTGCAGGAATGATTCAGAAGAGTTGCTGCTGCTGAAAACAGAACTACATGGCAAGGACAGATGGTATACGCTGGAGAGTCCGGCGCTTGCGGCGGCTCTGAATACCCTGTATCCGTATGATACCACAGGCAGCACTGTAACGCATACTGTCGGAACAAACTAAAAAAGCTGCGGTTAAACCGCAGCTTTTTTGTCGCAAGACGGAAAAAAGCCGCCTGATGAATCAGACGGCGATTTTCCCTCAAAGAGCAGGTAAAGAGTAAAGAAAGAAAAAAGAAAAAAAGAGAGCAAATGAAATATAAAAACCAATGTGGTTGTTGGTTATTGTCGATTTGTTGTGTTCCTTAGAACAATTATTATTATAGTCGTTTTAGATAAAAATGCAATAGATTTTTTGTTTAATGTTCCAGAGAAAATGCGAAAGTTTTTGTGCATATATTACAAGAATAACCTCTGTAAATTGTAGGTAAACACAAAGCAAAGGGAAAATAAGCCGAAATCTCAAAAAATCCGGCGGCAGCGGGAACGATTTGCCGCTGCAAAACGTGTTGGTGGTGAAAGGAGGAGAGAGCAATGCAGACAACACTCAGGTCGGACGCATTTCTGCAGCAGGCGATGGACACCTGCGGCGACGCGGTCTATCGCTTAGCTTTGTGCAGACTGAACAGCCGCGCGGACGCAGAGGACGTCTATCAGGAAGTCTTTCTCCGGCTGCTGCGGGACGACACCGATTTCCGCGACACCGAGCATCTGAAAGCATGGCTGCTGCGCGTAACGCTCAGCCGGTGCACCGATCTTCGCCGGTCGGCGTGGTTTAAGCGCACCGCACCGATGGAAGCTGCCGCGGATGCTGCCGCTCCGGAACCGGAAAGCAGCAGCGAGCTGTGGCAGGCGGTACACGCACTGCCGGACGATCAGCGAATCGCGGTGTGGCTGCACTATGTGGAGGGCTACCGCACAGAGGAGATCGCGGAAATGGTCGGCTGCCGTCCGGCAACGGTACGCACGCGGCTGCATCGCGCAAGAAAGCAATTAAAGCTGGATTTGGAGGGATCTTACGATGAAGAACAACTGGAACGAACTGAAGGACATCAAGGCTCCGCAGGAGCTGAAGGAGCGCACGCTGGCAGCAGCTCGTGAAGCGCGTAAGCTGACGAACGAACCGCTGCATGCGGTGCCGCGCCATCCGTGGGGAATGGCAAAGCGCCTTCTGGCGGCAGCCTGCGCGTTCGGTATTGTGTTGGGCGGCACGGCGGTTTATCGCACGCATAATGGCACCGCGCAGACCGGCAGTGCAGTCGTAGCGGATGCCATCAGTCACACATTCGGCTTTGCAGCCTATGCCGCCGACACCGGCGAGCTGCGTCAGCCGAAGGACAGCAAAATCGTGTTCGATACCGGCAGCGGCGCAGACGATCCGGAAAAGGGTTTCTACTCCGGCTGTCTGTTCAAGGTGACCGGCGAGAATATCAAAACCATATCCGCGACCATCGACAAGGGCGCGGTCTACCGCACGAAAACCGTCAAGGATACATCCACCGACCGCGACGAGTGGGTGCGCTCGATGCATCAGGGCACGAACCCCGAACTCGACGGCGCAGACCGGATCATGGTCTGGGGCAGTGACGAGATGCATATGTACGCCGACCTGTGCTGGAAGCTGGACAACGGCTTCACCGACGCGTACGACCCGGACACCAGCTACGGTCTGTGGCTGCCCAGCCAGCCGGAAACTACGGACGATGATCTGCAGGATTCGTGGCACGCGGCCGTGGACGGCTTTGAGGGCGCAAAGCTGACCGTTACCATCACCTTTACTGACGGCTCGGAGCAGACCCGCTCGATGACGCTGCACACCGGCAAGCTGGGCGTGGAATACAAGGACGATACGTCCGGTCCGAGCCTTACCGGCGAAGTGCTGACCGATGAGCAGGCCGCAGCGGAAGGCTATATCTATGGCGTCTATGCGGATATTGAGTAATTGAAGATATGTGCCGTTCATCCAAAATCATCAGAAAATTAGCATAGTGCATGAAAATTTCCTCTGAATCTTGTGTTCAGAGGAAACTTTTTTGCGAAAAAATGGGAATATACCTTGAAAAATACGGTGTTATCGCATAAAATAGAAGAAGTTTAGTTCGTAAATGAGGCGAAAGTATGCTCAACATTGTTTTGGTCGAGCCGGAGATCCCGCAGAACACCGGCAACATTGCCCGCACCTGTGCGGCGACAGGCTGTGTGCTGCATCTGGTCGAGCCGCTCGGCTTTGCTATCGACGACAAGCGCATGAAGCGGGCCGGTCTGGATTACTGGCACCTGCTCGATGTGCGTATGTATAAAAATCTGGATGAATTTTTTGAGAAAAATCCGGACGGCCGCTACTTCTATGCGACAACAAAGGCGCCGCACGCCTATCATGAGGTGGAATACCGCGACGGCGACTACCTGATGTTCGGCAAAGAGCCCCGCGGTCTGCCGGAAGCGCTGCTCATCGAGCACCCGGAACGCTGCGTCCGCATTCCCATGAGAGAGGGCGCGCGCAGCCTTAATCTGTCTAACTCGGTCGCTGTTATTGTGTTTGAGGCACTGCGGCAGACCGGCTTTGAAAATCTGAGACTTGCGGGACCGTTTCCGCAGGCATAAAGGAGTAAAGCATGGAAAAGATTCATATTTTGACCGATTCCTCGTCGGATATTCCACACGAGCTGGTGGAAGCCCACGGAATCGAGATCGTTCCGATCATGCTGACGCATGAGGGACGCAGCTTCCGCGAATATTACGACATCACATCCGAGGACTACTGCAGGCTGCTCGAGACCAGCAGCGAGATTCCCGGCACGGCCATGACTACGCCGACCGTATTCCTCGAGTCCTACAATCGTGCATTTGAGCGCGGCTGCACGCATCTGCTGGCAGTGCTCATCAACGGCGGTGGCTCGGGTACCTATCAGGCGGCGTGCCTTGCAAAATCCATGTTCGAAGAGGAGCAGGGGGAAGGCAAAATGACCATCGAGGTCATCGACTCCAAGACCTACACCTACATTTACGGACACATTGTTGTCAAGGCTGCCGAAATGCGCGAGCAGGGCGAGAGCTTCGACGCAATCGTCAGCGTGGTAAAGAGCCGTCTTAACCGCGTGGAAGCTTACCTCGGCGTGTACAGCCTCAAGTTCCTCAAGAAGTCCGGCCGTATTTCGGGCGGCGCGGCTTTCGTGGGTGAGGCGCTCGGTCTCAAGCCCATCAGCCATGTGTATGATGGTGCGGTAAAGGTGTGTGACAAGGTGCGCGGTGAGAAGGCACTCGTTGCCGGAATGAGCAAAAAAGTCTCCGCCCGTGTGGTGCAGCCGGATAAGCAGACGGCTATCCTGCTCTACGGCGACGTACCCGCCGAGCGTCTGGATGAAATGGAAAAGCGTCTGCGTACCGAAATTGGATTCCGCGATGTGGAACGCGTAGTGATCGGTCCCTCGGTTCTGACAAATACTGGTCCGCTGGCGATGGCTGTAGCGTATTATGGAACGCCGCGGGATTGATGCAAAAATTGTGAATGTTGTTTAATATTTCGCAACTTTTTGGCGAAAAACGCAAAAATCCTCTAAAAGCGAGTTGGAATGTGATGATTTTCACAATTTTGCTTGCGAATGACACGAATTACGAGTATAATTCTGTATTGGAAACGGAATTATTGTAGTAATAACAACCGTGCTTTTGTTCCTTATCGTAACTTTATAATACATCTTAAAGGAGAGGGATATTTATGCAGTATAACAAGAAGAGCGTTGAGGATATCGACGTATCCGGCAAGAAGGTAATTGCCCGCTGCGATTTTAACGTACCGCAGGACGAGAACGGCAACATCACCGACGACAAGCGCATCCGTGCTTCGCTGGAGACCATCAACTACCTGCTGGATCACAACGCTGCTGTAATCCTGTGCTCGCACCTCGGCCGTCCGAAGGGCGAAGTAAACATGAAGTATTCGCTGGCTCCGGTCGCTAAGCGTCTGGGCGAGCTGCTTGGCAAGGAAGTCAAGCTGGCAAAGGACGTTGTAGGCGAGGATGCTAAGAAGCTGGCCGCTGAGGTTAAGCCGGGCGAGGTCGTTCTGCTTGAGAATGTTCGCTTTGAAAAGGGCGAGACCAAGAACGACGCTGCGCTGGCAAAGGCTATGGCTGACATGGCTGACATTTACGTCAACGACGCATTCGGCACCGCACACCGTGCGCACGCTTCCACCGCAGGCATCGCAGATTACCTGCCGGCTGTATGCGGCTTCCTGATCAAGAAGGAAATCTCCATCATGGGCAAGGCTCTGAGCGACCCGGCTCGTCCGTTCGTTGCAATCCTGGGCGGCGCTAAGGTTTCCGACAAGATCGGCGTTATCGAGAACCTGATCGACAAGTGCGACACCATCATCATCGGCGGCGGCATGGCCTACACCTTCTCCAAGGCAAAGGGCGGCGAGATCGGCACCTCTCTCTGTGAGGAAGACAAGATCGAGCTGGCACTCGGCCTGCTCAAGAAGGCTGCTGACAAGGGCGTTAAGCTGCTCCTGCCGGTTGATACCGTTTGTGCAGATCACTTCGGCGCGGACGCTGCTCCGGTCGTATACGAGGCTGGCAAGATCCCGGCTGACATGATGGGCATGGACATCGGCCCGAAGACCGTAGAGCTGTTCTCCGAGGCTGTTAAGGACGCAGGCACCGTTGTTTGGAACGGTCCGATGGGCGTATTCGAGTTTGACACCTTCGCAGTCGGCACCAAGGCTGTTGCCAAGGCAATCGCTGAGAGCAAGGCTGTTTCCATCATCGGCGGCGGCGACTCCGCAGCTGCTGTTGAGAAGCTGGGCTTTGCTGACAAGATGACCCACATCTCCACCGGCGGCGGCGCTTCTCTGGAGTTCCTCGAGGGTCTGGAGCTGCCGGGCATCGCATGCCTGCAGGACAAGTAAGTCCATTAGGAACGCTTTATATCGGAGCGCGTTCTGTTGAGCGCTCCGTATAAATACATAAAGATTTAAGACGGAAATGTCCGTCCGAATGTTTGAAAGGGGTAAAACCAACATGAATCGCAGATATCGTAAGACCATTATCGCCGGCAACTGGAAGATGAACAAGACTCCGGCAGAGGCAAAGGCTCTGATCGAAGAGATGAAGCCGCTCCTGTCCAAGACCAAGTGGTGCGAGATGGTTCTTTGCGTACCGTTCACCGATATTCAGGCTGCTGTAAAGGCTGCTAAGGGCTCCAAGATTGCAATCGGCGCTGAGAACATGCACTTCGAGAAGTCCGGCGCGTTCACCGGCGAGATCTCCGCTGACATGCTCAAGGAGCTGGGCGTTAAGTACGTTATCATCGGCCACTCCGAGCGCCGTCAGTACTTCAACGAGACCGACGAGGCTTGCGGCAAGAAGGTTCAGGTCGCTCTCGAGAACGGTCTGCGCCCGATCCTGTGCGTAGGCGAGTCTCTGACCGAGCGCGAGCAGGACGTTACCATGGAAGTTATCCGCAAGCAGATCAAGATCGCTCTGCAGAACGTAGCTGTTGAGGACATCAAGAAGGTCGTTATCGCTTACGAGCCGATCTGGGCAATCGGTACCGGCAAGACCGCTACCGCAGAGCAGGCTAACGAGGTTTGCTCCGCTATCCGTGACTGCCTGCGCGAGAAGTATGGCGCACGCGCTGCACGCGGCATCACCATCCAGTACGGCGGCTCTATGAACGCGAAGAACGCTTCCGAGCTGCTGGCTCAGCCGGACGTTGACGGCGGCCTGATCGGCGGTGCCTCCCTGAAGAGCGCTGACTTCGCTACCATCGTAGAAGCAGCTAACCAGTAAGATAAGGATACGGGAAAGGGAAACGCTCCCTCACCGTTTTGCGGAGGGGGACATGGTGCATATCGTGTCCCCTTTTATTCTCTTATCGTTCGCTTCTGTAAAGGAGTTTTATCAGTATGAAAAAAACCACTATGCCGGGCATGCCGGAGGTAGAGGTAGTCGAGATCAAGACTTCCGCACCGGTTAATGTTCTGGCAGATCCGGCTCCTGCAAAAAAGCCGGCGGCAAAGCGTACCCGCAAGACCGCTGCGGCAAAGACAACTGCAGCCAAGACTGAGGCGAAAAAGCCGGCAGCCAAGCGCGGCCGCAAGCCCAAGGCAGCCACCGCTGCTGCCAAGAAGGCAGAGGGCCCGAAGAAGCCGACCGCTCTGATCATCATGGACGGCTTCGGCCACCGCGAGGAGACCAAGGGCAACGCCATTGAGGCTGCTAAAAAGCCGAATCTCGATAAGATTTTCGCAGAGAACCCGCTCACCTATATTGGTGCATCCGGTCTGGACGTTGGTCTGCCGGACGGCCAGATGGGCAACTCCGAGGTTGGCCACACCAACATCGGCGCAGGCCGCATTGTATATCAGGAGCTGACCCGCATCACCAAGGCCATCCAGGACGGCGATTTCTTCGAGAATCCGGCTCTGATGAGCGCGATCAACCAGTGCAAGTGGTTCGATTCCACTCTGCACATTTTCGGTCTGCTGTCTGACGGCGGTGTGCATTCTCACATTGACCACATGTTCGCGCTGCTCGAGCTGGCACGCCGCAATGGTCTGCGCAAGGTTTGCTTCCACTGCTTCATGGACGGCCGCGACACGCCGCCGCAGTCCGGTATCGAGTATATCGACCGCCTGCAGGCCAAGATCGACGCTGTCGAGGTCGGCTGCATCGCAACCGTATCCGGCCGTTACTACGCAATGGATCGTGATAACCGCTGGGATCGCGTACAGAAGGCGTACAACGCCATTGCACTCGGCGAAGGCGAGCACGCTGCTACCGCACACGAGGCCATGGAGCAGTCCTATGCAAACGGCGTAACCGACGAGTTCGTTGTTCCGGTTATCGTTACCGAGGGCGCGACCGTCAAGGATGACGACGCGATCATCTTCGCAAACTTCCGCCCCGACCGTGCACGTGAGATCACCCGTGCATTCGTTGATCCGGAATTCACCGGCTTTGAGCGCGTACAGCCTAAGATCCACTACGTCTGCATGACGCAGTATGATGCTACTATTCCGGGCGTGGAAATCGCTTTCAAGCCGCAGAGCCTGAAGAACACGTTCGGTGAATATATCTCCGATCTGGGTATGACCCAGCTCCGCATTGCTGAGACCGAGAAGTACGCACACGTTACGTTCTTCTTCAACGGCGGCGTTGAGAAGGAGTATCCGGGCGAGGATCGTGCTCTGATCCCGTCCCCGAAGGTTGCAACCTATGATCTCCAGCCGGAGATGAGCGAGCCTGCCGTTACCGAGGAGTGCGTAAAGCGCATCCTGTCCGGCAAGTACGACGTTGTTATTCTCAACTTCGCAAACTGCGATATGGTCGGTCACACCGGCGTATTCGAGGCTGCAGTCAAGGCTATCGAGGCTACCGATGACGGTGTAGGCAAGGTCGTTGATGCCATCCTCAAGATGGGCGGCCAGTGCCTGATCACCGCCGACCACGGCAACGTCGATCAGATGCTTGATGCCGATGGTGTTACTCCGTTCACCGCACACTCTACTAACCCGGTGCCGCTCGTAATGATCGGTCACGAGGGCAAGCTGGCAGAAGGCGGCGTACTGGCTGATCTGGCTCCCACCATGCTGGATATGATGGGTCTCAAGCAGCCGGAGGAGATGACGGGTCACTCGCTGCTTGTAAAGTGAGCCTCTGAGAGGGACGCTGTCCCCCTTAGATACCGAAAAAGTTCCCAAAGAAACTTTTTCGGATATTCCCCTCATCTTTGCACGGCAAAGACGGTTCGGGACACGTGTCCCGAAGCAGTGGTATAAAAGTCCGGCAGAGCTGGACTTTTATGGGGAATTTTATCGCCGCGTGCGCGCGGCGCAGCAAAAATGTGATTTTTGCTGTTTCGTTAGCCAACCATTTTATTTTATAATAAGAAGGAGAAAGAATTATGAAGGGCTACATTGAAATTGTTGATGTAATCGGCCGCGAAGTTATGGACTCCCGCGGCAACCCGACCGTTGAGGTTGAGGTTTACGTTGAGGGCGACACCGGCGCATACATGGGCCGCGCTGCTGTTCCGTCCGGTGCTTCCACCGGTATCTTCGAGGCTTGCGAGCTGCGTGACGGCGACAAGTCCCGCTACAACGGCAAGGGCGTACTCAAGGCTGTTGACGCTGTAAACGGCGAGATCGCTGAGGTTGTTATCGGCATGAACGCTCTCGACCAGCAGGCAATCGACAAGGCTATGATCGAGGCTGACGGCACCCCGAACAAGACCAAGTTCGGCGCAAACGCTATCCTCGGCGTATCTCTGGCTGTTGCCAAGGCTGCTGCAGAGGCTCTGAGCCTGCCGCTGTACAACTACATCGGCGGCTGCAACGCTAAGACCCTGCCGATGCCGATGATGAACATCCTCAACGGCGGCGCACACGCTACCAACAACGTTGAGATTCAGGAATTCATGATCATGCCGGTTTCCGCTCCGTCCTTCCGCGAGGCTCTGCGCCGCTGTGCAGAGGTATTCCATCAGCTGAAGACCACCCTGAAGGAGAACGGCACTCCGGCAGCAGGTGTAGGCGATGAGGGCGGCTACGCTCCGAACCTGAAGAAGGACGAGGACGCTCTGAAGGTTATCGTTCAGGCAATCGAAGAAGCTGGCTACAAGCCGGGCGAGGACTTCATGATCGCAATCGACGCTGCTTCCTCCGAGTGGTGGAACGACGAGGAGAAGTGCTATATCCAGCCGAAGTCCGGCAAGAAGCTGACTCAGCAGCAGCTGGTTAAGATGTGGAAGAACTTCGCTGAGAAGTACCCGATCATCTCCCTCGAGGACGGCATGGCAGAGGAAGATTGGGAAGGCTGGGCTATGCTGACCAAGACTCTGGGCGACAAGATCCAGCTGGTTGGCGACGACCTGTTCGTAACCAACACCGCTCGTCTGTCCAAGGGCATCGAGCTTGGCGTTGCTAACTCCATCCTGATCAAGGTTAACCAGATCGGCTCCCTGACCGAGACCCTGGATGCTATCCAGATGGCTAACCGCGCTGGCTACACTGCAGTTGTATCCCACCGTTCCGGCGAGACCGAGGATGCTACCATTGCTGACATCGCTGTTGCACTGAACGCTGGCCAGATTAAGACCGGTGCTCCGTCTCGTACCGACCGCGTTGCAAAGTACAATCAGCTGCTCCGCATCGAGGAAGAGCTGGGCGAGGATGTTGCACAGTTCCTGGGCAAGAAGGCTTTCTTCAACCTGAAGAACAAGTAAGTCTCCGTCCTTACCGTTACTGCAATATGAGAAAACCGCACGCTTTTGCGTGCGGTTTTTTATGGCTTAATCATAAAAGCTGTGGGATGAAGGATTTCTGATATAATGATTGAGCCTTTTTATATAGAAATTTCTTGCGAATATATAGTAAATTCTTGCGCTTGGGTTGACGGACGGACAAACTTGTGCTATCATAACTGCAGTAACATAGCGAATTCTCTGTGCTGGAACGGGGAATCTGGCTGTTTTGGATAAAATTGCTCACATTTTCATTTCTTTATCATAAATCACCTCTGCACCTTGTGTGCAGAGGTGATTTGTTTTTTCGGATAGACGCGACTTGAGAAAATCAACCGCCGTAGCCGTTCTTCCATCGCTGCAGCGCAAGTGCTGCGTTCTTATAGCTGACATCGGCGGTCGGCGTTCCGGCAGGCACACCGAGGATCGCCGCGTCACCCTGCCGTACGTAGCCGCTGGTTTTCCAGCGCTCAAGCGCCTGCTCGTAGGCACGGGTCTGTGCATTCGCCGCCGCACTGCTGACATTCAGCTGATAATTGCGCCAGTTCAGCGTCGGCGTGCCGTTCAGGAAGCCGGTCAGACCGGCTACGGACAAGCCGTAATCGCGGTCGGCGTTAAACTGGCTCAGCGCCGCCTGTGCCTGCTGGAGCGCTGCATTTTCCGATGCGGTATAGTAGCTGCTCTCGGCGGCTGCGGTCTGTTCATCGGCAGCATTCTGCGCCGCCGCACGCGCGGACAGACGCGCCTGGCCGAGCGCATTCAGGTCGCTGCGGTACCGGTTGTCCACCGAGATACGGCTGGTCTCTGCCATACCGCTGGTGGTTACCTGCCCTCGTGCGCCCATGTTAAGTCCGAGCGCCGCCAGCTTTTCCTCGTTATTCACTGCGGACTGTCGGGCATTGATATCGGTCTGACGCATACCGGCGGCGTAGTCGTTCTCGATGGACACGAGATTGCTCTCCAGCTGCTTTGCAATGCGGCTGCGGGCGGTTTCAAATCGCTTGAAACGGGCATTTTCCGCCGCGTCATACAGGCTGCTGACGCGGTTTGCACCGGTTGTTGTGCTTGAAACCGAGTACGGACGGTAGCTGCCGTTCCATGTCGAAACCGCGTCGTTGGACGCAACCTTGCCGCCGAGACCGAGCGAGTCAATCTTGTTCTGGCGTTCGCTCAGCAGCTGCTGGCGTTTCGCTGAATCAGTCGTGCCGGCGATTGCCGCCGAGTAGTCAAAATTGTCGCGGTAGCCGTTGGAATTGAGCGTGCCGGAGGACTTGCTCGACGTCGATTTGCTTGCCGCCGTCTTAGACGAAGCGGACTTGGACGCGGTTGACTTTACCGTTGATGTTCGGCGCGCGGAAGTTGATTTGATGATTGCCAAAGGGAAATCCTCCTTTCTAAATTACGGTCTGGCCCTGTGTCCAGCGGATGGTGAGCGCGAGCAGACCAAACGGCTCATCCGGCCGGTCGTTGCCGATGCGCACGGCAAACAGCGGACTACGGTGCTGCTTCCAGCGGGTACGGTACGTCACCGCACCCGGAATGCACCGGAAGGAGAACCGCGAAAAATCCAGTGTGCGGAAGGAAAACAGGTCCATATTGCGGGAAAGCGCAAGCTGGACACCGTTTTCGTTCTCGTACTGCACGGTCGCGCCCGAGCGGGAATGCGGCATGAGCGTCGGAATCACGTCCCGCACAGTCTTGAAGCGGCTCCAGTCGGATAAGGGCAGGGTAGGCGTGCGCCAGTACGCGGCAATCGCCGCCGTGTCATCAAGATAGGCGTGCTCCTCCTCGCTTTTGGCAAAACGGCACAGCCGGCCGTCTGCCGTGCCGAACCACAGATGACTGTTCAGCACCGCCAGACACTGTGCAGGCACGTTCACCCAGAAAAACCACGCCGGATCGCCGTTTTCCTCGGTCAGAGAGCCGTCTGCGACATAAATGTGTCCGTTCACTGCCAGATAATATTTGCCCTCGAATACCACCGCACAGGCACTTTGGAGGTCGGCCTCCTGCGATAATTTCGGCACAATGGCATCGGATACCGAGCGGATCGTCCGCTGCTCGGCAACGGCGGTGCCGTACACGCCCTGCACACCTCTTGCCGAGAGATACAGCGGCAGGTCGTTCAGCACGGCGAAGCAGCGGCTCGAAATCGCGCCTTCACCTTGCGCACCTTGCTTGAGCGGATACAGCGCAGAACCGTCATCCGCCATCATGTAGGTGCGCAGATAACTGGTCGCCTCCTGTGCGCCGCCGGACTTGACCACTACCTGACTTTCGTACTGCTTGAGATAGCCGACGATCGCAGATGCGTCCGTGCCCATGCGAGTGTAGCCGGTGTCCGGAAAGTAGGTCGGGTCGTATAGGCCGCTCTGCCAGTCGCAGTCCGGCTCGTCCGGGTTGCCGGAGAGGAACACGCGCGTGTCGTTTTTGCCGCCGTACAGACCGGCAAAGCGGCATTTGTTGATCTTGTCCGCATGCCCGCTGACGGTTTTGGCAAACGCGATGGACACATTCGCCAGTCCGTTTCCGTTTGCCGGAGCAGCGGCCAGCGTTACCAGACCGGTCGAGCGGTTGACCGCCGAAACGGTAACCGCCGAGCCGTTCACCTCAGCCGTGACGGCTGTCTCGTCGAGGTCGGTCGCGTCCACCTTGAACTGGGTCGCCGTGCCATCCCCGATAAAGGTGTTGATGCGCTTAGGCGTCAAGAGATTTACCGCCTCGTAGCTGGTGCCGCCGCCGGTCGGCGCCGCAGAGATGGTCGTGGTCGGCACATAGGCTGTGCCGGATACGGAAACGGCTTCCCAGACCGTGTTTTTGCTGCTTTTGCGCACCGCACGATAGGTTTTGCCGTCCATCAGGTAGAGTACACCCTTCACTGTGAACGACTGGGAAAACGCCTCGTTCATGTCCGCGCACAGCTCGGTCTGCGTGCCGTCCGGTGTCCGAAAATACAGCTTTGCACCTGCGTGAACGGCACAGCCAATGCCATCCGGCATAGCGAATAACCCATAGATGGGTGCGTTAAACTGCGCCTGTGTGCGCCATCCGGTGCGCTTTACCAGAAAATCGTTCTGGTCGCAGATCATGTTCTGCATATCCGGCGAGCGGGAGAGGGAAACCTTGGTCGGATGCGTGCGGCAGTCGATGCCGCCGAACCGGCTGACCACGGTCTGCTGCTCGGCCTCCGGATAGGGAAATTCATAGCTTCGCATTAAATCATCTCCTGCACGGCGGTAAACTGCGCGGGACAGTGACTCAGCAGGCGTTCGCTGTACTCGGTTGCCGCCCAGTTAAACTTGGCCTTGTCGTCATCTGCGACAAGCAGCGCCGCCAGTCCGTACGGAAAACATTCGCGCGCCAGCCAGTCGCCGGCGGGCAGCTCCTCGGTCAGCGCCGTCATGCGCGGCGGCACAAGCAGCACGTCTTTGCCGTCAGACGCACGTTCTGCGTTCATCTCGCGCAGGCTGTTCGCTAACAGCTGGTTGAGCGCACCGAGCGCAAACTGCTCGTAATACACACCGCTGTCCGGTGTTTCGGATAAAATATTCAGCGCTGCACGAAAGCATTCGGTTCCGGTCATAGGGTTACCTCCTTTGTGATGGGTTCATTGGATACAGTGAGGAGTTAGAAGGCAGGAGTGGGGAGTAAACGAAGAAAACCTCCTACCTCCTACCTCCTCACTCCTAACTCTTATCTGCTATTTGAATTTAGCCTTCCGCTACCTCGGACGGATACGCGCCGGACTGCACGCAGTATGCGCGGATCTTGCAGCCGGTCTCCGGCGTCAGCACAGTGCCGGCAACGTAATCCTTCGCGGAATCCGAGTAGCGCGGATCCGAGCCGTCCAGGGTGTAGCGCACCTTGCCGAACGCGGTGATCTTGCCCTGGCTGATGGTCGGTGCGCTCGAGCGGCAGTCCTCATCGACCAGTGCATATACGCCGCCGCACTTTGCGCCGAGCACATACGCGTCGTAGTAGTGACGGCCCTCGATCAGCGCACCGGACACGCCGACCGGGTCCTCGTGCACCTTGGCATCCGCAATCTTGTACGGCATGAGTACGGCATCCTTGTGTGCAACGAGGAAGTACACGTCCTCCGGCAGATAGCTCTTGGGAACGCGGACGACATTCATGCCGAATACCTCGCCGCACACGCCCTTGGCGATGGACTGACGCGCCAGCACATCCACGCCTGCAAACTCGTCCGAGGTGCACACCAGCTTGTACATTTCGCTCGTCAGGTACAGATAGCGGTTGTCGTCCGGCACGAGCGCGTCATCGAGCGCCTGAGAAGCGTCTGCGATCTTGCTGATGATATTCGCCTTGGTCGGCTTTGCACTTTCCACAATGCTGCCCGCCATGGTGACAAAGCGCTTGAATGCGTACTTGTCTGCCGCCGGCGTGGACTTCTCATTCAGCTGCAGGCGCAGCATGTCGGCGGCGTTCTTGACCAGATTCTGATCGAGGTTGTTGCCCTTGTCGATGGTCAGGGTAAACGCCTTGTCCTGCGTCATGGTCAGTTCCTGCACCACGTCCTGCATTTCGGTCACATCGCCGTAACGCTTGAGACCGCCGTCACGGTCGTAATCGACCTCCTCCACCGTGATCGGGGTGTAAACCTTGAGCGTTTTCACGCCGGTCAGGTCATACGTCTCGGCGGTCTTGCCCTTGATGAAGGACGCGCGGGTGAATACCTCTGCAATCTGGTCGGAATACTTGCTTGCGAGATTGATAGCCATAAAAAATTACCTCCTATATAAATGTTAAATCGTGAAGTAATGAGAATGTTACTTGCCGAGCAAAGCGAGGGTAACCGGATCCACTCCCGTGGGTTCCCCGTCCGACTGCGCCGGACCGACCGCCGCACGGCGGTTCTTCTGGTTCATCTCGAGGGCGGCGAGTTCGTCTCTCAGCTCGGCAATCTCCCACTTGCGGTACGCGGACACGAGCGAGCCTTCCTGCTGCGCCCACTCCCATACCTGCTGCGGAATGTCCTCGGGACGGACATCGGGATATTCCTCGACGAATGCGGCGTAGATCTGGCCGTTCGGCATCGCGTTTGCCGCGCGGTTGCGGCGGATGTAGGCGTTACGCTTGGAAAGTCCCTGTGCGGCTGCGTCAATCAGCTCTTCGAGCGTCAGTTCGACGATATCGCCGTCCACCTCGACCGGATAGGTCTGCGCATTTTCCTGCGGCTGGGTTTCTGCCGCCTGCTCCTGTGCGAACGGATTGACCGCCATTTCCTGCTCGGGATTAGGATTCATTGCTGTTTTCTGCATTACTGTTTGCCTCCTTTTGCTGCTGTCGCTGTACGCGAAGTGCGTGCAGCAGGTCGTGTTTGCCGCGTACCTGATAATCCGGTACGTTTTCCAGATATACGAGCGGGTCGGAAATAACGCCGCTCTCCAGCAGATGATCGTTTGTCATTGTCTGCATGGTTTCGGACCAGTAGCTCGCCGCGCCGACATCCACCTGCAGGCGCATGTCCTGTCCGGCGAGTGTGGAGAAGTCGAACGTGCATGTTTCGGGTTCGCCGCCGTCCTCGTTCGGCAGAACGAGCGTGCGCACGCCGTAGTGCGCGCCCATCAGATCGAGAAACACGCGCGCCCAGTCCTCAGTAAAGCGATAGAACTCCATTTTGGTCAGCTCGAGCGGAGCCGCCGTTGCGTTCTGCACCGCGATAATTGCCGAGGTGTTGTCCGGATTGACCGTACCGAGTGCGGCTTCGCTTGCGCCCATGAGTTCCGCGGTATCGGTCATCATTTGCTTGAGCAGCTGCAGCACCTGCGCCGAGATATCCGGTGCGCGGAACGCCGCCGCGATGGCGTCGTTCGGGTTGCCGCGCATGCCGATTGCCTTGCCGACGTCGTTCGACCAGCCGTTCGGGAACCGCGTCATGTCGTACACGATCTTAGGGAACGCCACCTGCTTGATGCACTGGACGTACATCGAGTACAGCTTGTTGATGGCAATCTGGTTCGGAATGGCCTCAGTCAGCGGACTTTCGCCGTGGCACGAGCCGTGCACGCGGTTCCAACACAGATGCGTCACCGGATACAGCCGATAGGGAAGCACCTTTTCGGGCATGACGACCGCGTTTCGCGTGGTCTTGCAGAAGGCAATGCCGTTCTCGGTCCTGCGCATGTGCAGCAGTACGGTCACGCGCTCGCCGTCCGCCGAGGTGCGGTAACGGTGGTACTCGCCCACATCATCCGGCCGAATGGCTTCCGCGTCGTTCGCAGAGATGCCGTTGGCGCGCGCTTCCTGCCGCACCTCATCTGCATCGCGCCGCATGGCAATGATAATGTACGGCTGGCGCTGTACCTCATCGCAGGCGGCGTTGCCGAAGCAGATGTTCGTGGAATCAATCAGCTCCACCGCAATATCGCCCTTAACCGCCTGACCGGTCTCAAGCGCCGGATCAAAGTGCATGTAGAAGCAAGCATCGCCGTCCACACAGGCGTTTTTCAGCAGCGGGCGGCCGAGTGCCTTGACACCCGAACGCTCGATCGCGGATGCAAACGCGCGTTCGAGCACATGCGCGGTCTGCCGCCCGTCCTCATCCATGTCAAACGGCTGGGCGCGTACCGCCACATCGTCGGAGACCAGCATGGCCACAAACAGGTTGACGCAGCGGCGCAGCACGTTGAAGATCAGCGGGTCGAGGGACTGCACGCGCAGACCCTCCCACTGCCTGCCGAGGTAAAACGCCTCGTTGCGTCGAACACGGTCGTATAAACCGATCGAGCGCTTGTAGTCGCGGTCACGCTCATATTTCTTCCAGATTGCCGTCGGTGACGGATCAAATTTCATCGTTGTCCTCCTCTCGTCCGTAGTTCATCAGCGCCGCCAGATCGCGGCTGAGCGTATCCTCCGGCGTAGATTCTGCCATGTGCTCCTTCGGCAAACGTCGCGGCAGAACCACACCGCCGGAGATGACTGCACCGGTCAAAACCAGCACCGCCGCAGACAGCGTGTAACATAAAATTTCCATCAAATCCTCCTTTGCTGTGCTAAAACCTGAGAAATTCGCCTACCTCGCAGTCATACGCCGACTGAGGGACCGCCTTAACCGGTTCGTACACGGTCGCGGCGTACCCGCGGAGCGCATCCGGCGCATGGGTCAGCTCGTGCGGCGTGTTCGCTGTGTCGGACGGATTGCGCTTGTCGTGCTGCAGCGCAGGCAGCGTGCGGATCAGATTGCGGCAGGTGTCGAAAATCGTCAGTCTGGGACGAACGGCGCCGTCCGTATCCTTGCGCGGCATGAGCAGTTCGTGCAGCGCCAGCCATCCGGCGACGCGTTCATTGCTGCTTTTGACAAAATCCAGTCCGCTGTCCGCGAACAGTTCTACCGCGCTTCTGCCGGTTTCCTGCCGTCGGTTCCACAGATCGGGCGGCGCGAGACGGCAGTCGATGTGTTCTCCCGCCGTCTCACAGGCAAGCATCTGCGCCGCTGCATCCGAAATGATGAGTCCCGGACGGTAGAGTTCGCGGTAGACCACGCTGTGTCCGTCCGGACTTTGCGCGATCCAAAGCGCTGCCAGCATGTCCAGACCGTAGTCGATGGTCAGGCAGCGCCGCCAGTCGTGCGGGATGGCATACGGCTTTACAACATGCAGGTCGCGTGAGAATTCGCTGAAATACTGTCCCTCGTTCAGTTCCCACACGCCGTCGAGCAGTGCTTTCCGGTCGGTGGGAGAGAGCAGCTTCAACCGCTTCTCGTAACCT
This sequence comes from Butyricicoccus sp. OF27-2pH9A, assembly GCF_027693185.1. Classification (NCBI taxonomy): domain Bacteria; kingdom Bacillati; phylum Bacillota; class Clostridia; order Eubacteriales; family Butyricicoccaceae; genus Butyricicoccus; species Butyricicoccus sp. OF27-2pH9A. The sequence continues at coordinate 172,282 of NZ_JAQEXK010000002.1, forward strand.
GCATCCGCCTTGCGGAGAAACGGGTTGTCGCCCAGTCTTGCGGGCAGGAACAGCCGCGTGCCGCCGTCGAACTCGCGCACGGTGTCCGGCGGCATGGAGTCGATAAACCGGCTCTTCACCCACTGGTGACCGACACCGCCGGGATTGGTCGTTGCCTTGACCTGCTTGGGGAATCCGTTCGTGCCGCGGATACGCGACAGCAGATAGGTGAACTGGCTTTCGGTGAAATGTGTCAGCTCATCGAACCGGATGACATCGTATTCCGCGCTCTGGTACCTGGTCACATCGCTTTCCGCGTCGCAGTACCCGAATTCCAGCGCCGAACCGTTTGCAAAATCCCACCGGTGCTCACTCACCTTGTATTTTGCAATGCACTGCGGATACAGCCGCAAAGCCGCCGGTACAAGCGAGCGCTCCAGCTCCGGCATGGTCCGTCGCAGCATGAGCTGCCGCGAACCCGGATAGCACACCGCAAACCGCAAAGCATCGAGCAGCTGACCGTGGCTTTTGCCGCCGCCGGCCGCGCCGCCGAACAGCGTTTCAAGCGTGTCCGACTGCATGAACGCCGCCTGCCGCCGTGTTACGGGGAATTCGTATCGTCTACGATCCGAAACACGATCTCCACCGGCTGAGCTTCGGTCTGCTCGCCGCCCAGCATCACGCCCTTGCCGACCGTCCGGTCGAGGATTTCCTTGATCGCGCTGAGCCGGCTGTTCGCCGGTGCTTCCGCATCGTCTGCGATGTCGTACAGCATGCGGATCAGCCGATCCGGCTTTTCGTTTTCGCTGCACATGGCCTCACCTCCTTTCGATGAGCCATAGAATAGGAGCAAAATCCGAATTTGTCAAGAACAAATGTTCGATTTTTTATTTACTTGCAATTTTTGCCCAGCTGCGGTATGCTGAATAAGATGGAAAATATGCGGCGCAGCAGCGCCAGTATCAGGAGGAAAGAAGATGAAAAAAATCGACCTTATCGCGCTCGATTTAGACGGAACCGCGCTCAATCCGCAGAATCAGGTTTCTCCGGCGACCGCCGATGCCGTGCGCCGTGCCCGCGAGAGCGGTATTCATGTTGTGGTCTCCACCGGACGAATCTGCGGTGAGGCACGCGACTTTGCACTCATGCTCGGCACGGATGACCAGATGGTCACCTCGGGCGGCGCGACGCTGTCGAGTGTGTCGCAGGAGCGCTGCACCATGCGCATGTCCATGCCGTGGGAAGCTGCCGTGCGTGCGTCTGCCGTGGTGGAGCGCATCGGCATGATCACGATGGTGTATGCAGGAGAGACGCTGCTCATTACCCCATATGATGATATCGAATTCGGCAAATATAAGTCGAATGAAGGCTATTTAAGCTCGAAAAAAGTTGTGCCGTCTGTCGCGGAATATATTGCCACAAACCATGTTTCGGTCGATAAAATGTTCATCCGCAGCCATGACCCGGTCATGCTTGTGCGCGCCCGTGCACAGTTGGAACAGATCCCGGGTATCCGCGTGATGAGCAGCGCGGCTGACAACCTCGAGGTCATCACGCCGGCCGCGGACAAGGGCGTTGCCCTCGGCATGCTGTGCCGTGAGCTGGGCACCGACCTCGACCACGCCGCCGCCATCGGTGACAGCGAAAACGACCTCGAAATGCTGAACGCCGTAGCCCTCCCGATTGCGATGGGAAACGCAAGCGCAGCCGTTAAAAATCTGTGCCTGCGCGAGACGCTCACCAACGCACAGGACGGCGTAGCAGCCGCCATCGACCGCATCATCGCGGAGAACGGCTAAACGAGCAGACCGGCCGCTGTTTTCCGGAAAAACAGTGGTAAAAATCGGATTTCTATGCTATAATATACTTGCAGAGTATCCGCAGAAAGCGGAAAAACGGCGCAGAACGCCGTCAGATTGAATCACAAAGAAAGTTGAAGGATAGAAGTTTTGGCTGCAAGGAAAACCACAACTAAAAAATCGACGAAAAGCGCGCCCAAGGGCAAGCGTGCGGCACAGCCGCAGCCGGAGGAACTCGGTCCGATCCTGTCCCGTCCGGTCTGGGGCGCAATCTGGGGCATTGTCGGTCTGCTGTGCCTGCTGTCGATCCTGCCGATCGACGGCGTGCTGCTCAAGTGGCTGCACCGCGGCATCGGTGCGCTCATCGGCAAGGGCGCGTATGTCATGCCGTTTGCGCTGATCGGCATCGCCGTGCTGCTGTTTGCGCGTCCCAAGGGTCCCGTGCGCCTGCGCGGAACGTGTATCGCGCTCATGCCGCTGCTGATCGGCAGTATCATTCACGCCTTTTCGTGTGCAAATGAGTACGACCTGTCCATGAGCACGCTCAGCGGTCTGCTCTCTACCGGCATGGAAGGCTCGTCCGGCGGTCTGCTGGGCGGCGGTCTGTACATCCTGCTCGAGTGGGCGCTCTCGTCCATCGGCGCACTGCTCATCCTGCTGGTGCTGTTCATCGTGACTTTGCTGGTGGCCTGTCGCATCACGCCGCAGGCGTTGTACGACATGGTTCGTCCGCCTGAGTATGAATACGAGGACGAGGAGGAGCGTGAGCGCTACGAAGCGCCTGTTCAGCTGCCGAACATCCACGAAGCGGCAGCTGCGCATGCACAGCGCCGAGAAGAGCGCCGTGCGCACCGTAAATCCGACTTTGACATCCCGATCGACGCCGATCCGCCCGGAGAGGATAAGCCGGGCGAGGAACTGATCGACCCGAACAAGCGTCACGGCAAGGCAATCGCGCCGGACGAATATCTGCGCTCACTGCGCGATAACGTGAAGAAAAAGGCCGGAAGTATTATGGATCTGGTCGAAAACAAGCAGCCGGAGGAAGCATCGGTGCACGTTTCCGAGCCGGAGTTCGAGCAGGAAGCGGCTCCCGCACCGGCATCCAAGCCGAAAAAGACCGAGAACATCTCGGAAATCGAGCAGGCGGCCATGAACGAGCAGATCGACGAGAGCCAGAAGGCTCCCGCGCCGGTGTACGACTACCCGCCGATCGACCTGCTGACGCAGGGCAAGCACGCTTCGGTAGCCGGTGCGGAGACCGAGCTGCGCGAAAGCTCGGCGTGCCTGCTCGATACGCTCGACTCGTTCAACATCGAGGCACAGATCATCGGCATTGTCCGCGGACCGTCGGTCACCCGCTTTGAGCTGACCATCCCGCGCGGTATCAAAATCTCGCGCATCACCGCCCTGTCGGACGACATTGCACTGTCGCTCGGCGCGGCAAACGTGCGTATCGCGCCCATTCCGGATAAGGTCGCGGTCGGCATCGAGGTGCCGAACAAAACCGTCAATACGGTCTTTATCCGCGAGTGTATCGGCTCGCCTGCGTTTGCTAACGCGAAAAGCCGCCTGTCCTTTGCCGTCGGCAAGGACATCACCGGCAAGCCGGTCATCGGTGACATTGCCAAGATGCCGCACATGCTGATTGCCGGTACCACCGGCTCCGGTAAGTCGGTGTGCATCAACTCCATGCTGATCTCGCTGCTGTACAAGTCCACGCCGGAGGAAGTCCGCCTGATCATGGTGGACCCGAAGATGGTTGAGCTGGGCAACTATAACGGCATTCCGCACCTGCTGATTCCGGTTGTTACCGATCCGAAAAAGGCCGCCGGTGCGCTCAACTGGGCGGTTGGTGAGATGGAACGCCGCTATAAGCTGTTCGCAGACCATCAGGTGCGCAATCTGGTCGGCTATAACGACCTCATGCGTTCCGAAAAGGCCAAAGCCGAGCAGACCGAGGACGGTCATCCCGAGCAGTATCAGGTGCTGCCGCAGATCGTCATCGTTATCGACGAGCTGGCTGACCTGATGATGGTCGCCGCCAAGGAAGTCGAGAACTCCATCTGCCGTATCGCGCAGAAGGCACGAGCCGCAGGCATGCACCTTGTTGTAGCAACGCAGCGTCCATCGGCTGACGTTATCACCGGTATCATGAAGGCAAATATCCCGTCGCGTATCGCGTTTGCGGTAGCCAGCCAGATCGAGTCGCGTATCATTCTGGACACGACCGGCGCAGAAAAGCTGATCGGCAAGGGTGATATGCTGTATGCACCGCTCGGTGAGGGCAAGCCGACCCGTGTACAGGGCTGCTTCATCTCCAACGAGGAGATCGAAGCTGTTATTGCCCGCATCAAGGAGACCAGCACCGCCGAGTACAGCGAGGAAATCCTTGAGCACATCGAGCAGCAGGCCGAGCAGGTGGGCAATAACAAGGGCGGCGGCAGCAGCGGCACGAACGATTTGGGCGACGATGAGGATGAACTCATAGAGGAAGCCATCGAGGTCATCATGGACTGCCGCCAGGCATCCACATCCATGCTGCAGCGCCGTCTGAAGCTGGGCTATTCGCGTGCCGCGCGTATCATCGACCAGATCGAGGACCGCGGTATCATCGGCCCGTCCGAAGGCTCCAAGCCGCGCCAGATCCTCATCTCGCGTGAGGACTGGCAGGAGATGAAACTGCGCCGCACAATGCCGCTCGACAAGCAGCAGTAATGGAAAATGAACGCTATCTTTGCGCGCGAAGCGCGTATTGAATCCGGCACTTTGTGCCATTCCATAATTATCCATTTTCAATGCTCAATTTGCTAAACAAATCTCTTAGGAGGTAACATATTATGAAGAAGATCAACATTGCCGAAAAGTCTTTCAATCCGTTCGATCTGATCGGTCAGAAGTGGATGCTGATTTCCGCAGGCACTGAGGACAAGTGGAACACCATGACCGCAAGCTGGGGTGCTGTAGGCGTTATGTGGGGCAAGCCGAGTGCGACCTGCTATATCCGCAAGAGCCGCTTCACCAAGGAATTTGTAGACGCAGGCGAGTATTTCACCCTGACCGTGCTCAAGGACGGCCACCGTGATGCGCTGAACAAGATGGGCTCCAAGTCCGGCCGTGACATGGATAAGATGCACGAGAGCGGCCTGACGCCGGTATTCGTAGAGGGTCAGCCGACCTTCGAGGAGGCCGAGCTGGTACTCATCTGCCGCAAGCGCGGTGTGACCGACATCGCACCGGACGATATGGCGCAGGAAGTGCAGGACAAGTGGTACGGCGATCACGACTACCACACCATGTATATCGGCGAGATCGTAGCCGCTTACGAGAACTGATTTCACAGAAAATTCACCAATTCCTCACGGTTTTGGTGTATCATCAAGAAAGAAGTACAGGGTCGCTCTGCGGCCCTGTATCCCAATCCACAAACCCACGCCTCAAAAGGGAGGAATGCAATTCGTGAAAAAACGATTGCTCAGTCTGATCACAGCGGCTGCGCTGATGGTCGGCATGCTGCCTGCGGCTTTTGCGGGCTATGAAAACTTTACTTCGAAAACAACGTATCCTGCCGGACAGTTCACCGACGTGCCCTCAACCGAGTGGTACGCGCAGAATGTTCAGGCGGCGTATGAATACAAGCTGGTGGACGGCGTAAACGCCACCCAGTTCAAGCCGAACAGCAACCTGACGATCGCACAGGCGATCAAGCTGGCGGCGTGTCTGCACAGCACCTATGTCAGCGGCAGTGCGGATTTTGACAAAGTCCGTCCGTGGTATCAGCCGTATGTGACGTATGCGCTGGAAAATGGTATTATTAACACGACTTATGTGAATTACGATCAGCCGGCGACCCGGGCACAGTTTGCGTCCATCTTTGCAAACGCGCTGCCGGAGGACGCTTTGACCGCGATCAACGACATTGCGGACGGTGCGATTGCGGACGTGGAAATGTCGGCAGGCTATGCCGCTGATGTGTACCGTCTGTACCGGGCGGGCGTGCTCACGGGCAGCAACAACGCGCACGATTTTAAGCCGAACACCAACATTCGCCGCAGCGAGGTTGCGGCTATCGTCACCCGTATGGCAAAGCCGGATCTGCGGCAGAGCTTCACCATCGAAGCACATGTCGGCATGACGGCGGACGAGGTGTTCAGCGCCTGTGTACCGGCGATTTTCAAGCTGTACGCCTACGATTACAAGAATAATATCCTCGGCATCGGCAGCGGCGTTGTGCTCAGCGCACGCGGCGACGCGGTGACCTGCGGACACCTTGTCAACGGCGTTTACCGCCTTGTGGCCGAGATGTACGACGGCACCAAGCGTGAGGTCACGATCTACAACTTTGACGCGGACGCGGACATCGCGCATATCCGTGTCGTCGGCAGCACGCTGCCGTACCTCGGTGTTACCACTGAGGTCGAGAAAGGCGACACGGTCTACGCGCTCGGTTACCCGGGCGGCGGCGCCGCAACGGTCACGACCGGCAAGGTGACCGACCCGGAAAACGACGATTACCTTGCACCGATGATCGAAAGCACGGCGCAGGTCATCAGCGGCAATTCCGGCGGTGCGCTCATCAACGATGAGGGCAAGGTTGTCGGCATTACGGTCAGCAGCCATTCCGGCGGCGTACCGTCTTACTCGGTGCCGATCCGCTACCTGAACAGCCTGATCGGAGACGGTGCGGCGTACTCTCCCGGCGAGTATAACCGCAACCACAAGCCGGATGCGTCGCGCTGCTACAGCAAGCACTATCCGGTGCCGGATTTCGGCACGGTGACCGGTGTCACACTGCTTGGCACCATCCGGGAGGGCACCACGACCACCTACTACTACGACAGGGGAGAGGTAGAAGCCGGCGACAAGATTCTGCTCCGCTACTACGCCGCACTGGGTGAAAATACCTTCTACCAGTTCACCGGCGGCTCGTTCACCTCGTCCTCGACGTATCCGTATTCGGTCAAGCTCTACGAGACCAGCTACGACGGCATCCCTGCGATCAGTGTCGTGGTTTCCAGCAATTCCTTCGCTTCTATCGGCGGTCTGCCTCAGACCGCCGATTTTCTTTGCAGGAATTTGTGCATTACGCCTAATGAAATGAAAGCTGATGGGCATGAAACGTATTTACGCCCAAAACACCGTAAAAATCGAGAAAAACAGGAAAAGATAAAATAAAAATCGGATAAAATTTCTGATAAATTAAAAAGACAGATTTTACGCAAACGTTTGAGTTTTGGTTAAAAATACATAATTGGTCAAAGTGCACAATATATTCGTGGGAAATCGGTATAATACTACAATGGAATATTTCACCGCTAACGTGCTATAATGTGCTTGCGTGATAAAGAGAATGAGTATTAGAGAGAGCATCAATCGAAACGGAGGAAATACCCAAATGAAAAAGTATGTTTACATGTTCCCGGAGGGCAACGGAAAAATGCGTGAGCTGCTTGGCGGCAAGGGTGCCAATCTGGCTGAAATGACCGGACTGGGCATGCCTGTGCCGCAGGGTTTCACCATCACCACCGAGGCCTGCACCCGTTATTATGAGGACGGCAAGACTATTTATCCGGATATTCAGGATCAGATTCTGGAGTACCTCGATCAGCTTGAAAAGGTTACCGGCAAGACTCTCGGCGATCCCGAGAAGCCGCTGCTCGTATCCGTTCGCTCGGGTGCGCGCGCATCCATGCCCGGCATGATGGATACCATCCTCAACCTCGGCATGAACGACGAGATCTGCGAAGCAGTTGCCAAGCTGACCAATAACCCGCGTTTCGCACGCGACTCCTACCGCCGTTTCATTCAGATGTTCTCTGACGTTGTTATGGAGCTGCCTAAGTCCTCCTTCGAACAGTTTATCGATCAGGTTAAGGACAAAAAGGGCGTAAAGATGGACAATGAGCTGGACGCGGACGATATGTCCGAGCTGATCGTCCTGTTCAAGGATCACTACAAGAAGTCCCTCGGCGAAGATTTCCCGCAGGACCCGAAGAAGCAGCTGATGGAGGCTGTCCGCGCAGTATTCCGCTCGTGGGATAATCCGCGTGCAAACACCTACCGCCGCATGAACGACATCCCGCACAGCTGGGGCACTGCCGTAAACGTACAGTCCATGGTATTCGGCAATATGGGCGAGACCTCGGGCACCGGCGTAGCCTTCACCCGCAACCCGGCCACCGGCGAAAAGAAGCTGTACGGCGAGTTCCTGATGAATGCACAGGGCGAGGACGTTGTAGCCGGTATCCGCACGCCGCAGCCGATCTCTGCGCTGGCAGATACCATGCCAGAGGTTTATCAGCAGTTTGTTGACATTTCCAGCCGTCTTGAGAAGCATTACGGCGATATGCAGGATATGGAGTTCACCATCGAAAACGGCAAGCTCTACATGCTGCAGACCCGTAACGGCAAGCGCACCGCACAGGCAGCGCTCAAGGTAGCGGTTGATCTGGTAGACGAAGGCGTCTGCACCAAGGAGCAGGCGGTTATGAAGGTCGAGGCAAAGCAGCTTGACGCACTTCTGCACCCGACGTTCGATCCGGCAGCTCTCAAGGCAGCTACGCCGATCACCACCGGCCTGCCGGCATCGCCCGGTGCAGCCTGCGGCGCGGTTTACTTCACCGCAGATGCTGCAGCTAAGGCCCACAAGACCGGCATCAAGGCTGTCCTCGTCCGTCAGGAGACCTCTCCGGAGGATATCGACGGCATGGCCGTATCCGAAGGCATCATGACCGCCCGCGGCGGCATGACCTCGCACGCAGCCGTAGTAGCCCGCGGCATGGGCACCTGCTGTGTAGCAGGCGTAAACGGCATCAAGGTTTCCGAAGAGGATAAGACCCTGACCTTTGCCGACGGCACGGTAGTGCACGAGGGTGACGTTATTTCGCTCGACGGCTCCACCGGCAACGTATACCTCGGCGAGATCGCAACGCAGGAGGCTGAGCTGACCGGCGACTTCGGCCGCTTCATGGGCTGGGCTGACGAGATTCGCACCCTGCACGTTCGCACCAACGGCGATACCCCGCGTGATGCAACGCAGGCCCGTAAGTTCGGCGCAGAAGGCATCGGCCTCTGCCGTACCGAGCATATGTTCTTCGAGCCGGCCCGCATCAAGGCGGTTCGTGAGATGATTATTTCCGATACGCTCGAGCAGCGCAAGGCGGCTCTGGCCAAGATCCTGCCGATGCAGCGCGGCGACTTTGAGGCAATTTACCGCGCGATGGGCGGCCTGCCGGTAACCATCCGTCTGCTTGACCCGCCGCTCCATGAGTTCCTCCCGCACGAGGATGACGAGATCAAGGAGCTGGCCGATGAGATGGGCGTATCCTTCGACAAGCTCAAGGGCAAGGTAGAAAGCCTGCACGAGTTCAACCCGATGCTGGGTACCCGCGGCTGCCGTCTGGACGTTCTCTATCCGGAGATCGCCGAGATGCAGACCGAGGCTATCGTATCCGCAGCTATCAACGTCTGGAAGGAAGACGACCTGCATATCACGCCGGAGATCATGGTTCCGCTGGTATCCGAGGTCAATGAGCTGCGCTTCGTAAAGAAGGTTATCAAGGCTAAGGCTGACGAGCTGATCGAGCAGTCCGGTCTGAAGATGAAGTATATGGTCGGCACGATGATCGAGACGCCGCGTGCCGCAGTCACCGCAGGCGATGTGGCCAAGGAAGCAGAGTTCTTCTCCTTCGGCACCAATGACCTCACCCAGATGACCTACGGCTTCTCCCGTGATGACGTGGGCCGCATTCTGGAGACTTACTTCGACAAGAAGATCCTCGAGTCCGATCCGTTCGCTCGTCTGGACCAGAACGGCGTAGGCCGCTTGATCCGCTTCGCTGTTGCAGAAGGCAAGCGCACCCGTCCGGACATCAAGCTCGGCATCTGCGGCGAGCACGGCGGCGACCTGTCCTCCGTCGAGTTCTGCCACAATGTTGGTCTGAATTACGTTTCCTGCTCGCCGTTCCGCGTGCCGATCGCACGTCTGGCAGCGGCACAGGCTCGCGTAAAGGAGCTTGGACTGGCATAAACCTCCCCAAACTTGACATACAGCGCGAAAGGCTTCGGAGCAATGCTCCGAAGCCTTTCACGCTTGGGCTGTCGCGGAACCACGGTTCCACCGACAAGCAGGAACGGACCGTGGGCCGTTCCAAAGTCGTCCGAAAGTTCCTATTCAGAAACTTTCTCCCTCCAGATGTAAAAAACCGAACGCTATCCTTGCGCGGCTTTTTTGGCCGCGCTGCGTGGCGCATGTCCTCGGTTTTCTTGCATTTGCAGAGCAAATGCTATTTTATGCGCGCTTACGCGCGATTTTTAGAGAACCTTCTCCACATCCTCCGCAATCTGTTCTGCGGTGAGGTGATTGTCCTTCAGTACCTCGTCTACGTCATAGCGGTCGAGGAACTCCTTCTTGAGACCAAAGTTCAGTACCTTCATGTCAGAGTCACCGTAGAAACGCGCAATCTTCTCACCGAAGCCGCCGTCGAGTACGCCGTCCTCGAGGGTGATGACCACGTCGTGATCTGCCTTGAGGCTCTCGAGCAGGTCAGTATCCACGCCGGTGATATAGTACGGGTTGATAAGGGTCGGCTGTACGCCGGTCTTTTTCTTGATGAGCGCCGCCGCCTGCTCGCCGAGCGGGTAGAACGAACCCAGACCGATCACGGCAACCCGGGCACCCTTCTCCTTAACCTCGTAGGTGTTCAGCCTGCCGAAGTCCTTGGTAACAGCCTTTTCGTCCGAAACCAGTGCGCCGCCCGGCATGCGGATAACGACCGGATGCTCGTTCTGCTCAATGCTCCAGTCGAGCATTGCCAGATATTCTTCCTTGGTAGTCGGCGCCAGATAAACCAGGTTGGGGATGTTCGCCAGCATCGGAATGTCGTACAGACCGAGATGCGTTACATCGTTCATGCCGTAAACCGAGCCCCACGCAACGATAATGGTAGCTGCGTTGCTGTTGATGCACAGGTCCTGCGAAATCTGGTCATAAGCGCGCTGAATGAACGTGCTGTACACGCCGTAGACCGGCTTGCCGCCGTTTGCTGCGATACCGGACGCCAGTGCAACCGCGTTCTCCTCGGCAATGCCTACGTCGATGAACTGCCTGCCGGCCTTCTTACGCATCTCCTCGGTGAAGCCAAGCACGGTCGGCGTACCCGAGGTGATCATACACACAGACGGGTCATCCTGCATCTTCTTCATCATAAAGTCGAGCGTAATGCTCTCGTAGCACTCACCGCTCATGTCCATCAGCGGCTCGCCGGTCTCCGGATGGAACGGAGCACAGTAGTGCCATGCCTCCTTGTGCTGCTCGGCAGGCGCGTAGCCCTTGCCCTTCTGGGTGACGATGTGCACAACAACTGGCTGCGTGCTGTCCTTTACGGCCTGAAATGCCTCGATAAGCGAAGCAATATCGTTGCCGTCGGCTACAAAGCGGTAATCCAGACCCATCGCACGGAACAGGTTGCACTCGGCCTTGCCGCCCGTCTCGCGCAGCAGGCGCAGGTTCTGATACAGACCGCCGTGATTCTCCGCGATGGACATATCGTTGTCGTTGACAAGGATAATCAGGTTTCCGTCCAGCTCTGCCGCATAGTTGAGTGCTTCGAGCGCTTCGCCGCCGCTGAGCGAACCGTCGCCGATGATAGCAACCACGTTGCCGTCCTCACCCTTGAGGTCGCGGCCCTTGGCCAGACCGCAGGCCAGACTGACCGAGGTGGAGGTGTGGCCGATGGTGAAATGGTCGTGCTCGCTCTCGTGCGGGTTGCTGTAGCCGGAAACGTCGTCGTAGTGCTCCTCGTAGAGAAAGGCGTCCTTGCGGCCGGTCAGCATCTTGTGCGGGTAGGACTGGTGGGAAACATCGAATACAAACTTATCCTTCGGGGACTCGAATACATAGTGCAGTGCGATGGTTGCCTCTACCATGCCGAAATTCGGACCGAAATGGCCGCCGTGACGGCTCAGCTTGGTCAGCAGTGCATCACGTATTTCGGACGCAAGCACGGTCATCTGCTTAATGTTCAGCTTCTTCACGTCAGCGGGACCGTTGATGTTCTCGATATACATAGTTTTCCTCCTGAATATTTTTTCTAAACTCACTCTATCACTTGGAGTGTGCTCCAAGTCAAGCGGTTTTACGAAAAATTATGCAAAAATAAAAGCACCTGATACCAGGTGCCTTAATACTCAAATAGATGAGGAAAACGCTTCTCCATTCACCGTCCAGTGCGCTTTTCCGTCCTGCACATACAGCTCGGTGCCGCCGCGTTTGCAGCCGGCGTTCAGAAAAACAGCTGTGCCGTCCGGATTCAGGCGATAGAGATTGTAGCCGAAGTCCTCGGCAGCGCGGTAACGCACGGTGTGCCCGAACACAAAGCCGACCAACGTGCCGTCGTCCAGAGAAACATAGTTGGTAAAATCAAAGCCCGCATACGGCGTCGCGCCAAGCTCGGACTGCTTCATCAGACCGCGCTCGCGCTGATAGGCAGGGGACTCGAGATAAGCCATGCTGTTCGGATACAGCATCGCGTACGAGGGATATTTTTTGCCGGAGGGGACAGCACCTGCGCCGACCTCACCGACCTTTGTGCCGCAGTTCATGCAGAATTTTGCGCCGTCCGGCAGCTGCGTGCCGCAGTTCATGCAAAACATGGTAATCGCTCCTTTACATATGCTTTAGTATATCGGGAGAGAGACCGTCTGTCAAATAGCCGTCACAGGAAAACCACGAAAAGGAAAAAGAAAAACCGTCTTTTCAAAAAAGACGGTTTTCGGTGGCAGCCGAAGAAGGATTCGAACCCTCACAAACAGAGTCAGAGTCTGTCGTGCTACCTTTACACAATTCGGCTATTTGTTAAGTTTTGCTGTCGCTTTTGATGACTCATCGCTGACGACTTGTTTAGTATATATCAGAATCCGGGATTCGTCAACCCTTTTTTCAAAAAAAATTAAAATTTTTTTCGGAAGGGGACAACCGTCGCTTTTACGGCGGCCGTCCCTCGCGTTCGAGAGCCTCCCGCAGCTTTTCGAGCGCACGCTTTTCAATGCGCGAAACATAGCTGCGCGAAATACCCAGCCGCACGGCAATCTCACGCTGCGGCTGGGGAGAGGCCAGACCGATGCCGTACCGCAGGCGGATGATCTCGCGTTCCCGCGGAGAGAGACAGCCTGCCAGCGCGCGGTGCATGGCATGGTATCGGTCCTGTTCCTCAACGGCGGACAGACCGCTGTCCTCGCAGCAGATGATATCCTGCAGGGCAAGCGCATTGCCGTCGCCGTCCGATTCGAGCGTGTCCGAGAGCGAAAGCTCGCCCGCACTCTTGCGCTTCTGCCGGAAATACATCAGCAGCTCGTTCTGGATGCATTTGGAGGCGTATGTCGCCAAGCGGATATTTTTATCCGCCTTAAAGGTGTTCACGGCTTTAATCAGCCCTATCGTGCCGATGGACAGCAGATCATCCTGCTCCGTACTTACGGCGTAATACTTTTTCACAATATGTGCTACCAGTCTGAGATTGTGCTCGATCAGCTTTTCCCGTGCCTCGGCGTCCCCGTCCTGCTGCATGCGGCGCAGCAGAACCGCCTCCTCATCGGGCGTGAGCGGCTTGGGAAACGACCCGTCCGCGCCCTGTACACGCAGCACAAAGAAGAAAAATGCGCCGCCGAGCGCAAATAAAGCAGGAAAAAGCATGGTCAGCACCTCGTTTCGATAAGATACTGCTATTTTATGCTGTGAATAGCTTAAGTAGCACAAATAAAGAGGCAGTACCGCATAATACAGCAAGAGCGATTTACGAGTAAATTTTGCGTACTGATTAGGCGCGGTTTCGCAGCAATGTTTTGTGTATTGCAAGAAATCGCGGCAGCGCGGATGGAACTCGCGCAAGGAACCGGGGCCGACATCAGGATACAAAATTTCCGTAAAGCGCCGCAGCTGAATTATGTGGTATTGCCTCCAAAAAGGACTTGTAATTTGACAGAATATCCAGTATAATATAGTGAGTATTTACAGCAAATTGCATAGGGAGGTGTAACCATGGTTATGGCATTGGACAAAATGCCGGCTCTGTCGGATTATGGCGCGATCATCGCGCAGTTTTTGCCGTTTGTAGTTCTGATCGTCGTATTCTACTTTTTCCTGATCCGTCCTCAGCGCAAGCGCGACAAACAGGAGCGCGATATGCGTAACTCCATCGAGATCGGTGATGAGATTTCCACCATCGGTGGTTTTATCGGCCGCGTAGTCAGCATCAAGGACGACGTTCTGGTCATCGAGTCTTCGAGCGACCGCACGAAGCTCAAGATTTACCGCTGGGCAATCCGCGGTAAGGAGGCTCCGGCGACCGAGACGGTCGAGGCGCCCAAGGAAGCAAAGAAGGACGCAAAGTAATAACCCCATTTCTTGCCGAATAGCATGACATATAAATAAAATTCGGCGGGAGGCTATGAAATGATGAGAAAAACCAATGAGGGTCAGTCGCCGGTCGGTATCCTTTTACCATCGGTGCTTGCCGGATTGCTCGGTACTCTGCTGCTGATGCTGCTCGGTGCGGTGCTCGTTCACCGCGGCACATTGGCAGAAGGGGCAATAGCGCCTTGTGCACTGGTATTCCTTGCACTCGGCAGTGCGCTTGCCGCACTGGTTGCTGCAAAGCGCGCAGGCGAAAAACAGTTTTACTGGTCGCTCGGCGCAGGTTTTGCGGTTTTTCTGATCCTGCTGATCGTTGCGGTGCTGCCGCTCGGTCAATCCATTCATTTTGTACGCACGGTGATCAGCCTGCTCTGCTCGTTGATCGCCTCGGCACTGGGCGGTTACGCCGGTGCCAATATGCGGAAAAAGAAGCGTTACAGCCACATCAAAAAATAGGAGGGAAATCAAATGAAGCATATTTCTACCCTGACTTCTGCAACCCTGAAGCAGACTGCAGCACACGGCGGCTGCGGCGAGTGCCAGACTTCCTGCCAGTCCGCATGCAAGACCTCTTGCACCGTGGCAAACCAGAAGTGCGAGCACGCAAAGTAATCACGCTTAAAAGGAATATGCAAGGCGCGCCTGCGGGTGCGCCTTGTTCCTGTATATCGGAGGAAAATAAATGATTCATCGTTATCAGAAAAAAGGGCTGAATTTCGTGCTCGATGTCAATTCGGGCGCGGTACATCTGCTCGATGATATCAGCTATGCAGTGTCCGGACTGCTGGATGAAAACATGGGTGATACCTGTCCGCAGAGCATCATTGACGCCCTGCCGGACTACACCGCGGACGAGATCCGCGAGGCATATGACGAGCTGTACGAGCTGAAAAAGGCCGGTCAGCTGTTCGCGCAGGATGACTACATCGACGTAAGCCGCTACATTCCGGTGAATGCACCGGTTAAGGCTCTGTGCCTGCACGTAGCGCACGACTGCAACCTGCGCTGCAAGTACTGCTTCGCATCTACCGGCGACTTTGGTCAGGGCCGCAAGATCATGCCGCCTGAGATCGCCAAGAAGGCCATCGACTTTGTTATCGCGCGTTCCGGCGTGCGTCACAACATCGAGGTCGATTTCTTCGGCGGCGAGCCGCTCATGGCGTGGGATACCGTTACCCAGACGGTCGATTATGCCCGCAGCCTGGAGGAGAAGCATAACAAGAAGTTCCGCTTCACCATCACCACCAACGGCCTGCTGCTCGATGAGGACAAGCGCAAGTACATCAACGAGAACATGGACAACTGCGTGCTGTCGCTTGACGGCCGCCGCGAGGTCAACGACGAGTTCCGCAAGACGGTAGCCGGTACGGGCAGCTACGACACCATCGTGCCCAAGTTCAAGGCGCTGGTGGACGAGCGTGACCCGAACCTCGATTACTACGCGCGCGGCACGTTTACCTCGCACAACCTCGATTTTGCTGAGGATGTGCTGAGCATCGCGGATGCAGGCTTTGACCGCCTTTCCGTCGAGCCGGTAACGGCTGACCCGGGCTGCGGCTACGACTTGACCGAGGACGATCTGCCGAAGATTGAGGCCGAGTACGACCGTCTGACCGATATCATGCTCGAGCGTAAGAAGGAAGGCAAGCCGTTTACCTTCTTCCACTTCATGGTCGATCTGGATCAGGGCCCGTGTGTTGTCAAGCGTCTGCGCGGCTGCGGTGCGGGTTATGAGTATGTAGCCGTAACGCCGGACGGCGATATCTATCCCTGCCACCAGTTTGTCGGCAAGGATGAGTTCAAGCAGGGCAGTGTGCTCGACCAGTCCTTCAATATGGACATCGCGCAGAAGTTTGCCGGCATGAACATCTATTCTCGTCCGAAGTGCCAGAAGTGCTGGGCGAAGTTCTACTGCTCGGGCGGCTGCTCGGCAGCAAACTACAACATGAACCACGACATGAACGACTCCTACGACCTCGGCTGCGAGATGGAGCGTAAGCGTCTGGAATGTGCAATTTACCTAAAGGCAATGGATAAAATTTGTGCAAATCAGTCGAAGTGATGAATTGCAAAAAGAATATGTAAAATCCGTTGCGAAACGGGCTGTTTGTGCGTATAATTGCTCTTGTATTTGTACTGCCCTGTGAAGGAGATGATATTATGCCGCAGAATGTACTGGTTTCCGTGCTTGGTGAAGGTGAATATCTTCAGAAGCTGATCCGCGCCATCCTGGAGAAGGAGGTCATACCGCAGCGCAATCTGTTCCTGTCCGCGAAGAATGCGGCGGCCTGCAAGGCTGCAGAGGGCTACGACGAGGTTCGTATCTGCGAGGACGAACTTGCTGCCGTGATCAAGAGTGAGATCGTGCTGCTCACCGCTTCGAAGCGTGAAATGCCGACCGAGCTTGCCAAGATTTCCAGCAGTTCGCAAAAGCGCGTGGTAGTTTCCGTGTGCGACAGCGAAAAGGTGGATCTTGCGTACCTGGCTGACCGCATCGCCGCTGCAACCGAGTTGATCGCGGCCGTGCTGCACCGTGACGAGGAAGGCAAGCTGTATGCAACCTACGAGATCAACAAAAAGGCACGCCCGTTCCTGCGCCAGCCCTGCAAGGACATGGTGGACGCGATGTGCGAGATGATCAACGAGGAAGGCTAAGTCCGTCTGCAGTTCTAAAAAGATAAAACCGGGAATATGCTGTTCTATGACTTTTCCAAGGGGGAAGACGTATGAACAAACAGCATATTCTCGGTTTTTTTGACGATTTGGTGCGGACGCCGGTGTTCCTGTTCCTGTGTGCGATGTTCCTGTGCGGTGCAGCGGCGGGCGGTCTGACCGGTCTGCGGGCCGGCGAAAGGGACGGCGCGGCAGTGCTTTCCGGTCTGCTGGCTGAATTGCCCGCGCATGTGGTGCAGAGCACGCTGTGCGCGCTCATCTGGGTGCTGCTGCCGCTCGTGTGCGCATTTTTGCGCCCGAGAGAGCTGCTGCTGAGTGCGGTTGCCGCGGCACGCGGCTTCGTACTTGCCATGACCGTCGCGGTCAGCGTGGGAGAAGGAAGCGTCCTCATCATCGGAGCAGCCGGCGTACCCGCCGTGCTGAGCGTCTCCGCGCTGCTTGCCGCATGCTCTATGGTCTGGCAGGGCGGCGAAGCCACCGGACGGTATTCGCTTCGAACGTGCAGGATGCCGTATTTCCTGTGTGTTACGCTCGCCGTGCTGAGCGCCCTCCTGAGGGCCGCGATAGCGGCACTGTGCAATGTGTAAGTTTGCACAAAAATGCACAAATGCACGATCAGGATAGCGTGAAACATAGATTGAAAGTTTTGCAAAGAGTGAAGAGATTCTGCAAGGCAGGCGTTCAAAGAGGAAGGGACACCGTAGGTGTCCCTTCCTCTTTGCCCTTGCCGAGGGCACGGCAGTGTTGCAATTTCGACAAATCCATGCTAATATTTAGTTAGATTAACGAACTAACGGAGGGACAGCACGAACATGGAAGACGCAGAGCAGCTCAATTCCTTTCTGGTCGATGTGTTCGGCCGGATCAATAAAATCGAAGAACGCGCTATGGCTGGCGGACTGGGCAGCGCGGTGTCCATCACCGAAATCCATATCATCGAGAAGATCGGTGACAGGGAACCTGTGCGTATGAGCGAGGTTGCCAGGTCAATCGGCGTAACACTGGCCACGCTGACTGTTGCGTGCGACAAGCTGGTCTCCAAGGGACTGGTGCGCCGCGTGCGCAGCCAGGAGGACCGCCGCGTTGTCAATATCATGCTCACTGACAAGGGCAGGGCCGCCTACGAGTACCACAAGGACTTTCACGAGCGCATGATCGCGTCTTTGGTGGACACGCTCTCGCCCGAGCAGACCGCGCTTTTAGCGCAGAGCTTGGAGAAACTGCAGGACTTCTTCCGCCACGAGGAAGCAGCCGTGGAGGGAGAAACCAATGGATAACCTGATATTCTGTCTGAATGCCACCGTGCCGATTTTTGCGATCATCGTGCTTGGCCGCTGGCTGCGCAGCAAAAACTTTTTCACCAAGCAGACGCTGACCGACATCGACCGTCTGTCGTTCAAGGTGCTGCTGCCGATCCTGCTGTTCCGCGATATCGCGCAGGGACGCATCACCGAGCAGTTCGACCCCGTGTTTTTCTTTTTCTGCGCGGGTGCGACGACGGTGTATTTTTTTGCCGTCTGGATCGGCGCGTCCCTCTTTCTCAAGGATAAGAGCATGGTTGGCGCGTTCACACAGGGCGCTTTCCGCGGCTCACAGGCGATTCTGGGCGTGGCCTTTGTGCAGAATCTGTACGGAAATGCCGGTCTTGTGCCGCTGATGATCGTGGCGAGTGTGCCGCTGTACAACATCTTTTCGGTGCTGGTGCTGACTGTCACCGCGCCGGACGCACAGCAAGCGGACCACCGCGGCCTGGTCGGCAAAACGCTACGCGGTATCATCACCAACCCGATCATACTGGGTATTTTCGCGGGTCTGCCGTTCTCGCTCCTGGCAATCGACTTTCCGCCGATGCTGGACAAGGGTCTGTCCATGCTGGGCAACTGCGCAACGCCTATGGCGCTGCTGAGCATCGGCGCGGGCTTTGAGGGCGCAAAGGCCATCAAAAAGCTCGGCCCGACCTGTGCAGCCGTATTTATCAAGCTGGTGCTGCTGAGTGCTATCTTTCTGCCGATGGGCGTGGCGCTCGGCTTCCGCGAGCAGACACTGGTGGCTATCGTCATCCTGTGCGGTGCGCCGAGCACAGCGTCCGGTTATGTTATGGCGAAAAATATGGGCGGTGATCATGTGCTGTCATCGTCGATTATTGTGCTCAGCACGGCGCTGAGTGCGGTTACGCTGACATTGACGCTGTTCATTCTGCGTTCGATGGCGCTTATTTAACGTAAGTTTTTCGCCTTCGAGGCGAGGGGAACGCCGGCGGTTTCGCCGGGGAAACCAAAAGGGTAGACACCTGCGGTTTCTACCCTCTTGGGACTCCCGTTTCCCTTTGGGAGAGCACGGCGAAATTTGCAGAGCTGAGACTATGGGGGAACGGCCGTACTGTTCATCTTCCGTAGGGGCGGCCAATGGCCGCCCATTTCTCAACCGCAGATGCTCAAGCTGTTTTCTGACTGCTACACAGATCGGCGGCTCTATGCTGGGTGCGGCATAACAGTGCCGCACGAATCGTTAGTCTGGAGATTGTAGACAGCACCTGCGAATATAGACACTTGGTAACATTTATCTTCGTAGGTGCCGTCTGTGATAACACGCTAACGAATTGCGCGACACGGGGATGTCGCGCCTGCTGGAAGTAGCCGGTCTGTGTAGCAGTAAGCTATCCGGGAACTGCAAATATTTTACGAAACAAACGCAAGAGTAACCCGACTGTCGTACCCCTATTTTCGCAGCGGTCGCCGGTCTCTGGTCTGCGCCAGACTATGACAGGAAACGGGTGATTCACAAGAGGGTAGAAACCTTGGTGTCTACCCTCTTGTGCGCCCGCGCGGCGTCAGCGCAGATTTCGTTCGCTTGCAAGCGATAACTCATAAAATCAGCACAGATTTTGCAAAAGACGCAAAGAAAGGAGCCTCCGACCATGCTGACTTACCACCTTAAACCGCACGATCAACAGCCGCTCTATGAGCAGCTTTACCACGCTGTCCGCGCGGACATCATGTCCGGCGCCTTGCCCGGCGGCACGCGCCTGCCGAGCAAACGCAAGCTGGCGGCTAATCTGCGCGTCAGCCAGATTACCGTGGAAACCGCCTACGGCCAGCTTGCCGCCGAAGGCTACATCGCCTCTGCGCCACGGCGCGGCTACTTTGTGCAGGAGCAGCTTGCCGTGCCGATTTCCGAGCCACAGGAGCCATCCACACCGCCTTTGCCGCCGATTTCCGCCTCCAAGGAGACCTATCCTTACGATTTTCGCACGGATTTTGTCGATAACGGCTGCTTTCCGTTCTCCACATGGGCGCGGCTGTCGCGCAGTGTGCTGAGCGAATACTCGAGTGCGCTGCTCCGTGCGACCGACCCATGCGGCGCGGCGGAACTTCGAGAGGAGATCGTGCGCTACCTGCACGACTTCCGCGGCATCAATGTCTCGCCGGACAACATCCTCATCGGCGCAGGCTCGGAGTATCTGATGCACCTTGTCATTCAGCTGCTCGGCCGCGACCGCGTGTACGCGCTCGAGAACCCCGGCTACCGCAAGCTGTACCAGATTTTCGCAGCGAACGGTGTGACCGTGCGTCCGACACCGCTGGACAAGCACGGTCTGCGTGCTGACGCGCTGACCGCGAGTGACGCATCGGTGGTATACCTTACGCCGTCGCACCATTTCCCGCTGGGCACGGTTATGACGGCTGCCCGCCGACTGGAAATCCTTCGCTGGGCGTCGGAAGCGCCCGACCGCTACATCATCGAGGATGACTACGACAGCGAATTCCGCTATGCCTCACGCCCGATTCCGGCGTTGGGTGAGCTGGACAGGACCGGACGCGTCGTGTACGTCAACACCTTCGCGAAAAGCCTTGCACCCGGACTGCGCATCGGCTATCTGGTGCTGCCGAATGCGCTGATGGCGCGCTATCGCGAACGGTTTTCGCGGTACTCGTCTACCGTACCGAGCTTTGACCAGCACACGCTGGCGGCCTTCATGCACACCGGCGGCTTCGAGCGGCACATCAGTCGCAGCCGCAAGATCTATCAGGCACGCCGCGACGCGCTCATGGCCGCACTTGACCGCGAGCTGGCCGACCTGCCGCATGAGGTCTCGCGCTCGGAGGCCGGTCTGCACCTGCTGCTGCACATGCGCAACGGCATGCTCGAGCACGAACTTATTGAGCGTGCAAAGGCGGTCGGTGTGCGTGTTTACCCGCTTTCGGCGTACTATACGCCGCCGGTCAAGCCGCCGCGAGCAACGCTTGTGCTCGGCTATGCCGGTCTGACCGAACAGCAGATCGACGAGGCGGCAAAGCTGCTCAAGCAAGCGTGGACAAAATAAATACAACCCGAAATGCGATAAA
The DNA here is from genome assembly GCF_027693185.1 of Butyricicoccus sp. OF27-2pH9A. Classification (NCBI taxonomy): domain Bacteria; kingdom Bacillati; phylum Bacillota; class Clostridia; order Eubacteriales; family Butyricicoccaceae; genus Butyricicoccus; species Butyricicoccus sp. OF27-2pH9A. Next base: position 193,491 of record NZ_JAQEXK010000002.1, read on the forward strand.
TTTCTGCGAAAATTTGTAGCACTTCGGGTTTTTATTTCGTATTATCGGTGAAAGGAGGATGGAGCATGACCACAAAAACACCCGAACAACTCGTCAGCATCTACGGTGACATGGTATACCGATTGGCGTATGCGCAGACGCGCAGCCGTCACGACGCGGACGATATTTTTCAGGAGGTCTTTCTCCAGACCGTGCGTAAAAAGCCGGTTTTCGACAGTGTGGAGCACGAAAAGGCATGGCTGCTGCGGGTGACGCTCAACTGCCTGAAAAGCCACTGGCGCATGGCATGGCGGCGGCACGACACACCGCTCGATGATCGCATTCCGTTTCCCGAGCCGGAGGACAGCGCGCTGGATGAAGCGTTGCGGCGGCTGACGCCTAAGTACCGCGCGGCAGTGCATTTATTCTACTGCGAGGGTTACACCGCAGAGGAGATTGCGCGCATGAGCGGGGAAAAACCGTCCACGATACGCACACGGCTGACGCGCGCACGGGCACAGCTGCGCGAATTGATGAAAGGAGAACTGGACGATGGATTTTCACAAGCAGTACCGCGACATGAATGAGAATATCACGCCGAGCGACACACTGGTGCAGCAGACGATCGCCAAAATGGAGAGCGGCAGGCCGCACAGAGCGCGAAAACCGCTCAAGATCATCCTTGCGGTTGCGGCGGCACTGGCCTGCGTGAGCACCGCCGTAGCTGCCAATCAGGAGGCGGTTCTGCGGGTGCTGTACCAAATCGCGCCCGGCATGGCAGAGTACCTGCAGCCGGTCGGGCAGGTCTGTGAGGACCGGGGCGTTAAGCTGGAGGTCGTTTCGGCGGACGTGGAAGGCAGCACAGCAAAGGTGTATTTGTCGCTGACCGATACCACCGGCAGCCTGTTCGGCGATGCCGCGCCGGATATGTACGACAGCTGGCATTTGGATTATCCGCGCTTGGGCAGAACTGCACCGCTGTCCTGCGGCTGCTCGACGGTTGACTATGATCCAAGTACCCACACGGCAACATATTTTCTTCAAATTGACGATTTGGGAGGAGATGTTCCGGCAGGCGCGTTCAAGTTTTCGTTTAACAAGCTGCTGATTGGAAAAGTAGAGCAGGAAGATGTTCCGGTAACGGCGGATTTGTCCGCAGTGACGCAGAATGCACCGACCGAGAACCACGATATCAACGGTCTGAGTGCGTCGGATATCTCGCTGTACGAAACCATGCACGACTATGATTTTCTTGTTCCGCAGGGCACTTTGTGGCAGAGTGAGAATGGGGTATGCGCACTGATTGCTGCCGGATGGCGAAATGGAGAACTGCATTTGCATTATCGCACAGATGGTTCGCTGACGCTGGATAATCACGCAGATTTTTCGACCTTGCACCTTGCGGACGGCACGGAACGGATGTGCGAATACGCGGTATCCTACAAGGATTTTGACAACGATATGGATTACACAGAGTACGTTTTCCCGATGGCATACGAGGATGTTGCCGGCTGTACACTTACCGGTGATATCTACACCGCAAGCGACCTGATGGACGGCAGCTGGGCGGTATCCTTCCGGCTGACGCAGTAACGCAAAAATGAGGACATATCCGGTAGATATGTCCTCATTTTTTATCCTTTTTCTTCACCGAACGCGCGAACATGACTGATTTATCACCGAATTTCTGCCGCAGCGCGTCAACCGTCTGGTCGAGCTTATGCTGACGGTCGCGCTTCTGGATATCCTCGGCGGCGTCAAACAGCGTAAGCTGCTCGCACGACTGATTTTCCGGCAGCAGATTGGCTGCTGTGACCGAGAGCAGGCGCACCGGCTTGTCCATCGGCCAGTGCCCGAGCAGCAGCTGCATGGACAGGTCGATGAGCGCACGCGTGGAATTGGTAGGCCGCTCAAGCGTTATTTGACGCGAGCGGTTGTGAAATTCCGGGTCGCGGATGCCGAGCTGCACGGTCTGGCACACCATGCCGCGCTTTCGCAAACGTCTGCCGACATTGTCGCACAGCGCCGTGATGCCCATGCGGCATTCGTCCGCGCCGAGCAGATTGTGCGAGAACGTCATGCTGTTGCCGACCGATTTGACCTCTCGTTCCGCGTAAAATGAGCGCACAGGCTCATCGTCCTCGCCTCTGGCGTAACGCAGCAGAAGATCGCCGTTTTTGCCCAGAATGCTGTGGATAAACGCCGGATCGCAGGCGGCAAGCTCGCCGATCGTGCGTACGCCCAGTCGGTTCAGCCGGTCGCTGGCGCGTTTGCCGACATACAGGAGCGTGTTCGCGGGCAAGGTCCACACGCGCTGCTTGAAATTTTCGCGCGAAAAGACCGTCGTGCCATCCGGCTTTTTGTAATCGCTGCCGAGTTTGGCGAACGCGCGGTTGAACGACACGCCGACCGAGATGGTCAGTCCGACCTCCTCGCGCATGCGGCGGCGCAGCTCGTCCGCGATATGCTCGCCGGAGCCGAACAGGTGCATCGAGCCGGTAACATCAAGGAAGGATTCGTCAATGCCGAACGGATCGACAAGATCGGTGTACTGCAGGTACAACTCGTTGCATTTGCGCGAAAACTTCACATATTCGCTCCGATGCGGTGCTACCAGCCGTAAATCCGGGCATTTTCGTTTCGCCTGCCAGATGGTCTCGGCGGTCTGTACGCCGAAGGCTTTGGCCTTCTCGTTCTTGGCGAGAATGATGCCGTGGCGGCTCTCCGGATCACCGCAGACGGCGGTTGGTCCGTCGGCAAGCGACGGGTCGAGCAGCGTTTCCACACTTGCGAAAAACGAGTTGCAGTCGCAGTGCAGAATGGTTCTGTCCATCGGTCATCATCTCCTCCCGAACGAATGTTTGCATCGTATAACTGCATTATATCCGAAAAAAATGTGCTTGACAAGTGGGAGAATGAGGTGCATACTGTATTTGCAAGCAAGGGTGCCGTGATGAGCGGCTGAGAGGGCGAGAGCCTAACCTTTTGAACCTGTTGGTTAGCACCATCGTAGGGAAGCTGTCGCATACACTTGAAATTTTAATGCTCCGGTTTTACCGCATGGTGAGACCGGAGCATTTTTCTTGCGGAAAAGAGGATATTTGCATGAAAGTAAACGGTAACGAACGCGCTGTTCCCGCAGAGGGCACGGTTCTGGCGCTGCTGAAGGAGCTGGGTCACGACCCGCAGCGTGTGGCTGTCGAGAAGAACGGCACCATCATTCCGCGTGCGCAGTTCGCGGAAGAGCAGCTGACCGATGCCGATCATCTGGAAGTCGTATGCTTTGTGGGCGGCGGCTGATATTCTTCGGTTGAAACTACAGTTTCAATCGAGAGGGGACATATCCGCGTTTTACGCAGTATGGCCCAAAGAAATTTGCGCATCGCAAGCGGCACACAAATTTCTTACTGGTATGAAAACCGAGATACATGCTCCCGGTTTTCATAGAAATTGCAATGCAATTTCCGATTAAATGCACGCTGCGCGTGATTACAGGAGAATTCCCATGATTTTAACCAAAGAACAACTGCATGACGCACTGGTGGAACGCCACGGCGCGGATATTCAGGCTAAGCTGGACAAGGCGTGTGTCGGCATTGCGGGTCTGGGCGGGCTTGGCTCCAACCTTGCGATCTTTCTGGCGCGGCTGGGTGTCGGTCATCTCATCCTCGTGGATTTCGATGTGGTGGACATCACCAACCTCAACCGACAGCATTACACGATGAAAGACCTCGGTATTCCGAAAACGCTCGCACTTGTCGAGCAGCTTGAGGCCATCAATCCCTATCTCACTTACGAGACTTACACCGAGCGGGTCGTTCCGTCCAACGTGGAGCGGCTGTTCTCCGGCTGTGATGTGGTCGTGGAGGCGTTCGACAAGCCGGACCAGAAGGCCATGCTGCTCGAGAATCTGCTTACCAGACTGCCGGAAAAGCCGGTCGTATCGGGCAGCGGCATGGCAGGCTACGGCTCAGCGAACCTGATCAAGACCGAAAAACGCTTCGGCCATGTGTATCTCTGCGGTGACGGTACAAGCGATGTAGCCGACGGTCTCGGCTTGATGGCGCCGCGCGTAGCAGTCTGCTCGGCACACGAGGGAACCATGGTGCTGCGTCTGCTCATCGGCGAAACGGAGCCGTAAATAGAAAATGGAGAACGGAAGCCGCAGCTTTCATTCTCCACTCTCCATTATTCTTTCGGCTGATCGGAACCGCAATGTGCACACTTGACAGCTTTGATCGGAATCTCGCTGCAGCAGAATGGGCAGACCTTGGTGGTCGGCTCTGCGGGTGCTTCCGGCTTTTTGCCGAGCGCGGTCAGCTTATTGACTGCCTTGAGCAGACAGAACAGTACGAACGCCATGATCAAAAAGTTGATGATCGAGGTGATGAACGCACCGTACTTCAGCTCGACGCCGCCAATCTTGAGCACGAACGCGCTCAGGTCGGTGCTCCCGGCCGCACCGAGGATCGGGTTAATGAGGTTATCGGTCAGTGAAGTCACAATGCTGGTGAACGCACCGCCGATGATAACACCGATTGCCATGTCCATCACGTTGCCGCGCAGCGCGAAGGCTTTGAATTCTTCGATAAACTTTTTCATTTTTACGTTCCCCCTTCTTATTTATGCTATCAGTTTATACGTTTCCCTTAAATGGGTCAAGAAAAAAGGAGTTTTTCACATGAAAGATACACTTGTAATCGGCGGACACGAGTTCCAGTCCCGCTTTATCCTTGGTTCCGGCAAGTATTCGCTCGACCTGATCAACGCTGCTGTGCAGAATGCAGGCGCACAGATCATCACGCTGGCGCTGCGCCGAGCAAATGAGGGCGGTACGGCTAACATCCTCGACTATATCCCGGAGGGCGTAACGCTGCTGCCGAACACCTCGGGTGCCCGCAATGCCGACGAGGCAGTTCGCATTGCGCGTCTGTCGCGTGCGTGTGGCTGCGGCGATTTCGTCAAGATCGAAATCATGCGCGACAGCAAGTACCTGCTGCCGGACAATCAGGAGACCATCCGCGCGACCGAGATTCTCGCAAACGAAGGCTTTGTTGTCATGCCGTATATGTATCCCGATCTGAACGTTGCGCGTGATCTGGTCAACGCGGGCGCGGCCTCCATCATGCCGCTGGCGGCTCCCATCGGCACGAACAAGGGTCTTGCTACCCGCGAGTTCATCAAAATCCTGATCGACGAAATCGACCTGCCGATCATTGTAGACGCAGGCATCGGCCGTCCGTCGCAGGCTTGCGAGGCAATGGAAATGGGTGCGGCAGCCATCATGGCGAACACCGCGATTGCCACCGCAGGCGATATTCCGGCGATGGCTGAGGCGTTCAAGCAGGCGATTGAGGCAGGCCGCACGGCGTACCTTGCCGGTCTGGGCCGCGTCCGTGAGACGGCGTCGGCATCCTCTCCGCTGACCGGTTTCCTGCAGGATTAAGACGGAAAGAGGGATATTTGTCATGGAAAACGAAAAAAACGAAATGATTTCCGCGAAATACATCACCGCTGATACCGACCACATGGAGTACCAGCCGGGCATGGACAATATCGGCTCCGAGGTGCAGGACGAGGTCATTTCCCGCATGAACGCCTATGACGCGGATGCCTATACGGCGGCTGACGTACTGCGTGCGCTCCGCAAGGATGTTCTCTCGCCGGAGGACTTCGCGGCGCTGCTGTCTCCCGCGGCGCTGCCGTTCCTTGAGCAGATGGCGCAGCGCGCACAGGCGGAAACGCGCAAGCATTTCGGCAACTCGGTGCAGATGTTCACACCGCTGTATATCGCCAATTACTGCGAGAATTACTGCATTTACTGCGGTTTTAACTGTCATAACAAGATCCGCCGTGCCAAGCTGGATATGGACGAGATCGAACAGGAGCTGAAGGCCATCGCGGAGACCGGTCTGCAGGAAATCCTCATTCTGACCGGCGAGAGCCGTGCCATGTCGCCGGTATCCTACATCGGTGAAGCCGTTAAGCTGGCGCGCAAGTATTTCCGTGTCATCGGCATCGAGATTTATCCGCTCAACGTGGATGAGTACGCTTATCTGCACGAGTGCGGTGTGGACTACGTCACCGTATTTCAGGAGACCTATGACGACCAGAAGTACAAAACCCTGCACCTCGGCGGTCACAAGCGCATTTTCCCGTATCGCCTGAACGCGCAGGAGCGTGCACTGATGGGCGGCATGCGCGGTGTCGGCTTTGCGGCGCTGCTCGGTCTGTCGGACTTCCGCAAGGATGCGTTTGCGACCGGTCTGCACGCGTATCTGCTGCAGCGCAAGTATCCGCACGCAGAGATCGCATTCTCGTGTCCGCGCCTGCGCCCGATCATCAATAACGATAAGATCAACCCGAAGGACGTGCACGAGCCGCAGCTGCTGCAGGTCGTTTGCGCCTACCGCATCTTCATGCCGTTCGCGTCCATCACTATCTCAACCCGCGAGCGCGCGGGCTTCCGCGATAATATCATCGGCATCGCCGCCACCAAGATTTCCGCCGGCGTAGACGTCGGTATCGGCGGTCACTCCGGCGAAGATAAGGGCGATGAGCAGTTCGAGATCTCGGACGGCCGCTCGGTCGATGAGGTGTATAACGCAATCGTAGAGCATAATCTGCAGCCTGTAATGGCCGACTATCTGTACGTTTAACGACTTCTAAGGGGGACTCTGTCCCCCTTAGATACCGAAAAAGTTCCATAGAAACTTTTTCGGATAACCCCCTCACCTTTGCACGGCAAAGGTGGTTCGGGACACGCGTCCCAAAGTATAGGGAACAAAGTCCGGCAAAGCTGGACTTTGTTGAAGTATTGTAACGGCGCATTGCGATGCGCCGAGGGGGACAGCGTCCCCCTTAGAACAAGGCTTGTCAGCCGCCGAAGTGCGGCAATCTGCTGAGGACAGAGCGCACCGCATGCCACTGCAGATTTATATGAAAACCGCACTCCGGAAGCAATAAATTTTATTCCGAAGGAGTATCAGTAAGCCATGAGAAATTATGCAACGCAGATGGATGCCGCAAAGCGCGGTATCGTCACGCCGGAGATCGAAACGGTCGCCAAAAAGGAAAACCGTCCGGTCGAGTTCATCATGGAACGAGTCGCAAAGGGTACGATTGCGATTCCGGCGAACATCAATCACAAAAGCCTGTCCGCAGAGGCGGTCGGCGACGGCACCCGCGTAAAGATCAATGTCAATCTCGGCATTTCGGGTGACTGCAAGGACTACGAGATGGAGCTGCGCAAGGTGCGCATGGCCGTTGACATGGGCGCGGAGTCCATCATGGACCTGTCCAACTACGGCAAGACCAACACCTTCCGCAAGCAGCTGATCGACATGTCGCCCGCGATGATCGGCACCGTGCCGATGTACGACGCGATCGGGTATCTGGAAAAGGATCTGCTCGAGATCACCGCACAGGATTTCCTCAAGGTTGTTGAGGCGCACGCCAAGGAGGGTGTGGACTTCATGACCATTCATGCGGGTATCAATCGCCGTGCGGTCGAAGCCTTTATGCGTGAGGGCCGCAAAATGAATATCGTCTCCCGCGGCGGCTCGCTGCTGTTCGCGTGGATGAAGATGACCGGCAATGAGAATCCGTTCTTTGAGTATTACGACGAGGTGCTGGACATTCTCCGCCGCTACGACGTTACCATTTCGTTGGGTGATGCACTGCGTCCGGGCTGCATTGATGATGCGTCCGACGCGGGTCAGATCAGCGAGCTGATCGAGCTGGGCAATCTTGCACAGCGTGCGTGGGCGAAGGACGTGCAGGTTATGATCGAAGGCCCCGGCCATATGGCGATGAACGAGATTGCGGCCAATATGCAGATGGAAAAGCGCCTTTGCCATGGAGCGCCTTTCTATGTCCTCGGGCCGCTCGTCACCGATATTGCACCGGGTTACGACCATATTACCTCGGCCATCGGCGGCGCTATTGCCGCACAGGCGGGCGCGAACTTCCTGTGTTACGTTACACCGGCGGAGCACCTGCGCCTGCCGGATGAAAATGACGTGCGCGAAGGCATCGTTGCCAGCAAGATCGCGGCCCATGCCGCCGATATCGCACTCGGTTTGCCCGGTGCGCGTGACCGCGATAACGCAATGGCGGACGCGCGTCATAAGCTGGACTGGCCCGCGCAGTTCGCGCTGGCACTCGACCCGGAAAAGGCCGAGCGCTTCTATAATCAGGTTCCGCCGACCGAGCGTCATACCTGCTCGATGTGCGGTAAAATGTGCGCTGTGCGTACCACAAATATGATTCTTGAGGGCAAAGAAGTCAAATTCTGCTCGGAAAAGGGCGCATGCTGATGCTTCGGAATAAAAAAGAGCGGTCGGGAGACCGCTCTTTTTTGAAGCTGTCGAAAAACTAACGTTTTCCGAGCCACTTCTCGATAAAAACCACGCTTTCGGTCGAATTCCGAAGAAAAATCGCGCCTTGCAGGCAGGATTCCGTTTGCTTCGCAAGTGTTCGATCTCGATTCGGCAATCAAACAAAACCGGTACATAAGGAGAAAAACCTCTGTATGTGCCGGTTTTCGCTTGCAGCTAAGAAAAATACTGATGTCTCAGCTCCAGATTGTACGCAAGCAGCGTCCGCAGCCGCTTTTTGCCGCGGGAGCAGTGCCGCGATACCGCCGATGGACTGATCCCAAGCCGTTCAGCGCACTGCTTGCAGGATAATCCCTCCACCTCGATCATCCACAGCACCTCGTACTGCCGCGGTGTCAGCTGCTCGCGCATGGCCCGGAAGAAGGCCGTGCGGAATGCCTGACGGAAGCCGCGGTCGTCCTCCGCGAGCAGACCGAGATACTGCCGGTAGGCCAGCCGTGTCGCTGTGTGCTCAGACAGCGCGACAGTCCGCATGCGCGTCACCTTCTTCGCTGTGGTCGTGGTAGTGCTCCATCAGGAATACGGTCTGGCGGCTTTCGTTGATCAGCGTCTGCAGAAATTTCGCGCGCTGCTTGAGCCGGTAGCGCACCTCCGGCTGACGCGCACGCTTCTGCGCCGCCTGAAGCTGCTTGATACGCAGCTCCAGCAGAGCGACATTTACACGGTATTCCTGTGCCATCTCACACAATTTCATGGCGGCCCCTCCTTACGATATACGAACAAATGTTCGATTCTTTATGTCCCTTATAATACAACATAAAGTATGAGTTGTCAATGAAAAACTATATTTTGTGTTATATTCCAAAAATCCGCATCATACACTGTGGTAGAGAGGGAAGGAGGAGATACCATGCACAGACTGCTGCTGACCGGTGTCGGGCTGGTGCTGGTGCTGTATTTGCTGCCGGTATTTTACCCAGCGGAAACGGACAAGACAGAGCCGCAGACACCCTCAGAAAGCGTCACAGCGGCAGCAACAGACGGCTTAACCATCACGGTTCTGGTGAACGGCAAGGCGCAGGAAATGCCGCTGGAGACCTATGTGGAAGGCGTGACGGCGGCAGAGATTGCGGACGATTTTCCGGTTGAAGCCATCCGCGCACAGGCGGTCGCAGCGCGGACGTACGCGGTGTATAAGCAGTCGAGAGGACGGCCGGCAGAGCATCCGGATGCGGATGTCTGCGACGATTACAGCCATTGTGCGGCATATCAGCCGGACGCGGTCAAGACGTTCAGCACCGGCTATTCGCGGATACGCAAGGCCGTCAAGGACACGGCAGGGCAGATCCTGACCTGCGACGGTGCACCGATTGCGGCTGTGTTCCACTGCGTCAGTGGTCCGAAGACCGAGTCTGCCGCCGATGTCTGGGGCGAGGATATTCCGTATCTGCAAAGCGTGGTCAGTCCGGGCGGCACGCAGTACGCCGGATACGAGAGCGAGGTGACGCTAACGGCGGATGCGTTCCGCGAAAAGGTAGCGCAGACTTTGCCAAAAGCGGATGTGAGCGGTACGCCCGACCGCTGGTTTGCATCCTCGGTGCGCTCGGCGGCTGGCGGTGTGAAAACCGTGAAGCTCGGCGGCGTGACCGTCGAGGGAACCGCAGTGCGGGCGCTGTTCGGCCTGCAGTCCACGAATTTCACCATCACAACCACCGAGGACAGTATTACGTTTCACACCATCGGATACGGACATGGTGTTGGTCTGTCGCAGTACGGTGCTAAATATATGGCGGAGCAGGGAAGCGATTACACAGAAATACTGGCTCACTATTATCCGCATACAGAGTTGAGATTGGAGAGCAGAGAGTGAAGAAAATGGAAAAATGAGAATGGAAAATTGCGAACCTTGTTCGCATATGAAAAGGAGCGCATTGCGCGACAAAAAAGGCAGGACATGTGCCTGCCTTTTTTAACAAACAGGAAAATCCCCCGAAAACCAAGAAGTTTTCGGGGGATTTTTCTGCAATAGCCCTTACAGGCTTGCCTGGCAAGGGCGTTTCTCGATAGAAAGGACGGTTACGTCCTTTCTATCGAAGGCGAAGCCTTAGAATGCAAAGTTGGTCTTAACTCTCCAGATATTCTGTGCATACTCAGCGATCGAGCGGTCCGCTGCGAAGCGGCCGGAGTTTGCAATGTTGATCAGAGCCATGCGGTTCCACTGATCCTGATCGCGGTAAGTCTGGCTTACACGCTCCTGTGCTTCAGCGTAGGATGCGAAGTCCTTCAGGCTCATATAGCGGTCAGCCGGGCCGCCGTTGCCGCCGTGCAGCAGCAGGTTGGCAATATCGGTGTAGTCCACGCCGTCACCGAAGCCGTGGATCATCTGATCGAGCACGCGGCGGATCACCGGATCGTTCTGGTAGATGACCATCGGCTCATAGCTGCCGGAAGCGGCCAGTGCCTCAGCCTCGGGCGTCTCCATACCGAAGATGAAGATGTTCTCCTTGCCGACTGCCTCGCAGATCTCGACGTTTGCGCCGTCCATCGTGCCGATGGTCAGAGCACCGTTCATCATGAACTTCATGTTGCCGGTACCGGACGCTTCCTTGCCGGCGATGGAAATCTGCTCGGAAACCTCGGCAGCCGGCATGATGATCTCAGCCAGCGATACCTTGTAGTCCTCGAGGAATACGACCTTCAGCTTGTCGCGTACTGCCGGATCGTTGTCGATCATCTTGGAGATGGAGTTGATCAGCTGAATGGTCTTTTTCGCAACTGCATAGCCCGGTGCGGCCTTGGAGCCGAAGATAAAGGTGCGCGGAACGAAATCCATATCCGGATTGTCCTTCAGCTTGTGGTACAGGCTGATAATGTGCAGAATGTTCAGCATCTGGCGCTTGTACTCGTGCAGACGCTTAACCTGTACGTCGAAGATGGAGTCCATGTTGACTTCGATGCCGTTGTGCTCCTTGATATAGTCCGCCAGACGCTGCTTGTTGTGGCGCTTGATCTCGCCCAGCTTGTTGAGCAGCTCCTTGTCGTCTGCATAGTTGTTCAGAACCTGCAGCTCGGACGGATGGGTGCGGTAGCCGGTGCCGATCTTGCTCTCGATCAGCTCAGCCAGCTCCGGGTTGGCCTCACACAGCCAGCGGCGGTGTGCAATGCCGTTGGTGACGTTGCAGAACTTGGAGGAGTAGATCTTGTAAAAATCGGTGAATACACGCTCCTTGAGGATCTCGGAATGCAGCGCGGATACGCCGTTGATGGAGAACGAGCCTGCGATAGCCAGATGCGCCATGCGGACGGTATCGTCGGCAACGATAGCCAGCTTGGAGATCTTCTGGAAGTCGTTCGGGAAGTAGTTCCACAGCTCCTTGCAGAAGCGCTCGTTGATTTCGTAGATGATCTGCATAACACGCGGCATCAGCTCCTGAACGAGCGATACCGGCCAGCACTCGAGGGCCTCAGGCATAACGGTGTGGTTGGTGTAAGCAACAGACTGGCTGGTGATGTTCCAGGCCTGCTCCCAGCTCATGTCGTTCTCGTCCATCAGAATGCGCATCAGCTCCGGAATAACCAGGGTCGGGTGCGTATCGTTGATATGCAGGACGTGCTTGTGCGCGAAGTTTTCGAGCGTGCCGTACTTGGCCTTGTGCTTTGCGCAGATGTCCTGCAGGGTTGCGGAAACCAGGAAATACTGCTGCTTGAGACGCAGAGACTGACCCTCGCGGTGGTTATCCTCCGGATAGAGGACCATGGAGATGGTCTCTGCCAGTGCGTGCTTCTCCAGTGCCTTCAGATACTCACCGGAGGAGAACAGCTTCATGTCCAGTGCGATCGGGCTCTGAGCCTTCCACAGGCGCAGACGCGCGATGTTGTTGGTGCCGTAGCCGGAGATCGGCATATCATACGGAACTGCCAGAACCGGCGTGTAATCGTGGTAGTTGACAACCAGCTTGCCGTTATCGTCGAAGTAGGTGTCAACCGTGCCGCCGATCTTGACCTCGCGGGTCTCATCCATTGCCGGAATCTGCCAAACCTCGCCGGTAGACAGCCAGGAATCCGGCAGCTCGACCTGCTGGCCTTCTACGATCTTCTGCTTGAAAATGCCGTGCTCGTAGCGGATGGAGTAGCCGGTGCCGCGTACGCCGTCGGTCGCCATGCCGTCCATGTAGCAGGCAGCCAGACGGCCAAGACCGCCGTTGCCCAGACCGGGATCAGCTTCCTCCTCGAAGATGTCCGCCATCTCGAAGCCCATGTCCTTCAGGGCTGCGGTCAGAGCGTCCAGCATACCGAGGTTGTAGGCGTTGTTGCGCAGGCTGCGGCCGACAAGAAATTCCATGCACAGGTAATGCACCTGACGCTCTCCGTCTTGCTCTACCTCATTCTGGGTTTCGATCATGTGCTCGGTCAGTGCATCGCGCACTACGAGGGCACAAGCCTCGTATACCTGATCCTTGGTAGCGTCCTCTACCTCGCAGGCAAAATGTCGCTGCAGTTTACCTGCAATGGCTTCTTTCAAAGCGGTCTTTGTGTACTGGGTCTTTGGCATGGTCTTTCTTATCTCCTCACATAATTTTGGTAGGCAGTCCCACGCGGTTGCATCGGCGGTGCTTGTCGGAAATTTTGTGCCCTGATTTCGTTGCGGCTTTTTGCAATACACAAAGTATTGCTGCAAACCCGCGCCTCGTCAGGACGCAAAATTTGCTCGACAATCCCTCGCCGCTGAACCGCGCGGGACTGCCTTGGAGGTACTGCTGAGCGATGCGGCTGCCGCATTACTCGTCAGCACCTCTAAGGGTGCCGTAGATTTCAATGGGATGAAAATTACGGAATCACCAGTTACCGTCACCGTATTCCCTCAAATCGGGTGACGGGTCGGGCTGACAGGTCGGTTACTGACCCATCGCGGTCTTGTAAACCTCGATATATTTATCGGCAGAGCTGCCCCAGCTGAAGTCGCTCTGCATACCCTGCATAATCAGCTTGCTCCACGCAGGCTTGTTAAAGCGGAATACGCCGCAGGCCTCGCGGATAACGTGCAGCATGTCGTGCGCGTTGTAGCTTGCAAAGGTGAAGCCGTTGCCCGTGCCGGCATAATCGACAAAGGCGTGAACGGTGTCCTTGAGGCCGCCGGTCTCGCGGACGATCGGAATAGTGCCGTAGCGCAGTGCGATCATCTGTGCCAGGCCGCACGGCTCAAACTTGGACGGCATCAGGAACATATCGGCGCCTGCGTAAATGCGGTTTGCCAGATCGCCGGAGAACATGATGGACGCGGAAACCTTATCCGGCCAGCGGCGCTTTGCCTCGATGAACATCTGCTCATAGCGGTAGTCGCCGGTGCCGAGCACGATCAGACGAACATCATCCGCCAGAATATCCGGCAGGACTGCTTCGATGAGGTCGAGTCCCTTCTGGTCAACAAAGCGAGTGACAATGCCGATAACCGGCGTGTTTGCATCGCCCTCGAGGCCGCAAAGCTTGAGCAGTTCGGTCTTATTGACCTGCTTATCCTGCGGATTGTTCGGGCCGTATTTCTTGAAGATCTTGCTGTCGGTCTCCGGATTGAACGCATCCATGTTGATGCCGTTCAGGATGCCGTGCAGCTTGTAGCTGTTCATGCGCAGCACGGAATCCAGACGGTAGCCGTAGTATTCGGTCTGGATTTCGTTGGCATAGGTCGGTGAAACCGTGGTGACAGCCGTGGAAGCTACGATAGCAGCCTTCATCAGGTTGACGTCGCCGTCCATCGCCATAAAGCCGGAGCGGAAGTGTGCATCGTCAATGCCGAGCACATACTCCAGAATCTCACGGCCGTAGCGGCCCTGGTACTGGATGTTGTGGATAGTGAACACGGTCTTGATGTTCTCGTAGAACGGACGGGAAGCGAACATCAGGTTGTAGTAAACCGGAACGAGGGCGGTCTGCCAGTCGTTGCAGTTGATCACATCCGGCTTCCACTCCAGATCGGGCAGTACCTCGAGTACCGCCTTGGAGTAGTACGCGAAGCGCTCTGCGTCGTCGTACTCGCCGTAGATCTGGCCGCGTGCGAAGTAATACTCATTATCGATGAAATAATAGGTAACGCCGTCTGCCTCATAGCGGAAGATACCGCAGTACTGGTTGCGCCAGCCCAGACGGACGTAAGCGTTTTTGATGTAATAGAACTTTTCGCGCATACTCTGGTCGATCGCAGAATACAGCGGGCAGAATACACGCACGTCATGTCCCTTGGCAGCGAGTGCCTGCGGGAGCGAACCTGCTACATCGCCCAATCCGCCGGTTTTGATGAACGGAGCGCATTCGCTGGTAACATACATGATTTTCATAAAGCCGAGCCTCCCCAACAGAGAGTGCGGAAACAGCGCTGACCGTTTCCGCACCCGTTGTAATTTTATTATACTCGTTTCTGTCTGAATGTAATATAGCAATATTTCACGAACATTTGCGCTGCGGAAAATGCGTTTTTGCTGTGATAGCAACTTCTAAACAGAAGTTTATGCGGATTTAACAGAAAAGGATCAAACGGTTGCGTTTTTTGCGATGGTGATCGGATAATTTTCGTGTCCCATCATCGTGCGGCCATCACGGATAATAACATTGCGGTCGGTGATGACATGACGGAGCGAAGCCTCGGTCAGAATGCGTCCGCCTTCCATGATGATGCAGTTATTGACCTCGGCGCCCTTTTCAATCACAACGTCGCGGAACAGGACGGAGTTCTTTACCTTGCCCTCGATGCGGCAGCCGTCGGCGATGAGGCAGTCCTCTACGTCGGCTTCATCGCCGTAGTAGGTCGGAGCCTCGTCCTTGATGCGGGTCAGGATCGGACGAGTGCGCTTGAATACCTCGTTGCGGACATCCTTGTCGAGCATGTCCATGTTGGAGCGGTAGTAGTCGAAGGTGTCCTCGATCTTGACAGCGTACTCGTTGAACAGGTAGCCAGCTACCGTGCCGTCCATCAGAGCACGGGTGAGGAACTCGCGCTCAAAGTGGATGCAGTTATGGGTTACGCAGTCGGACAGCATGTGGATAAGGTACTGGCGGCTCATGACGTAAATTCCGAGTGCCGCATGCTTGCACTTGCCCTCGTTGCAGTCTCCAACGCGGATGTCAACGGCTTCCTTCTTGCGGTTCAGCTCCACATAGGTGGTGAACGGGGAATTCTTCTGCTTCTTGGTGCATACCATGGTCAGGTCTGCGCCGGACTTGATATGGCGGTCGATCACGTCGTCGAGCGGTACATTGGCAACAATGTCGCCGTCCGCTACGACTACATAGTCTGCACGGTTCTTCTGCAGGAAGTCAACCGCACCGGCCAGTGCGTCAATCTTGCCGCGGTACTCGCCGGTTACCAGCGGAGATGCCTTCTTGGAGTAGGAGTACGGCGGCAGCAAGGTTACGCCGCTGTTCTTGCGGGAAAGATCCCAGTCCTTGGCATTGCCGATGTGGTCGATCAGGGACTGGTACTTGTCCTTCATCAGTACGCCTACGCGGTAAATGCCGCTGTTTACCATATTGGAAAGCATAAAGTCGATAATGCGATACCGGCCGCCCCACTGTACCGCACCGACCGTGCGGTGCTCGGTGATCTCGCGGAGATCGTTGTCGGTATCAAATGCAATGATCATGCCTAAAACGCTGTTCATGTTTGTGCCGCCCCCTTACTTTACGTCCGGCAGATCCTCGTCTGCCATTTCCTTAGCGGCCAGCTTTGCGCCGCTGCCGATGCGAACGCCTTCGGCTACTACCGCAACGCCCCAGTTGTCTACGTCGCTGTCGGACGGGCTGCCGCCGACTTCCGCGCCCTTGGCGATAACGGCCTTTTCGGCTACGATGGAGTAGCGCACGGTCGCGCCTTCCTCAACCACGGCACCCGGCATCAGGATGGAATATTCCACCTTGGCACCCTTGCCAATCTTAACATCCGAGAACAGGACGGACTCGGAAACGTCGCCGTAGATCTCACAGCCCTCGGAGAGCAGGGTATGGGTAACCTTAGCCTGTTTGGAGGTGAAATGCGGAGGCGAACCGGTGGTGCGGCCGTAGATTTTCCAGCTGTCATCGGAAAGCTGCAGGCCGGAGTTCGGAGAGAGCAGATCCATGTTTGCTTCCCACAGGCTCTCGATGGTGCCTACGTCCTTCCAGTAGCCCTTGAAGCGGTAGGAAACCAGCTTTTCACCGTTATTCAGCATCGCCGGAATAATGTCCTTGCCGAAGTCGTTGGAGGACTGCTCGTTGGCCTCGTCATTGATGAGGTATTCCTTCAGCTTCTTCCAGGTGAAAATGTAGATGCCCATGGAAGCCAGCGTGGACTTCGGCTCCTTCGGTTTCTCCTCGAATTCGTAGATGGTGCCGTCCGGCTTGCAGTTCATGATGCCGAAACGGGAAGCCTCGGAAAGCGGAACGTCCAGCACCGCGATGGTCGCGTCAGCGCCGGTCTCCTTGTGCTGCTGGAGCATCTTGTTGTAGTCCATCTTGTAGATGTGGTCGCCCGAGAGAATGAGGACGTACTCGGGATCGTAATCCTCCAGGAACTGAATGTTCTGGTAGATGGCGTTTGCGGTGCCCTTGTACCACTCGGTCTTTTTGCTCTCGTACGGCGGCAGAACATAGACGCCGCCGCGCAGGCGGTCGAGGTCCCACGTCTGGCCGGAACCGATGTAAGCGTTGAGCACATGCGGCTCGTACTGGGTCAGCACGCCGACAGTATCAATGCCGGAGTTGACGCAGTTGGAAAGCGGGAAGTCGATAATACGGTACTTACCGCCGAACGGTACGGCAGGCTTAGCGACCTTTTTGGTCAGCACATACAAACGGCTGCCGCGGCCGCCTGCGAGCAGCATGGCTACGCATTCTTTTTTCCGATACATGTAAATTCTCCTTTTTCACAGTTTGCATCGCTGCGATCTATACGCCGTCTGGCGTATCCCCTCTGTGTATCTCTTTTGCAGCAAACTTGCGCTTGCTTATTTAGAACCGCCGGTTGCGGTTACTGCCTTGTCTGTCGGTACGGAAACCGCTTTTTCGGTGGCTTTCGCAACTGCCTTGGTTCCGGTGCGTGCCACCGCCTTTTCAGTGGTCTTTGCAACGGATTTGGAGCCGGTCTTGGCTACGGCCTTCTCGGTTGTGCGGGCAACGGCCTTGGTGCCGGATTTCGCAACTGCCTTGGTCGAGCGGGTGCGCTTTGCCGGTTTCTTGGCAGCCGCGGCTTTTGCGGCCTCGATCTCTGCCTTGGTGCGGCGCTTGGCTCTTGCCTTGCCCTTGAAGAACAGCACGCCGAAGCGCGGAATCTTCAGAACAATGGACTGTTCCTGACCGTGCATGGGCTTGTTTTCGGTCTTGAGCTTGCCGTTTGCCATGCCGCTGCCGCCGAACTCGGTCTTGTCCGAGGTGAATATCTCCTCATAAGTGCCGGTGATCGGAACGCCGATGCGGTATTCCTGCTGCTCCTCCGGAGAGAAGTTGACAACGACCACGATATCTGAGCCGTCCTTCGCCACACGGCGGAAGGCGATGATGTTGTTGCGGTTGTCCTCATGGCTGATCCATTCAAAGCCGCGCCAGTCGGTATCCTGCTCCCACAGCTGCGGAGTAGCAAGGTAGAAGTGATTGAGCGCCTTGACGTACGCCTGCATCTGGCGGTGCGCCGGATAATCCAGCAGCATCCAGTCCAGTCCGCGCTGGTACGCCCATTCGGAGAACTGTGCAAACTCGCCGCCCATGAACAGCATCTTCTTGCCCGGGTGTGCGGCCATGTAGCCGTACAGCGCGCGCAGACCGCCGAACTGATTTTCATACGGAGGCGGCATCTTGCTAATGAGCGAGCACTTGCCGTGCACGACCTCATCGTGCGAGAGCGGCAGAATGTAGTTTTCGGAAAAGGCGTACATGAACGAGAAGGTGATCTTGTCGTGCATGTCCTTGCGGAAGAACGGGTCCGCCGAGCAGTAGCACAGCATGTCGTTCATCCAGCCCATGTTCCACTTGAAGTTGAAGCCCAGACCGCCGTCATAACCCGGCTTGGTCACCATCGGCCATGCGGTGGACTCTTCGGCGATCATCATAACGTCCGGATGATCGGTCAGGATGTACTCGTTGAGCAGCCGCAGGAAGTCAACGGCCTCGAGGTTCTCACGGCCGCCGTGAACGTTCGGCCGCCATTCGCCCTGACGGTTGTAATCCAGATACAGCATGGAAGCGACCGCGTCCACGCGCAGGCCGTCCATGTGGAATTTCTCGATCCAGAACATCGCGGAGGAGAACAGCAGGTTTCTCGTGGAGACCTTGCCGTAGTCGAATACGCGCGTGCCCCATTCCTTGTGCTCCATCTTGAGCGGATCGGCGTATTCGTACAGGTGCGAGCCGTCAAACTCGACCAGTCCGCAGCCGTCCTTCGGGAAGTGTGCCGGAACCCAGTCCATGATAATGCCCAGACCGGCCTGATGCGCCTTGTCGATCAGGTACATCAGATCCTTCGGCGTGCCGTAGCGGCTGGTGGCGGCAAAGTAGCCGATTACCTGATAGCCCCACGAGCCGTCGAACGGATACTCGGTCAGCGGCATAAACTCGATGTGGGTGTAGCCCATTTCCTTGACATATGGCACAAGCTCGTCCGCCAGCTGGCGGTAGGAGTAGAAGTTGCCGTCCTCGTGCATCTTCCACGAGCCGAGGTGGCATTCGTAGATGTTGACCGGATTGGAATACGGCAGGTGCTTTTTACGCCAGTCCAGCCACGAGGCGTCGCCCCATTCGTAGCCGTCGAGGTCGTACGCCTTGGTGGCGTTGCCCGGACGGGTCTCAAAATGGAAGCCGTACGGGTCGGACTTGTCAAACACATCGCCGGACTTAGCCCATACACTATACTTGTACGCGGCATATTCCGGAATATTCGGAATAAATTTCTCCCAGATACCCTGTTCATCACGCGTCATATAATCGGCGTTGCGGTTCCAGTCGTTGAACTCACCCATGACAGAAACCTTTTCGGCCTCCGGTGCATAAACACGGAACAGATAACCCTGTTCACCATCCTGCACGAAAGGGTGGGCTCCCATGTAATCGAACGCGCGACAATCCCGGCCGGAATAGAAAAGCTCGCTTCGCTTTTCTGCGGCGGGTGCTGCGGATTTTTTCTTCATACAGCATCTCTCCCTTTACAGCCGCCAATGAAGGAAAATACGAATATTTTCCAACAGTTTGTGTACTTCGACAGAATTTTGGCGGAATACCCTCACTTTAGTTAGATATAGTATACATCACATAAATAGAAAAGTCCAGCAATTTAGCACAATTACTGGACTTTCTTTACAGAAATTTTGTTTGCTTTCCACATCATTTGAGCGGAAATGACAAAATAACGTACAATTCGATATAAATTTGTTCAGAAAATATGGCGGCGGATGAGATCAAGCGCAGTAGAAGCAGCCTGCATGCGCACGCGGTCGCGGCCGAGCGAGGACTGCATTTTGCGGGTAAAGAACTTGCCGTCGTACCAAACGCTGATATAGACCAGACCGGTCGGCTTGTCCTCGGTGCCGCCGCCCGGGCCGGCAATGCCAGTGATGCCTACGCCGATGTCCGAGCCGAGCGCATTTGCAACGCCGACAGCCATCTGCTCTGCGGTTTCGGGAGATACCGCGCCGACCGTGTCGAGGGTCTCCTTCTTCACGCCGAGCACTTTCATCTTGACACTGTTGCTGTACGAGCATACGCCGCCGAGGTAGTAATCGGATGCGCCCGGGATGTCGGTCAGACGTTTGGACAGCAGACCGCCGGTGCAGCTTTCGGCTACTGCGAGGGTCAGCTTGCGCTCGCGCAGGCCGTCGCCGACTACCTGCTCGAGAGAGTCAACGTCTACGCCGTAAACGTCGTCGCCGAGCAGCTTCAGGATTTCGTCAACGACCGGATCGAGCAGCTTTTCGCATTCTGCTGGGGTGTCCGCCTTGGCGGTAACGCGCGCGAAGCACTCCGAGGTGCGGGCATACGGCGCAATCGTCGGATTTGCGCTTTTTTCCATCATGTCGTGCAGGATATTCTCCATGTTGCTTTCGCCGAGGCCGAATACGCGGATGTTGCGGGATACGATGCAGCCGCCTGCCAGCTTGTACAGATACGGCATTGCACATTCCTTCCACATCGGGTTGCACTCGCGCGGAGGACCGGGCAGCATGAGAACGTGCTTGCCATCGGCCTCAAACGCACAGCCGGGCGCCGTGCCCCACAGGTTGGTGAATACGGTGCAGCCCTCGGGCAGCCATGCCTGCTTTTCGTTGTTCTTGGTCATTTCGCGGCCAATGGTCTTGAAAAAGTCGGTCAGACGGTCCATGGATGGCTGATGCAGCACCATCTTTTTGCCGAAAACGGTTGCCAGCGTCTCCTTGGTCAGATCATCAAGGGTTGGGCCAAGGCCGCCGGTGGTGATGATGATGTCAGCACGGTCCTTTGCCTCGCGGACTACGCGCTCGAGACGCGCCGGATTGTCACCGACAACGGTCTGGTAGAATACATTGATGCCCAGCTCGGACAGACCCTGCGAGATGAGCTGTGCATCGGTGTTTACGATGTCGCCCAGCAGGATCTCTGTGCCGACTGCGATAAGTTCTGCGTTCAATGGATTTTCCTCCTTTGGAAAAACGTGATAGAGGTTATATTGCAGGGCGGGGTGTCCCCGCCCTGCGGCATAGCGAATACCTGTGTTTACGGCAGATGAATAATCTCCACACCCTTAACCGCCTCGTCCACGAGTGCTTCAACGTCGAGGTGGCTCTCCGCCTCGAGGATTTTCGGCATCTTCGGCTTGGTATTCGGGTGCTTCGGGGTAAATACGGTGCAGCAGTCCTCGTAGGGGAGGATAGAGGTCTCAAAGGTGTCGATCTTACGGGCAATCGTCACAATTTCCTCCTTATCCATGCCGATGCAGGGACGGAACACCGGCAGGTCGCACACTGCACCGGTAACGGCCATGGCGGGCATGGTCTGGCTGGCAACCTGACCGAGCGACTCACCGGTGATGAGTGCGCCGCAGCCGTACTCGACAGCTACGCGCTCGGCAATGCGCATCATAAAGCGGCGCATGATGAGCGTGAACAGCTCCTCGTGGCACTTGTCGCGGATCTCCTCCTGAATGTGGGTGAACGGCACGACCATAACGCTCATGCGGCCGCACCATGCGGTCAGCTTGCGGCCCAGCTCAAGCACCTTCTCCTTGGCGCGCTCGGACGTATACGGATAGCTGAAAAAGTGGATGCCGCACAGCTCCAGACCGCGCTTGGCCATCATCCAGCCGGCAACAGGGGAGTCAATGCCGCCGGAGAGCAGCAGCGCTGCACGGCCGTTCGAGCCGATCGGCATGCCGCCCGCACCCGGAACCGGACCTGCGTGTACAAAGGCGTACTTCTCGCGCATCTCAACGTGCACGGTCAGGTCGGGATGGTGCATGTCCGGACGGACCTCCGGGAAAAGATCAGCAAGCTCGCCGCCGACGTGCTGGCTGATTTCGGTGGAGGTCATCGGGAATTTCTTGTCGCCGCGCTTGGACTCGACCTTAAAGGTCTTAGCCGCCGCAAAATTGGGTGCCAGATAGTCCTTTGCGGTCGCAATGACGCTCTCGAGCGTCTTTTCCGGGCAGACCGCTGCACGGGAGATGGTCGCAAAGCCGAACACACGGCTTGCGCACTCCATAACCGCATCTGCGTCCGCATCGTCCGGAATCTCTACATAAACGACCGACTGGCGCATGGTGATCTCGCAGTCTGCAACGTGCGCCATGCGGCGCTTGAGGTTTTTCAGCAGACGATCCTCGAAGGTTTTGCGGTTGAGTCCCTTGAGGACGATCTCACCGCACTTGAGCAGTAATACTTCTTTCATTTATTGTCTCCTTGATGGTAAATTTATTCGTTTGCGCTGATGATTTCCTTCTCCTCAGCGGTCATCAGGCTGTCGCGGTCGGCGCTGTCCGAGCCGAACTCCAGCTTGGTTTTTACATAGTCATCATCCGGCAGGTTGAACACCTGTGCCAGATAGTTTAAGTAAACGTCCGCCATGATTTCCAGCTTGCCGTAATCGGTCTCCCACGGTACGAGCGACTGCGTGCCGACGCTGACCGTGCCGTCCTCCCGGCGGTCGATTTTGACCGGCAGACTGCATTCCTCTGCACGCTTTTCGGCAGTGTCCGGCAGGCTGTCGTAAAGGCCCTCCATCCAGAAGCGGCATTTGCCGTCATATACGGCGAGCTTCTGCTCCGAGCCGTCCGGTTTGGTGATGGTTTTGTATTCCATATAGATTAAACTCCTTGTTTTTGTTCCTCGTCAATGGTTCCGCGAAAATAAGAAACAAGAACACCGTATTTTTCGCCATCCTTGTTTGCGGAAAAGGCATAGTAGTCGGACTTGTCCGCAGGTTCGGGCGCAGTAAAGTAGAGAGCCTCGCTGTCCCGACCGTCTTTATATGCGGTATTGTTATTGGGATTGACTTTGTAGTAAGCGTAGTCGGTATAGCCTGTCTGCTCAACGATATTCTGCGCCTGTGATGCGGTAATCGGGTGGGTAATCAGCAGAAATGCGCCGGTAACACACAGAGCGACTGCCATAGTAACCGCATAGGCAGTGGAATTTTGCTCTCGATATCTTAGCTCGATAATGCTCAACGTAGCCCAAAGCGGCAGGAAAATCCAGTTGTCGAGAGAATACGGTTCCGTGAACAGTATGTACGGAATGGTGCAGAGGATACCGCAGAATATCAGCTGACAAAGCCGTGTAACGATATGATTAGGCGGAAACCATGGTTCTCGTTCCTCGCCTGTGCGCCCTGCGGCTGATGCAATAAAAACAGCGCAGGTAGCGCCAACCAGCACAGGATTGTCCAGCAGCAT
Organism: Butyricicoccus sp. OF27-2pH9A; assembly: GCF_027693185.1. Taxonomy (NCBI): domain Bacteria; kingdom Bacillati; phylum Bacillota; class Clostridia; order Eubacteriales; family Butyricicoccaceae; genus Butyricicoccus; species Butyricicoccus sp. OF27-2pH9A. The sequence goes on from NZ_JAQEXK010000002.1 coordinate 216,684, forward strand.
CCGGCCGTACACGAAGAAGTGCAGACCGAAAATCACGGCCGTGCAGATACAGCAGATACCGGCGTTCATAATATGTTTTTTACTCATAACCCTACCTCCTCGCAATAATTCCTAATTACGAATTAGCTTATCTGCGGAACATTTTCGCGCCCTTTTTGACCGCTGCCACAAAAGCATCCACATCTTCCTTTGTGTTGAACGGTGCAAACGACACGCGCAGTGCGCTGTCCGTGCGCGCTTTCGGCAGACCGAGCGCCTTGAGCACACCGCTCTGCTTGCCCTTGGAGCAGGCCGAACCGCTGGAAATGTAAACCTCGTCCCCCTCGAGTACATGCAGCATGACCTCGCTCTTGCAGCCGGGCATGGAAAGATTGACAACGTGCGGAATATCGCCTTCACCGTTCATTACAGCATCCGGCAGCTCGGCGCTGACCTGCTGCTTGAGGTAGTCGGCGAGCTCCTGCACATGGGTGTAATCCTCTTCAAAATGCGCCATGCGGATCTCGCACGCCTTGGCAAATGCTGCGATATTCGGCACGGCTTCGGTGCCCGGACGCATGCCGCGCTCCTGACCGCCGCCGAAGGTCAGCGGCGGCAGACGCAGACCCTTCTTGACATACAGTGCACCGATGCCCTTGGGTGCGCCGATCTTGTGGCCGGAAACGCTCATCAGGTCACAGTTCCATTTTTTCGGCGTCAGGCGTACACGGCAAAGACCCTGTACGGCATCAATGTGGAACAGCGCCTTGGGTGCCTTGGCCTTGAGCAGCTTTCCGAGCTGTTCGACCGGCTGCACCGTGCCGATCTCGTTGTTGACCAGCTGGCAGGAGAGAAGAATGGTGTCCTCGGTCAGTGCTTCGCTCAGCACCTCGGGCGTGATGTGGCCGGTTGCATCCGGCGCAAGGAAAACCACGTCGAAGCCGTCCGCAGCAAGCTGCTTTGCGGTGTTGATGGTTGCCGCGTGTTCGATCTCGGTCGTGATGATGCGGCCTTTCTTATGCCGGTTGAGGTGTGCCGCGCCGCGCAGACTGATATTGGTGCTCTCCGTGCCGCAGGCGGTGAAATATACTTCCTCGGGCAGACAGCCGAGCGCAGACGCGACCGTCCTGCGGCTGTCCTCAAGCAGATGCGAGGCCTCCAGACCCATGCGGTGCAGGCTGGACGGGTTGCCGAACTCCTCGCACATCGCGTGAACGGCCGCTTCGGCTGCTTCGGGCAGCACGCGGGTCGTCGCCGCGTTATCAAGATAATGCATAGAAAAACGAACTCCTTCATCGGGGCAGACCGCCGTGCGGCCATACTTCCCGCTATTATAAAATATTTTACAACGGCGAGCCGCCTTTTACAAGACAAAAACGTGTAAAACGGCATTGAAAAGTAGAAAAGGGTATGCTATAATTTTAAAGGTATGGCTGTTACCTATTATAAGTATACTGCGTGACAAGAGCACGTTGCAGATAGAAAGGGAGGAAATCCTAATGCCAGGTAAGGTAATTCTCGGCGCCCAGTGGGGCGACGAAGGCAAGGGTAAGTTTATTGATATTTTCGCAGGCAAGGCGGATTTGGTTGTCCGCAGCCAGGGCGGCAACAATGCCGGTCACACCGTTGTGGCCGGTGGTGAGAAGTACAAGCTGCAGCTGATTCCGTCCGGCATCCTGTATCCGGAGTGCGTCAACGTCATCGGCCCGGGTGTTGTTGTCAATCCGAAGGCTGTCCTCGGCGAGATCGACGGCCTGCACGAGAAGGGCGTTTCCACCGACAAGCTGTTCATCGACGCACGCTGCCACTGCATCATGCCGTGGCACCTTGAGCTGGATGCGCTCAGCGAGGCAGAGAAGGCCAAGGAAGGCACCGCGATCGGCACCACCAAGAAGGGCATCGGCCCGACCTACATGGACAAGTCCGAGCGCAGCGGCATCCGCATGCACGATTTTGTAGACGCAGAGCGTTTCGAGGAGGTTATCCGCGAGACCTGTGCCCGCAAGAACCGCGTGATCACCGGCGTTTACGGCGGCGAGCCGATCGACGCGGATGCCGTTATCGCAGAGTACAAGGTTTACGCAGACCGTCTGCGTCCGATGGTGCGCGACACCACCGTTATGACCTATGACGCCATCAAGTCCGGCAAGGAAGTGCTGTTCGAGGGTGCACAGGGCACGCTGCTCGACCTCGACATGGGCACCTATCCGTATGTTACCTCGTCTCATCCGGTAGCAGGCGGCTGCTGCATCGGTTCCGGTGTCGGCCCGACTGCCATCAACGAGATCATGGGTATCTTTAAGTCCTACACTACCCGTGTAGGCGAGGGTCCGTTCCCGACCGAGCTGTTCGATGAAACCGGTGACTACATCCGCAATGCAGGCGGCGAGTTCGGTACCGTTACCGGCCGTCCGCGCCGTACCGGCTGGTTCGACGCAGTCGTTGCACGCTATGCGGTTCGTGTAAACGGTCTGACTGACGTTGTCATCAACAAGATCGACCCGCTGCGCGGCCTGCCGAAGCTCAAGGTCTGCGTTGCATACAAGCTGAAGAACGGCGAGACTGTTACTGAGTTCCCGGCAAACTTCATGGATCTGGTAGACTGTGAGCCGGTTTACGAGGAGTTCGACGGCTTTGATGAGGATATCACCAACTGCCGTTCCTTCGAGGAACTGCCGGCAACCGTGCAGTCCTACATCAAGGAGCTGGAGCGCATCATTGAGTGCCCGATTACCATGCTTGGCGTAGGTCCTGCTCGTGATCAGGTTATGACGATCAAATAATTCGTCCGAAACCACGCTTTCGGACGAGAGGGACGTACCGAGCCAATGGCTCGGATACGTCCTATACGGGATTTTGCGCGTCCGCCTTGGCGGGCACACAAAATCCCTTTTTTCTTGTAAAAAAACGCAGGCGCTATCCTTGCGCGGCTATGTCCGCGCTGCGCGCGCATGTCCTGCGTTTTTTTGCATTTGCACGGCAAACGCGATTGAATGCCGCCGTGAAACGGCGGTCGTGCACGGCACGGGACAATGACTCAGATTTCTGAACGAAATCCTGTCATGTAGTTGCGGTTTGCAAGCAAACCGGAATTTTATATGTGCTTTTGCACGAAAAAAGGACGCATATTATGCGTCCTTTTTGGAACGGATTAAATAGCTGCGTTCATTCTCCATTCTCAATTCGGCAATCAGTCGCCCATCGACAGTCCGAGTGCTCTTGCCTGCTTCACCAGTTCGCCATCGGGCGGAACGGTTTTCAGCTTGCCTGCGACCTCGGTCAGCGGAACCGGTACGATATGGTTATCCTGCAGCGCGACCATATAGCCGAATTTTTTCTGCGTGATAAGCTGCGCTGCCGCTACGCCGAACCGGCTGGTCAGCACACGGTCGGCCGGGCAGGGAGCACCGCCGCGCTGGTAATGGCCCGGAATGGTAACGCGGATCTCCTGCCCGGTCAGCTCCTTGAGTTCGTCCGCAATGCGGTAGGAGATGGACGGATAGGTCATCGCCTCGCGCGCCGCCTTGAACTCCTTTTTGCTCATTTTCGCCTCGTCCTGACTTATCGCGCCCTCAGCCACTGCAATGATGGAGAATCGTTTGCCCGCCTTGGCACGCTTTTCGATCGCTGCGGCAATCTTCTTTGCGGAGTAGGGAATCTCCGGAATGACGATGACATCTGCGCCGGAGGCAATGCCTGCGTACAGCGTCAGCCAGCCGGCTTTATGTCCCATAACCTCCACGATGAACACACGCGAGTGCGAAAATGCGGTGGAATGGATGGAATCAATAACCGTGGACGCGATATCAATCGCGGACTGGAAACCGAACGTCAGCTCGGTGCCCCACAGATCGTTGTCGATCGTCTTGGGCAGCGTTACCACGTTGACACCCTTCATGCTCAGTAGGTTTGCGGTCTTGTGCGTGCCGTTGCCGCCCAGAATGACCAGACAGTCAAAGTCTGCCTTTTTCACCGTGTGCAGCATTTTATCCAGCTTGGTCTCCTCGCTGTCCTCGATGGTCTTGCGCATTTCCTTGAACGGCTGGCGCGACGTACCGAGAATAGTGCCGCCGACCGTCAGAATATCCGAAAAATCCTCGGGCAGCATTTCGTGGTAATCGCCCTCGATCAAACCGCGGTAGCCGTCCCGAATACCATAGATGGTTACTTTATCTCCCAGTTCATTATACAGTGTTTTCGCTACACCGCGCAGTGCCGCGTTCAGACCCTGACAGTCGCCGCCGCTGGTCAGCATACCAATCTTCAACATACTCGTCTGCCTCCTGACTCTGTTTTCCGCATTCTATATGTGTACAATGCGCAGTATCATATTTTTACTATACCCTATTTTGTGTAAATTGAAAAGATACTTTACACAGATTCCACGGTTTTTTCACATGGATTTTTTGTGACTTTCGGCAGTTGCATATTGAACGGCAGATGTGTTATGCTAATGCCAGACAGATTCCCTGCAACTGACGGACACAGGTGGAGCGCAAACCACCGGGGAGCAGGGAGTTCCGTAATCAGATGCACCGTGAAGTGTATCTCAATGCCGACCGTCTGGGCAGTGTCGCAAGTAATACGCGATGCTGTCCTTTTTTGTTACCATAAAAAAGGACAGCAGACAGCACAAACAGGAGGAAAAGAACATGAACGCATGGAACAACTTTAATGGCGGCAACTGGGAAAACGAGATCAATGTCCGCGACTTTATCCAGAAGAATTACACCCCGTATGATGGTGACGGCGCTTTTCTGGCTCCGGCTACCGCACGCACGACTGCGCTGCGTGAGAAGTTCGATGCACTGCTCGCGGAGGAGCGCGAAAAGGGCGGTGTCCGTAATATCGACACCGAGACCGTTATCACCATCACGGCCTTCGGCCCGGGCTATCTCGACAAGAACAACGAGGTTATCGTCGGTCTGCAGACCGATGAGCCGCTCAAGCGTGCATGCAATCCGTTCGGCGGTATGCGTATGGTCCGTGATGCGTGCAAGCAGTACGGCTATGAGGTTTCTCCCAAGATTGAGGAGGAGTTCAAGTACCACAAGACCCACAACGACGGCGTATTCTCCGCATACACCAAGGACGTTCGTGAAGCGCGTCATGTTGGTCTGCTGACCGGTCTGCCGGATGCTTATGGCCGCGGCCGCATCATCGGTGACTACCGCCGCGTGGCGCTGTACGGCGTGAATCGCCTCATCGAGGAGAAGCAGAAGGACAAGGATGCGCTCGGCAGCGTGCCGACCACCGAGAAGGAAATCCGCTGCGCTGAGGAGCTGAGCGACCAGATCAAGGCGCTCAAGGACATGATCGCAATGGCGGCTTCCTACGGCTTTGATATCACCCGTCCGGCGGAGAACGCAAAGGAGGCCGTTCAGTGGCTGTACTTTGGCTATCTGGCCGGCATCAAGGAGCAGAACGGCGCCGCAATGAGCCTTGGCCGCACCTCCACCTTCCTCGATATCTACTTTGAGCGCGACATTGCGGCAGGCCTGCTCACCGAGAGCGAGGCACAGGAGATCATGGATGATTTCGTGCTGCATCTGCGTATGGCGCGCCACCTGCGCACGCCGGAGTACAACGAGCTGTTCGGCGGCGACCCGATGTGGATCACCGAGGCAGTCGGCGGCATCGGCGAGGACGGCCGTCACATGGTTACGAAGAACAGCTACCGCATGCTCAACACCCTGTACAACCTGAACGCTGCCGCAGAGCCGAATCTGACCGTTCTGTGGAGCGAAAACCTGCCGGAGAACTGGAAGAAGTTCATCGCAAAGGTATCCATCGACACGGATGCCCTGCAGTACGAGAACGATGATGTTATGCGTCCGTACTACGGTGATGATTACGCCATCGCGTGCTGCGTATCCGCGATGCGCGTCGGCAAGGACATGCAGTTCTTTGGTGCGCGTGCCAACATCGCAAAGCTGATGATGATGGCAATCAACGGCGGCCGTGACGAGAACAAGTTCGAGCAGGTCGGCCCGGAGATGCCGGTCATGGACGGCGATGTGCTGGATTATGAGGAGGTTCTCCGCCGCATGGACTTCTACCGTCCGTGGCTGGCTAAGACCTACGTTTCCGCGATGAACACCATCCATTACATGCACGACAAGTATGCCTACGAGAAGAGCCAGATGGCGCTGCATGATACTGAGGTGCGCCGCCTGATGGCGTTCGGCATTGCGGGCATGAGCTGCATGGCAGATTCGCTTTCCGCGATCAAGTATGCCAAGGTAAAGCCCATCCGTAATCCGGAGAACGGCATTATCGTGGATTTTGAGATCGAGGGCGATTTCCCGAAGTTCGGCAATGACGACGATCGTGTAGATCAGATCGCATGTGAGCAGGTCGAGAAGTTCTATCAGGCACTGACGCAGTTCCCGCTGTACCGCGGCGCAATTCATACGCTGTCCATCCTGACCATCACCTCCAACGTAATGTACGGCAAAAAGACCGGCAACACGCCGGACGGCCGCCGTCACGGCGAACCGCTGGCACCGGGCGCAAACCCGATGAGCGGCCGTGATGTTTCCGGCGCGCTGGCATCGCTCAACTCGGTTGCAAAGCTGAGCTACACCTACTGCCGCGATGGTATCTCCAACACGTTCTCCATCACGCCGGGTGCGCTCGGCAAGACCGATGAGGAGCAGGTGAACAACCTTGTTGCCATCATGGGCGGATACTTCGCGCAGAACGCGCATCATCTGAACGTAAATGTACTCAACCGCGAAACCCTCATGGCGGCTTACGAGCATCCGGAGCAGTACCCGAACCTGACCATTCGTGTTTCCGGCTACGCGGTCAACTTCTACAAGCTGAGCCGCGAGCAGCAGCGTGAGGTTATTTCGCGTACGTTCCACGAGGCGATTTAACCTCTAAGGGGGACGCTGTCCCCCTTAGATACCCAACCGGTTCCTTGCGAAACCGTTTGGGATAACCCCCTCTCGCCCGCACAGCGGACGAGGACGCGCCGCCGCGGCGCGGGCAGAGGTATGGTTCCGCGGCAAAGCCACGGAGCCATTTATTTTTCCCGAATAGAAAGGAAAGTGGCAATATGACCGGAAACATTCATTCCATTCAGTCCCTCGGCGCGGTGGACGGCCCCGGCGTGCGATACGTCGTATTTATGCAGGGCTGCCCACTGCGGTGCGTCTATTGCCACAATCCCGATACCTGGCTGACCGAAGGCGGCACACCGACCGACGTGGACGAGCTGGTCCGCAAGGCTCTCCGGTTTCGTCCGTACTGGAAGAATGGCGGCGGCGTAACCGTCACCGGCGGCGAACCGCTCCTGCAGGCCGAATTTGTTGAGGAGTTTTTCGCCAAGCTGCATGAGCACGGCGTACACACCGCGCTCGATACCTCCGGCGTGGGCAATCTCTCCAAAGCGGAAAAGGTGCTCGCGCACACGGATTTGGTCCTGTGCGACCTGAAATTCCTCACCAAAGCGGATTATCTCAAGAACTGCCGCGCGGATTTCGACCAGATTGAGCGTTTCCTGCAGCTGACCGCGATGAAAAACGTGCCGCTGTGGATTCGGCATGTGGTTGTGCCCGGTCTGACCGATGGTATGGACCATTTGCGCCGCGTCAAAGCCAAGGCGGAAAGCTATCCCAACTTTGAAAAGCTGGAGTTTCTGCCGTTCCACAAGCTGTGCATGGAAAAATATGAACGGCTCGGTCTGGAATTTCCGCTGAAGGATACGCCTGCCATGAACCCGGATGCCCTGAAAACCATGGTCGCACAGCTGTAACACGGTAAAACGGGAACCAAGCGGCAAATTATGAACTTTAGGCAACACCGCGTCTTGTCAGTACGCAAAATTTACTCGCAAATTACTCTTGTTCAATTATGCGGTGTTGCCTTAGAAACAAACCTTTCAAATTATGTTCAAAATTCGTTCACACATTTTGCGGCAAAGTGCGGTATACTAACATTGTCGATGAGGGAAGCCGCAATCCCGAACGACACAGCCTACTGATTTTTTTATTTCTCTTTTACCCCCTTTATTTTGTGAAATGACCGAAAACACCCTGTTTCCGTTCCCCCTCGGAGGCAGGGTGTTTTCCTGTCCGAAACCGGGTTTTCGACAGTACACAAACCTTTCAAATTCTGTTCAAAATTCGTTCACACATTTTGAAGCAAAGTGCGGTATACTAACATTGTCGATAAGGGAAGCCGCAATCCTGAATCGATAGTCATCTACAATCTTTTATTTCTCTTTTACCCCCTTTATTTTGTGAAATGATCGAAAATGCCTCGGTTCCGTTTCCCCCACGGAGCCGGGGTGTTTTCCTGTCTCGGAGTATCTTTGAAATGGTTAAGCAGGGTACTTGTTTACATTGTTAAAAATATTTCAAGGTCTGTTCACGATTTGTTCACAATTAAAGGGTGTCTGCGCGATATACTATAGGTGTCAGTAAGAGTTTCCCCTTTTCTCAAACTGACAACCTCTTTTCTTTGATTTTATCACCTTTTCTTAAACTCTTTTCATTTGCATCAACGAGAACGCCCTGTTTCCTTCCCCCGGGAAACAGGGCGTTTCTCTTTTGGTGCCAAACTGCGGTTTGAACGATATGCTGTTTTCTTTTCATATCCTTCACAGCATATTCAAATTTCGTTCACACATTCGGCATAAAAAGACGGTATACTGTACTTGTCAGTGAGGGAGAGCCGCAAATCCCGCATTGACGTCATCCGATTTTTTCATTTCTCTTTTTCCCTTTTTTTCAATTTGTGTTTTTAACCGAAAGCACCGCTGTTTCGTTCCCCCACGAAACAGCGGTGCTTTTCTGTTTTGGGCATTTGTCAATAAATAAGCCGGTGCTATGCTTGCGGAAAACGTTTTTTTAGGGTATACTGTTTTTTAGGCAAGATATATAGGTAAGGAGTTGTTTTTTATGGGTTGCTCGCATAATTGCGATAGCTGCTCGTCTAACTGCGGCGGCGAAAAGAGCCTCAAGGTTGCAGCCAATCCGGCGGCCTCTGTTAAAAAAGTCATCGGCGTTGTTTCCGGCAAGGGCGGCGTAGGCAAGAGCCTGCTCACCTCGATGATGGCGGTCGGCATGACGCGCAAGGGTTATTCCTGCGGTGTGCTGGATGCCGACATCACCGGTCCGTCTATCCCCAAGACCTTCGGCGTACACGGTCAGCTCGAGGGCTGCGAGGAAGGCATTCTTCCGGCACGCAGCGAAGGCGGTGTACAGATGATCTCGATCAATCTGGTACTGCCGCATGAGGACGATCCGGTTATTTACCGCGGTCCGATCATCGCGGAGACCGTCAAGCAGTTCTGGTCGGACGTTGTATGGGACGACGTAGACTTCCTGTTTGTCGATATGCCTCCCGGAACAGGCGATGTACCGCTGACCGTGTTCCAGTCCCTGCCGGTGGACGGCATCATCGTTGTTACCTCGCCGCAGGATCTGGTCTCCATGATCGTCGGCAAGGCGGTTAAGATGGCGAAGATGATGAACATTCCGGTGCTCGGCATCGTGGAGAACTATAGCTATCTGGCATGCCCGGACTGCGGCAAGCACATTTCGGTATTCGGCGAGAGCCATATTGACGAGGTAGCCGCGCACTACGAGCTGCCGGTTCTGGCCAAGCTGCCGATCGACCCGAAGCTGGCTGCGGCGGTTGACGCAGGCAAGATCGAGGATGCAAAGCTGCCGGACGAGCTTTCCGGTGCGCTTAAGACCGTGGAGGGTCTGTTATGAACATTGGCGTAGCATATGAAAACGGCCGGATCGCCAAGAATCTGGGCGACTGCCGTGAGGTGCTCATTATCACCACCGAGGGCCGGGAACCGGTCGGCAAGCGCATTGCCGGGATTGCCGGCACATCCGCGACCGACCTGATCAAGTTCGCCGGTCTGGAGCAGATCGACGTGCTCATCTGCGGTTCGCTCGGTCTGGCAACGCGCAACGCACTCGAGATGCTCGGCGTGCTGCTCGTGCCCGGCTGCGAAGGCTCGGCGGAGGAATCGGTTGCAAAGTTCCTCGTCGGTGAAAAGCAGGGTGACCCGACCATCCTCGAGATCGGCCGTGAGGAAGATCCGGATGATCCGATGGCATGCATGCACGACTGTGCAAAGTGCTCCGGCTGCGGCCCGAGCGAGCTGCTCAAGCAGATTCCGGTCGAGGAGATCAAGTAAAACTATAAAAACCACCGAATTTCGGTGGTTTTTATAGTTTTAATGGAGAATTGAGGATGGAGAATGGAAAATGATTGTTAAGATGAAGCGAGTGCCGCTCCTTTTACGGAAAGGTAATTCTCCATTTTTCATTCTCCATTCTCAATTTGATGAAACTGTGTTATAATCAAATGTATCATTATAATATAAGGAAAGAAGCTATTATGGATACCGAAAATCCGAAAACGGCAATCGAATACATACACTCTCTCGGCAGATTTTCCGGCAAGCCGGGTCTGCACCGTATCAAGGCGCTGTGCGAGGCGCTGGGAAACCCGCAGGACAGACTGAAGTTTGTTCATCTTGCGGGCACGAACGGCAAGGGCTCGACCGCGTGTATGGTCGCCTCGGCGCTGCAGGCGGCCGGACTGCGCACCGGACTGTATACCTCGCCGTATCTGGTGCAGTTTTACGAGCGCATCCGCGTGGACGGTGTGATGATCTCGGACGACGATCTGACGCGCCTGTGCGAACGGGTAACGGTGGCGTGTGAATCGCTCACACTGCCCGAGGGTGAGACCATCGGCGAGTTTGAGTTCACGACCGCACTGGCATTCCTCTGTTTTGTTGAGCAGGAATGCGATATTGTGGTTCTCGAAACCGGTCTGGGCGGCCGCTGTGACGCGACAAATGTCATCAAAAATACGGAGGTCTGCGTTATTACGCCGATTTCGCTCGACCATATGGCGGTGCTCGGCAACACGGCGGCGGTCATTGCGGCCGAGAAGGCAGGTATTTTCAAGCCGGGTACGGCGGTTGTCTGCGCGGACGGTCAGCCGAACGATGTACAGCGGGTGCTGCGCCGTGCCTGCGATGCGGCGGGCGCTGTCTGGTTCGGCGGAGCGGAGGACTGCCGCGTGCTGCGGTGCGATATCAGCGGTTCGGCGTTCGTGTATGAGGGACAGGGATACACCATTGCCATGCCCGGACGGCATCAGCTGCAGAATGCGCGGACGGCTCTGCGGGCGCTGAACGCACTGCGTGAGCGCGGCTGGAACATTCCGACCGAAGCCGCCGTGCGCGGTCTGGCGCGGGCGCGTATCGCAGGCCGGCTGGAACGCGTGGTCGATCAGCCGCTCATCCTGCTTGACGGCGCACACAATGCCGCAGGCGCGGACGCGTTGTGTCACGCGGTGGATGAGCTGCTCAAGATGAAGCGGCTGCACGTTGTGATGGGCATGGTGCGCGACAAGGACTACGAAACCTGTGTTCACGAGGTAGCCAGCCGCGCGGACGACTTTTACGCCTGTGTGCCGGATGCGGGTGAGCGTTCGCTGGATGCACACACGATTGCAGAGCTGGCGCGGCAGTCGTGCAAGAGCGTGTACGAGTGCGAATCCGCCGAGCACGCCATTGAGCTTGCACTGGAGCATGCGAAGATGAACGACTGCATTCTTATCTGCGGTTCGCTGTACCTTATTGGTGAGTGCGAGAAGATTTTGCGCGGGCGACCGAAAGCGACAGATTAAAATGGAATAAACAGGTAAAATAAGGCTTGTACTTTGAAAGTACAAGCCTTTTATTTTTGTGTCAGTTGTTTTCAATAGGTATATTGTTTGGTATATCGCAGGGCGGGATACCATGCGAAATAAGAGGTAATATTTTGCTGATTTCGAGGTGACATATATGCTGCAAATCACGCAGAGAAGGCAGGAGGGCACGTTGATCGCGGTGTACACCGGTGAGCTGGACCATCATGCAGCACGGGCGGCGATCGAGCAGACCGAGGATCTGCTGGTGCTGTTTCCGTGCGAAAAGCTGGTGCTCGACCTGTCCGAGCTGACGTTTATGGACAGCTCCGGTCTGGCGGTCGTCCTGCACCTGTACCGCACCTGTGCCCGCAGCGGACGCGAATTTGCGGTGCGCGGCACACCGCCGCAGCCGATGCGGGTGTTTGAAGCAGCCGGTCTGCCGCAGGTGATGGTTTTTGAAAGGGGGAAGGAATAATGCGGGCGGTCATCAACAAAATGAGCCTGAAATTCGAGAGCCATTCGGTCAACGAGGCGTTTGCGCGGCAGGCGGTCGGCGCATTTGTCGCGCAGCTGGACCCAACGATGGAGGAACTTGGCGACATCAAAACCGTGGTCTCCGAGGCGGTGACGAATGCCATTGTGCACGGCTACGCGGACAAATGTGGATTTATCACGGTCACGGTGCGGCTGTTCGAGGGACGCGCTCTGGAGCTCAAGGTAAAAGACGCCGGATGCGGCATTGAGAATGTCGAGCAGGCGCGCCAGCCCATGTTCACCACGGGCGACGACACGCGCAGCGGCATGGGATTCACTATCATGGAGACATTCACGGACAAAATGCGCGTGCGCTCCACGCCGGGAAAGGGAACGCTGGTTGCGATGGTCAAGGTGCTGAAGGAGCGGCAGGCGTGACCGGAGAAATGCGCACGCTGCTCGAGCAGGCGGCTTCGGGCGACAGGGACGCGGAAGCGCGGCTGATCGAGGACAACAGCGGTTTAATCTGGTCGATCGCGCGGCGGTATTACGGGCGCGGCACCGAGCCGGACGATCTGTATCAGCTGGCGTGTGTCGGCTTCATCAAGGCCGTGCGCGGTTTCGATGTGTCGCTCGGCAACGAGTTTTCTACCTATGCGGTGCCCAAAATCGCGGGTGAGATTCGGCGGTTTCTGCGGGACGACGGTGCGGTCAAGGTCAGCCGGGCGGTCAAGGAACGCGCGGTTCGTGTGCGCCGCCTGCAAAGCGACTGGGAGAGCCGGAACGGACGGTCACCGACCGTATCAGAACTGGCACAGGCCGCCGGATTGACGGTCGAGGAAGTAGCGGCCTGCGAGCAGGCGGACGTGTCGGTGGACTCGTTCGAGCGGGAGCTGTCCGGCGGCGGACGCGTAGGTGATCTGGTCGGTGACGAGGGAATGGAGGAGAGAACCTGCCTGCATCTGTCGCTGCACGAGGCACTGCAGGACTTGCCCGACCGCGACAGGCAGGTGCTCAGTCTGCGCTATTCGCGTGATTTGACACAGCAGCAGGTCAGCCGCATCGTCGGTGTGTCGCAGGTGCAGGTCTCGCGCATCGAAAAACGCGCCATAGAGAAGCTGAGGGAAATGCTGAGAGAGTGAAAAAGGAGTTGAGACTGTCGAAAAACTTCGTTTTTCCGACAATCTGTGTTTTGACTTCGCAAAACACGGACATCCGAAAGTTCCCGTGCGGAAACTTTCTCCCTCTGAAAGTATGAAAACCGAGGTACATGCCCCCGGTTTTCATGCATTTGGGCTGCAAATGCTATTTCATACGCGCTGCCGCGCGACAGCATCAGTATCGCGAAAACGAACTTAATTGACAGCCTAAAAAGGAGTTCTCGTGAGAGAACTCCTTTTTATTTGTGCGGCGACAGAAGGATTTGTCCCATCAGCACACAAATTTCAACCAGATACGCAGTATAAAACGCAAGTATCACTTTGCCAAGCCGCAATTCAGCTGCAATCGAGCAGTACAGCAGAAACGGAAAGCTGACGATTGTCAGAAGCACGATCAGCGCCGCAATCTGAAATTTACTGCGCGGCAGCCGCCCCAATCGGAATACAATCATACCGATAAGAAAAATAACGGTAAATACCGCAAACAGAATCGCGAGCTGGCGGCGGCCTGCATGCAGTGCGTCTGCACTGACATCCGGTGGAACATCGGATAAAATACCCGTGAGATACCACAGCGGGAGCGCACATATCACGAAAAACGTGAGCGCGAGATGGTGCAGCGCTAGGCAGAATTCCTGTCGTTTGCTCATAATTTGTGCATAAACTGTCCGGCCGACTTGGCCATCAGCCGCTTGGTGCCCTTCTGATCAAATGCAATTTCGAGCAGGGCATCGCCGCCCATCGGCTTTACCGATACGATCAGTCCATCGCCGAAGGCCTTATGGAACACGCGGTCGCCGGCGGCAAAGTTCGGCAGCGGCTTGCTTTTAGCTGCCGAGGCCAGTGACGCGCTCGGCGCAGTATTTGCGGCAGAGACATACCGCGCGCGCGCCACTTGCGGACGTGAAAGCGTTGGATCGGGTGCAGTTGCGTTTGAGAACCGGCGGCTTTCGGTGATATTGCTCTCAAGCAGCTCCTCCGGCATCTCATCAACAAAGCGCGACGGATGCGAATACTGCGTGCGGCCGTACAGCAGGCGGCGCTCCGCGCAGGTGAGATACAGCTGCTCCTTCGCGCGGGTGACGGCAACGTAGCACAGGCGGCGTTCCTCCTCCATGTCCTCGTCCTTCTCCATTGCACGGAAGCCGGGGAACAGCCCGTCTTCCATGCCCGCGAGGAATACGACAGGGAACTCCAGACCCTTGGCGGCATGCATGGTCATCATGATAACTGCGTCATCGTCCTCGCCGGACTGGTCGGCATCCGTGTACAGCGCCATGTTCTCGAGAAAATCGCCGAGCGACGGCGTTTCGGTCTTGTCCTCGTAATCGACAATGTAGGATTTCAGCTCTTCAATGTGCTCAATGCGGTTTTCCTCTTCTGCGCCGCCCTTTAGCTGCAGCGCACGGATGTAGCCGCTTTTGTCCATGAGTTCATCGTACAATTCGGAAAGCGAGACAAATTCCCGCAGTTTGCGCAGATTTTCGATCATCTCGCCGAACTTCTCCATTGCCGCGGCGCCGCGGGACAGGGCAGGGTACTGAGAAGCATGGCATACCACATCATACAGCGTCGTGCCGTACTCGACGGCAAGCTGCATGGCGGTTTCGACCGATTTATCGCCAATCTTGCGGGCAGGCGTGTTGATAATACGGCGCAGACGCAGCTCGTCCGCAGGATTTTCGATCACCCACAGGTAGGCGAACATGTCCTTGACCTCGGCGCGCGAGAAGAAATCGCGGCCCTTGTACACGCGGTACGGGATGCCCGCACGGATGAACGCGGCGGCAATGTTATCTGAAAGCACGTTGTTGCGGTACAGAACGGCAAAATCTCCCCATTTTCGGCCCTGCTCCACGCCTTCGCGGATGGTATCGGCAATGTAGGCCGCTTCGCCTTCCTGGCTGTCCGAGCGGTGCAGACGGATTTTCGCACCGTCACCGTGGTCGGTCCACAGCTCCTTGCCCTTGCGGCCGACGTTGTTGCGGATGACCTCGTTTGCGGCATTGAGAATGTTGCCGGTCGAGCGGTAATTCTGCTCCAGACGGATGGTTTTCGCGTCCTTGAACTGCTTTTCAAACTCCAGAATGTTCGTGATGGTTGCACCGCGGAACTTGTAGATACTCTGGTCGTCATCGCCGACAACGCAGATGTTCTCGTAATAGCCTGCCAGCAGGCTGGTGAGCACATACTGCGCGTAGTTGGTATCCTGATACTCGTCCACGAGAACATAGCGGAACTGGCGCTGATAGTATTCCAGCACCTCGGGGTTGTTCTGCAGCAGCAGCACGGTTTTCATGATAATATCGTCGAAATCCAGCGCACAGGCCTTTTTCATGGCCTTTTCGTAATCTCGGTAGACGTCTGCGACCTTTTCACGGAAGTAGTCACCGGCGGCATCCGCGCTGAACTGACGCGGGGTCATCAGCTTGTCCTTTGCGCGGGAGATCATGCCCATTACGGTTCGCGGATCGAAATTCTTGGGATCGAGATCGAGCTTTTTCATTACGTTGAGAATGACGCGCTTCTTGTCGTCCTCATCGTAGATGGTGAACGCGCTCTCAAAGCCGAGCAGGTCAACGTGCTTGCGCAGAATGCGCAGGCATGCCGTGTGGAAGGTGTACGCCCAGACAGCGGACGCGGCTTCCTCGTCGCCGAGGGCAAATTCCAGACGCTCGCGCAGCTCACGCGCGGCTTTGTTGGTGAACGTGATCGCAATCACCTGCCACGGGCGGGCGGGATTCATCGCGCACAGGTGCTCCGCGCGGGCGCGGTTCTCCGGCTTAGGATCGGTCAGGTATTCGGTCAGGAACAGAAGATCGTCTTCAGTCGCCCAGTCGGGCGCAAATTCACTTTCCAGTCCGTCGCCGAACTTGAGAATGTTGATGATGCGGTTGATGAGCACGGTCGTCTTGCCGCTGCCCGCACCCGCCAGGATGAGCAGCGGGCCCTCGGTCTGATAGACAGCCTCGCGCTGCTTGTCGTTTAACTTGGAAAAGCGCTGTTCGATGATCGCACGCCGGACAGCAGCATATTTCATATCAAATTTGGTCGGTTCCATAGGTTTCCTCGTTTCGTTTGAAGATACAGAAAATCAAATGCAGAGATAGTATATCATATTCGGGAAAAGAAAACAAATGTTCTATCCGGATTGCGTAAAAAAGTCGATCGGAGTATACTATAAAAAGAGGTGAGCACAATGACAGACAAACAGCGGCAGGAAACCTATGCGCAGATGCTCGTGCGGCTTTCGCGCTCGAATTTCCGCAGCCGCTTTCATTTGAAGGCGCAGGACAAGCAGTATATCCGCGAGAAGGGATGGAACACGGTTGCCGACCACGCGGCAGACTTCGTTTCCAAGCGGCTTGCACCGGCCGCGCCGAAAAACGACGGCAAGCAGACACCCATGCGCGGGCATCCGGTGTTCATCGCGCAGCACGCGACCGCCTGCTGCTGCCGGGGCTGTCTGGAGAAGTGGCATGGCATCCCGCAGGGCGTGCCGCTTTCGGCGGAGCAGCAGGTCTATATCGTTGGAATGCTGATGAGCTGGATGAGGAGAGAAATGGAAAATTGAGAATTAGAGTGAGAGTGAAGAGAGACTTGCGGTTTACCGCTCTCCATAGAATAAAAAAGAGACGCAGTTGCGTCTCTTCTGCTATTTTGGCATATAGCTGCGGATAATACATAGTATGAGTGCGATTCCGCTGGAAACACCAATCAGGTATTGATGGTTGATATAATCGTCCATCGTGTGCGGTGTGTGGGCAGTCAGAGTGATCCAAACCGCAATTCCGACAGCAATCATGGCCGACAGGACACAGAGAATATTGATAACGCTTTTTCGATTCATCACAGCAGCCTCCCATCATAAACAAGGTTAGTCGGTATATACACAGCATAGCACAGCGATAGGAAGAACGCAATAAATGTGATGCAGATGGTTACAGTAAATAGCGGTTATATAAAAGGTAAGAGGTACTAAAGATGAAACTCTCAGATGCCGTCCGTAACCACCGGGCCAACGAGCTGCGCGGCGCCGCGGGTGCGGTGAACCGCCCAGTCGTCCGGACGGCGCCCGCTCCATATCCGATAGTGAACAATTTGATGAGAATTTGTATAGCTGCAATAATCTTCATGATAAAAATCTGCATTTCGTACAATCAATCTCTTGTCACAAACGACACGATTTGATAATATATAAAGTGTATTGCTGTTTTGCTTGCCAAATGACAAAACAGCATAATTGATTCTCTGCCGGGCGGCAGGGATAAGGAGGAAATTGAGGTTTCATGAGTAAGGTTGAGCAGTATATCACCAGCATTCCGGATTTTCCGAAGGAGGGCATCATCTTCCGCGATATTACCACCGTGCTCGGTGATGCGGACGGCTTCCATCTGGCGGTGGACGAGATGACTGCGCTGCTGGACGGCGTGGAGTTTGACGCAATCGCCGGTCTGGAATCCCGCGGATTCCTGTTCGGTGCACCGATGGCGTACAATCTGCATAAGGCATTCATTCCGATCCGCAAGCAGGGCAAACTGCCGCGTGCAACGTCCCGCATGTCCTACGAGCTGGAATACGGCATGGAGACCATCGAGGTACACCGCGATGACATCAAGCCGGGGATGAAGATCGTCGTTGTCGATGACCTGATCGCTACCGGCGGTACGCTTGAGGCGGCTGTCCACCTGTTGGAGCAGCTCGGCGCGAAGGTCGTCAAGGTTGTCTGCCTGCTGGAGCTCAAGGGTCTGCACGGACGCGACCGCATCAAAACCTGTCCGGCGGAGACGGTTGTCGCTTACGAGGGGAAGTAAGTAAAATTATCATTTCACAGTAATCAAGGCGAAAGCCTGAAAATTAAAAAGGGGGTTATTCGATGTTTGAACGTGTTTTCAAGCTATCGGAACACAAAACCACAGTCAAGACCGAGGTCATGGCCGGTATCACTACCTTTATGACCATGGCGTACATCCTTGCCGTAAACCCGAGCGTACTCGGCTCCACCGGTATGGATACCACCGCGGTATTGCTGGCAACCGCTCTGGCATCCTGCCTGGGCACGCTGTGCATGGCGTTTATGGCAAACCTGCCGTTCGCGCTCTCTGCCGGCATGGGTCTGAACGCCTTTATGGCGTACACCGTTGTTGCAGGCTATGGCTACAGCTGGCAGGTTGCGCTGCTGGCCGTATTCATTGAGGGCCTGATCTTCATCGTCCTGTCGCTCACCAACATCCGTGAGGCCATCTTCAATGCCATTCCGCTGACGCTCAAAAAGGGTGTTTCGGTTGGTATCGGTCTGTTCATCGCCTTCATCGGCCTGCAGAACTCCGGCCTGTGCGTGGACTCCGCAACGCTGGTCGGCATCATCAGCTTCCCGGAGAATTTCCACACCGCAGGCATCTGCGCACTGCTGACGCTGATCGGTCTGTTCTTCACCGCAGTATTCTACACCCGCAAGATGAAGGGCGCCATCCTGTACGGCATCCTGCTGACCTGGATCCTCGGCATGATCTGTCAGGTGACCGGCCTTTACGTTCCGACGCCGGACGCAGGCTTCTATTCTCTGTTCCCGAGCTGGGGCATGACCGACTTCTCCAGACTGGGTCTGACCTTCGGCCAGTGCTTCAATGTTGATTTCAGCGCGGTTGGCATCGTAAACTTCATCGTTGTCATCTTCTCGTTCCTGTTCGTTGATATCTTCGACACCCTCGGCACGCTGATCGGTGTTGCCACCAAGGCGAAGATGCTCGATAAGGACGGCAAGCTGCCGGGCATCAAGCCCGCTCTGCTGGCAGACTCGATTGCAACCTCCGCAGGTGCAATTCTGGGTACTTCCACCACCACCACCTTTGTTGAGTCCGCATCCGGCGTTGCAGTCGGCGGCCGTACCGGCCTGACCGCTCTGGTTACCGGCATCCTGTTCCTTGTATCCACGCTGTTTGCGCCGATCTTCACCGCCATCCCGTCCTTCGCAACCGCTCCGGCGCTGATCATGGTTGGCTTCCTGATGGTAGGCACCGTAACCGAGATCAACTTCGATCTGGACAACCTGACCGAGTCCATCCCGGCTTATCTCGCCATCATCGCTATGCCGCTGTTCTACAGCATCTCCGAGGGTATCTCTCTGGGCGTTATCTCCTACGTTCTGCTGAATGTTGCAGCCGGCAAGGGCAAGAAGGTTGCTCCGCTGATGTACGTTCTGGCAGTACTGTTCGTACTCAAGTACATCTTCCTTTAATTAAGAAATCGTAAAGATTACAGAAGGCTGCCGAAGCTCGCTTCGGCAGCCTTTTTTGTATGGCATGAAAATCATGGTGAATATCAGAGGAAATACGCGAAAACAGTGGGGATTGCAGTTGAACGGTGTCGATACTTGACAGAAAACGTAGGAGTTAGTAAAATATAAAATGACTAAATTGGGGCAGTATACCCATTTATCCTATATCTGAAGGGAAGGAGGCAGCGAATATGACACAGCAGCGCAAAAAGTGCGGAAAAGGCGGCTTTACCCTCGTAGAGCTGGTAGTTGCACTGGTCATTCTGAGCATTCTGTTTGCTATCGCTGTACCGAGCCTTCTGGGGTATATCCATCTGTCGCAGTTCCGAAAGAATGAATCGTACGCTAAGACCATGTATCTGTCGGCAGAATCCGAGCTGACCTACCTTCGTACCGGCGGTGAATGGGAGTCGTTCTGCAGTAGGGTGAAGAAGGAAGGCGTGCTGAATCAGTCGTTTGATGAGTCGGACGAGGACCGGAAAAAGCTGGTCGGCCGTATTTACGGCATTCGTCTGGATGCAGGCGAATACGCAGAAGGTGAGCTGTCGGGTGACGGTGCGCTCGTCGGTGCGCTTCTTTCGCAGGATACCTATGATAAAAGTGTGCTGAATGCTGCAATCTGCATCGAAATCGACGTGGAAAGCGGTCAGGTTTATTCGGTTTTCTACGGCACAAACTGCAAGGGACTGTACTACGGATCGAATGAGGACAGCAAACCGGCGGATATGTCCGGTAGCTGGCTGGATATTGATTACAGCAAGCGCGGCCGCGATACGCGCAGGGAAGAACGGCTGGGCTATTACTCGGTTCAGGATGCAGTCAATGCTGTCAGTCTGGATGCGACTAAGCTGAAGATCACCTCGATCAATCTGGTAAACGGTGAAACTTTGTCGCTGAACTGGTCGAGCAATGTGAAGGATCAGGATCTGGATAAGGTTTATTACGAGGTCAAGCTGTACAGCAGTGAGGATAAAGCACAGCTTCTGTCGATCAATATTCCGGGCAGGGATTTGAAAACGGGTTCGCAGTCGGTTGCGGTTACGACCGAGGATAATGCGACGAAGAATTATACCTTCCCCATGGAATATGACCGGACCGGCAAGCGGGCAACACTCGTGCTGGACGGTATGATGAATGCGAAGCTGTACGACCGGTTGGACAAGCTGTCTGATGATAAAGCAGCCTTCCGGCAGAGCAGCGATACCAGCATCACGCGCTTCGGCGGCAAGCTGGAAACCCCGCTGAATGTTTACGCAGCCGTGCAGGTGTTTCCGGACCCGAACGCAGAAAACACCCGCGGTGAGGAGTATCAAAAGAGTGACGCTATCGAATCCAATAAGGCGAACACGCTTTTCGGTGACGGCACCCGGTCGGATAACAGCCGGTGCGAGATCGAAACCTTCCGTCATCTGTCCAATATCCGTTATATGGATACGACGGCGGCATTTGCCGTTACCGCGCGTTCACTGGACTGGATGAGCGACAGTGTAAAGGTTTACGGTACGGCAGCCCGCGGCGCACTTTCGGTTTCCACCGGCAAGGATATCGGCTTCCCGAGCATCCCTGCGCTGCGCAGCAATCAGACACTGGACGGCACAGGCGGTCTGCTGAACCGCATTGCCGGCGTGTTTACCGGCGGGAATGTCATCAGTAATCTCAAGCTGGATAAGACCTCGATTGCCGATGACGCAGAGTATCTTGGTCTGTTCCAAAAAAACGCAGGCACGATCCAGAATCTGCGTCTGCTCAATCCGCAGGTGGAGATTGCCTCGGACAAGCTCAAGGGTGTCGGCGCAGTCTGCGGTTACAGCAATGGCTCTTTGAAGGGCGATACCGTGGACGGCACCGAAGCCGAGGTGGAAGCTGCGCTGACCTCGGCACAGGCGCAGGGCATCGGCGGTGTGGCCGGTGTGATTGAGGTCAGCGATTCTAAGTCAGTAATCAAGCTGTCTGCATCGGGTACCGTAACCGGTACGCTGCCGACCGGCGATACTGCGCGCGGTATCGGCGGTATTGCGGGCAGCCTGACAACAAACGGTGCCGCAGTCAAGACCCTCACCAACAGCGCTGCTGTAACGGGCAATCGCTCGGTTGGCGGCATTGCAGGCTATTTTTCCGGCAAGGATCAGGCCACGGGAAAAGATATGGCTGACTGCAAAAATGAGGGGCTGATTCTCAGCAGCACAGCCGCAGATGATCATTCGCTGGCAGGACATTATATCGGCGGCATTGTCGGCTACGCGCATAACGCGTCTCTTTCCGAATGCAGAAGCCGTGCCGGATATGCGGACGGCTACACCTATAAGCAGGAGGATAGAGACAAGCTGCGCGGCAGATATGTCGGCGGCATTGTCGGCTACGGCGAACAAAGTGTGCTGTATGACTGCGAGACCGAGGCAAACGGCTACGTTCTCGGCAGCGAGTATGTCGGCGGCATCATCGGTGCGCTGAATCAGTCTGATACGCAGACGGCACTGCTCAGTGAAAACGGCACCAGAACAACCGTTAACGCAAGCTATGTCATCGGCAATTCGTATGTCGGCGGCATCATCGGTGAGAATAAAGGCGGTTCGACGATCAAAAACTGCGTCAACACAGGTGTCGTTGCAGGATACAATGTATTTATCGGCGGTATTTGCGGTGCAAATGAGAACAATGCGGCCATCATAAACTGTGCAAGCTATGTTTCGGACACCAATAATGCGATCTACAGGCGTGTCACGGACTGGGGAGCCGTCGGCAGCTATGCGGGCGGTCTGACCGGCTACAACAGCGGCACGATCATCTTCAGCGACAAGGATAACGCAGTCTCTAACCGGAGTGTGGCGGGCATCGTCGTCGGCAAGCATTATGTCGGTGGTCTGGTCGGCTATAACGACACAGACGGCACGATTGATATCAATTATACGCTCATCGGCGGCCGTGTTGCCGCAACCGGAGACTGCGTCGGCGGTCTGATCGGTCTGAATGCTTCGACAAAGCTGCTCGAGAAGAAGCTGACCATCAAGCCGAGCAGTGTGCAGGGACGGTACTATGTCGGCGGTGCGATCGGTGCAAATGTGGTCAATCCGGGAGAGGATGTCACGGTCAGCGGTCTCAAGGTCGACAACAGTCTTGGCACGGTCACTGCAGAGGCATTCTGCGGCGGTCTGATCGGCTATCAGCGCACCTACACGGAGAAAGACCGGGCAGGCGGAACGCTGTATGCGCTTCTGCCGGGCATCGCGGCAAACAACAGCAATGTGCCGGGAACGGTCAAGGCATCTACCAATACGCATACCATCATCATCACAGCGGACGGCAACAGTGCAGGCAGACTGTCTGCAGTTTCCAACAACATGACCATCCGCGCGTATGCGTATGCAGGCGGCATTATCGGCAGCTGTGAGCCGCAGACCCGGATGAAGGTGGAGCACTGCCTGAACGCAGGCGGCTTTGACCGTCCGGCAGAGGACACCTTCCCGGACAGCAAGCTGAAAACCGGTGTGGATATGGTATCCTATCTGCAGGCGCAGAAGTACACGGATGCCGCGAAGGCACTCTCCGATGAGCTGGGCAGCAGCGAACTGCGTGTTTCCGTCATCGGCGGTGTGATCGGCGTCAACGGTGAGAATCAGGTGATAGACCACTGTGCCAGCAAGGGCACGATGAACGGTCTGAATGCCATGGGCGGCGTGGTCGGTCTGAACGAGGGCATCATCCGCGACTGCACGCTCTCCGGCAGCATGGGCAGCGCAACGCAGGATTATATCGGCGGTATCGCGGGTCTGAACGTCGGCGGCAGGACGGCGGGCACGATTGAAAACTGCACGACCGAGAAAAACTGCACCGTCACCGGACGGAATACGGTCGGCGGCATCGTCGGCTATAATCTCAGCGGCGGCAGGATACAGAACAATACCAGCAGTGCCAATGTCAGCGGTGCAGGCCGTGTCGGCGGTATTGCGGGCGAAAACGGCGGTGCGATCGTGCTTTCGAGCACACCGGCAGGAAAGCGCCGTGTCAACGGCAGCGGCAGCGGTGTCGGCGGCGTGATCGGCGTGAATACCGCAACCGGCACGCTCAGTCCGGCAAGCGGCAGCATGCAGGGCGATGTCATTGCCGCGGATAACAGGCTGACCGTGCGCGGCAGCAGTATGGTCGGCGGTATTGCCGGCATTAACCGCGGTACACTCGGCGGCACGAGCATCAACTGCCTGACCAATCAGGCGGCAGAGGTCCGCGCAGCGGCGGGCAGTGCAGGCGGCGTTGTCGGCGCGCAGGAGGGCACAAAGGCTGTTCTGCGGTACGCGAAGAATCTCGGTCAGGTGACCGCAAATGTCGGTGCGGCAGGCGGCATTGTCGGCATGAACAGCGCGGGCAGCACGGTCGAGAGCTGTATCGGCAACGGCAGCGTCACCAGTAACGACGGCTATGCAGGCGGTGTTGCCAGCGAAAACTACGGCACGATCAGGAGCTGCAGCGTCGGCACGGATAACAGGGTAACACTCATCACCCGCAACAAGACTGCGGCAGGCGCGATCTGTGCGGTAAACTACAAGGGTGGTACGGTTCAAGGAGCGGTACTCGGCGATCATATCACGATTTCCGGCAGTGCATTCATTCTGGGTGCTGTTGTCGGAGACAACAGCGGTATGGTTACTGAAACCGAGGTTTCGCAGCAGCCGACATACAGCGTTTCCGCAAGCACGCTGCAGGTCGGCGGTGCAGTCGGCATCAATCGAGCGGGCGGTACGGTCAGCAAGGTGAAGGTCACCTCGAATTTCGAGAAATTCACGAAGTATACCTATCTCGGCGGTGTAGTCGGTCAGAATAATGCAAGCGGCAAGGTAACCGAATGCACTTACTCCGGCACGGTCGATGAAGGAAAGAGTACGGTCGGCAACTGCTACGGCGGCATTGCCGGACTGAACGGCGGTCTGCTGCAGGGCAGTACCGTTTCCAGGCTGACACTGACGGCGGACGGTGTGTACACCGCAACCTCCACCAGTTCGGCGGCAGAGAAGGAACGCCTGTCCTCGCATATCGGCGGCATTGCAGGCAAGAATGATACGACCGGCATCATCGAGCAGTGCTACATAGACAATACCGGAACCGGCACGATCACGGTCAAAAACGGCATGGTCGGCGGTGTGACCGGCTATAACAAGGGCACGATCACCATGTCCGGCGATAAGAGCACCGAAGCCTTGATGGAAAATGTCAGCAAGGTGAGCGACCTGCTGTCCAATGCCGAGGCACAGAAGCTGTCTGCGGATTCCACCTGGGTAAAGTGGGCAGACCGGACGGATGTGGAAAAGCTGTCCTACAACGGCGGCAGCAAGAGCGTAGCGGCAGACCGCACCATGCAGATCATCGTATCGAGCAACGGCAACCTCGGCGGCGTGGCGGGCTACAATGCGCCGACCGGTGAGCTGAATCGCTGCGTCAGCGGCAGCTGGCTGCTGGTCAACAAGTCGGACGGCATCGGTGTCGGCACCGGCGGTATTGTCGGCATGAACGAGAGCGAAAAGGACCTGTCCTATCTGCTCAATCAGGCGTTTGTCGGCCGCCAGCGGAGCAGTAATGCGACCAACCGTTTTGCAGGCGGCATTATCGGTACGCAGTCGAATAAGACCACCACGGATTGGATGATCCGGAATTGTGTCAATTATGGTACTGTTTATGGCTATCACTCGAATTATTCGGGCGGTATTGTCGGTCAGTGGACGAATAACGGCGGCATAATCGAAGGCTGTTATAACTATGGCAATCTGCAGACCACATTTAAGGCGGATTGGGTAGGCGCTTCGGGCGGTATTGTAGCACAGCTGTATCATGCGGCCTCCAATCAGGATTTTGATATTATCAGCTGTCAGAACCACGGCAGCGTTTACAGCCGCAATGGTGAGAGTAAGGCAGACGGTGCGAATGACAGTGCCGGCATTCTTGGCAATATTACGGCGTATGAAGCGACTAAAGCTGGAGATGGACAGAAGTATACGATCAACGTGGTAGACTGCGTGAACGCACCCGGTGTGAAAATTTACGCAGGCTCGATGGCTTCCGGTATCGTCGGCTTCTTTTCTACGGATAATGTGCTGTCGAAAAGCTATAACGATGCACGGTATTCCATCGGTATTTCGACCGAAAATATTGTGCTGAACATTGATCGCTGCCGCAACTATGCGGAAAAGCTGGTGGGTGATCCGTATTCTGCAGGCATTATGGGTGATCGCTACGAGCGCAATGGCAAGAGCGGCAGTTCTAAAATTGCCGCAGGCAATACCTACATACAAAATTGTTTTTCCGTCAGCCAGGATACAAACAAGGATTGGTCGATTGCTGCTTTTGGAAATGATTTTGGCCTGATATCGGATAAAAATAATGTGGGAAACAACTATTATTTTTATGATACCTGGGGTTTGACAAACGATGTAGGACATACGTTTCAGTATGGTTATCGAAGTGAATCGCGCAAGGCGTATTCGCGTATGATTGCCTTCGGCAATCTGGGTATCGAAGGCAAATGGAAGGATAAGACCTTTGCGGCGATTGCAGGTCCGAATCTGGATTCTGTGGATACGGACAATAATCAGCTGTACTACAACATGACAAACGACAACACAACGATTGACGATAATGGTATCATTCGTACTTCGGGTGAAATCACCGGACGTGTTTTGTTTGTTATGCCGGATTCTCCGACCTATCGAACGATTTCGCAGACGACAGGCAACAATCAATCGTGGCTGCGGCCGAATATCTACCGAGTGAATGGCTTGTTTAATCAGAACGGCAAGCTGCTTGACGAGTACGTCCGCACCAATTACCGCGATATGGAGCACAGCAAGACGGCATCCGGTGCACTGGATGACTCCTTTGACGTTTCGCTCCGGCAGAACGATGACGGTGCCTTCAACGTCTCCATCACGGACGACGACCGCCCGCTGTACTACGAGGGCAGGGTGTTCGTTGACGGTGAGGAGGTACTGTCCAATCTGCGCTTTATCCCGAACCGAAAGGGACAGGGACAGTGGGACCCGAAGCTGAACGGCACACAGGCGTACGGCTCCGGTACGACCAGCGGTTCGTTCCAGCTGCCGGCAAGCCTTGCGGCAGACACAGCAGGCAAGACCATTACATTGTCGGTTCGTGCTGTCAGTCTGTTTGAGGATACCGCGCCTTCTGCATGGAAAACTGCGGCGACGCAGAATGTGTCGGTGCTGCCGACACCGGATGTCAATATCCGACTGGTGAGCCATTGGAACAATGGCGCTAAATACCAGATCTCGCTGAAAAACCTTGCGGATTATGCGGTCTTCAGCAACTGGAAGATTACCTTCAGGCTTGGCTCGCAGACCGTGACTATTGATCAGAACAACCATACCGCCGAGATCAACGGCGATGATTTGAAGGAGCTGATCGTCACGGCAGCGGCAGGCATTACGAACGGCATTCAGCCGGCCTCCGTGACGGATACCATCCCGACTGACACGCCGAAGTACAAGCCGGACGGCAGCATCAACAAGCTGTCGGTATCGTACTCGGGCAGTACGGTGGATGATTGCACGGTCACGGCTGCACTGACGGTCAACGAGCCGCAGATGGAAACACCGCCGATTTACCGTATCGAGGTGCTCGGCACGGTTGGCACAAATGAGTATGTTTTTGCGTATGAGGATGTGCTGACCTCGGCGGGCAACACGGTTACGGCAAACTTCCGCAACCTGCCGAAGGAGTATTTCGCGGAGAATGTCACAAATCGTCGGGTGCGTGCATGGTACGCCGCCTCCGGTCTGGGACCGGTTTACACCTATGGTGATACCCGGCAGACCGGCGATGCGTCTGTTACGCTGCGGACTTACAGCGCGGAGGGCGTTCAGCAGCAGGACAGGATCATTTACAGTCATGTCCTTGGCCACGCAATTGACTTTGCAAACTACATTAGAACCGAGGCTTTGAACATCAAGCCGCTGACGGCGCCGGAGCTGAACGACCCGGTACTGATGCAGGAAGATAACGGCAGTATCAGCTACCGGTTCTCGTGGACGCAGCCCGGTCAGGGGACTGCAGCGCCGCACTACAGCGTCAAGCTGACCGGCATTACTGCGGCAGGCGCAAGAATCGGCATTCCGGTCAACGAGGTTTACGGTACGCAGGAGAATCCGAATACTTCCCAATCGTTCACCATCAGCGCGGACGACTGGCAGTACGCCGAGGTTGAGCTGACCGTTACCCGTCTGGGACAGGCATACGGCGAGGTTGGCCTGAGTACGACGAAGAAGTACGCTGTCAAGCAGCGCCTCGAGCGTCCGGGACAGCCATCGGTAATCAACCCGGATACCAACGAGCTGGAATACACCATCGGCTGGAGTGCCATCGGCAGCGAAAACGGCTGTGCAGGCTATCAGGTTTATGTGCAGCCGGAGGGCGAAACGGCCGCTGCCCTGGGTGCGCTTGTGCCCGTCAGGGGCGGCACCTGCTCGGTAAGCCGCAGTCTGGAGGATTACGCCGGCAAGACCATCGACCTCTATCTGGTGGCGGTGGCTGCTGATGATTCCGGCTACGCGGACAGCCCGAACGGTATCGTGTACACGATGACCGTGCCGATGCGTCTGGATACGCCGAGCGTCAAGTGGTCGTACAACTGGAATGCGGCAGCAAACAACCCGATTCCGGCGGCCGGCTTCCGAAGCGGCGGCCTGCAGGTCACCGTTACGCCGGAGAATGAGGCCAGTGTACCGCCCGGCGGCAGCACCTATCTGCTGCGGGCAAAAATCACTGGGACGGACGGCACAACGGTGACTTACCCCGTTTCTGCAATGAGCGAAAGCGGCGGCAGCTACGTCTGCAGCCTGACCAATCTGGATACGAAATACGCAGGCTGTTCTGTACGGTTTGAGGCTCGTATTTCGCAGTCGGCGGGACAGGTAAGCTCGGTCTGGGTATCGAGCGGCGATGTGGTATTCCCGCGTGTGAAGCTGGAAGCGCCGAGCGCGTCGCTGGCAAACGTGAATGAGGCGCTTGAGGTCAGCTATGGCCCGATGAATCGTCTTATCAACACGGCAGAGTGGGCTGCACAGCTTACCGCGCTCTCGTGGAACGAGGTGGCAGACGCTGACCTGTATCGGATTGAATTGACCGATAAGGACGATAATTCCACGACGGTTACCGTCGATATGAGCGGGAACCTGCCGGAGATTATCATAAATGGTCAAAATACGTTTGCAGTTGCAGGGGATGACTGGTATACTGTAAAACAGGGCAGTGCGGTCAACGGCAGATACAGCCTTACCAATGGCAGCATTCGTTATTACAGCTATCAGCCGGATACCATGCTGCAGGTGAAGGACGGCACATTTACATTGAAGCTGCCTAACATTTTCTCCGTGGTAACGCACGAGAATCAGACCCTGCAGCTGACGAATGGTATACAGATCAGCAGGGTAACTGTCATTGCGGACAGCAAGAGCGACCGTTATACGGAATCCGATCCTGCTGAGCGCAGATTTTAGTTACGAAGGGAGGCGGCAGACATGAAGCGGATACGTCAGGGATGGGACACCCTGCGGCGCAGCAAGCGAAGCGGTGTTTCGCTGATCGTAGCACTTTGTGCTGTCGCCGTCCTGATCGGGCTTTCGCTCAGTATCGTGTATTCCTCATCCATGCTGCTCTCGCGGGCCAACCGCAAGATCGGCAGGGAACGCTGTTATCAGCTGGCGCAGTCCTTTGCACAGGTGCTGGACAGCGAACTGCAGGAATACAAAACAATAAAGCCCGAATTAGATACCAATTTTGCGCCGGAAGGCTGTTTCTACCGTGAAGTGAACAACATTTTAGCGGAAGATACGGGATTGGGTATTTACGATCCGGACCGTTCAGATGAAACCACTGCCTGCTATAATGCGGGTTCGACCGAGGATAACTACGGCAGGATTACGATTCTGCTCCGTGATGTTACCGATGCGCAGGACCCGATCACAGGCGATACCTTTGAATACGATGCTCGGAACGAAGGCACCGAAAAAGCAGAGCAGACAACCTTTAACAGACATCAGGTTTGGGTGGGCGTCAAGGCGGAAAAGGGAGCGGACAGCTACATGTACACCACAGAATACCGCCGAAAGGACAGTTTTCAGCCAATCTACACATGGGAAGGGGAAGACGGCGTCAGCGGACAGTTCCCGGTCTACTGGGTAAACGGCCGCTTTTGCCGAAGTGCCAACGGCGAGGAGCCGGTAGAACCCAAGGTCATTGGCGAGGGCAAGGATGCCCGCACGGAGCATGTGGAGATCAGCTACACCTATGATATCAACAATCCAACGTACAGCCGATACGAACCCATCCACAAGCCGGCAGCCCGGACAACCGGAGGTGCAGCCGATGAATAGACTGATTCGCGTGCTGCGCGACCGCCGGGGCGAATCCATGGTGGAAATTCTGGTTTCCACGGTGGTGTTCATGCTGCTCCTGGGAGCGCTGAACGGCGCAGTCGGCTTTGCCGCAAATGCGCAGCGCAAGTCGGAGCAGCTCCGCAGGGACGCGACCCAACTGCAGGAAAGCGTGCGCGGGAGTGCAGAAGTCGCGGACGGCGAAGCTGCCGCATACGATTTTAAAGTAACGACGTCGGACGGCGAAGATACCGATATTGACGCCTTCCGCGTACAGGTAAAAAAGCAGACCGTAAACGCCAAAACCGAGGACGGCAAAACCGTGCCCTTCTACCGGTTTGCGAAGGGAGAGTGACGGCATGAAACGCATTCGCTCAATCCTGCGCGGCCGGGAAGGCATGACACTGGTGGAGCTTGTGGTCGGCGCCGGACTGCTGTGTCTGGTCATCGGCGTATTCAGCGCGTCGCTGCGGCCGGCGGCCGAGGTATCGCGCCGCACGCAGGAGCTGAACAGCGCTGAGCTGATCGCGGACGACCTGCTCGAAACCGTGCGCAGCAAGGTGGAGACCGCCACGGATTACATCAAATGCTACGATAACGGCACGGACGTAACGAATAAAACCGGCTCGTCCGAAGGCTCGGCGATCGAGTTTGGCTATGAGACCGAACAGGGATATAACGCGGCGGAACTGCTGACGGCAGACGGCTGCGGACCAACCAAAATCGTGATTGCCGATAAGGACTCCGGTGAGCAGCCTCGGGTGGAAAAGGGTTATCTTGTCGAGCGTTATTATAAAGATGGCTACAGTCAGGATGCGGACGGCAATCCCATTGCCCGAGCCATGACGAAAACCTACGCAGAGGGCTTTTATATGGGGCTGCGCGCCGGACTGCATTTCAAAATCGACGAAGCAAAGCACACCGTTACCGCCACCGTGACAATTTACCGCGATAAGGATTTGACCGATAAAATCTATTCGGATTCGCTCATCATTGACCTGCGGTACGATATTTCGGTGAAAACCGGGGTGACGGCAACGAAAAAGCCGGCATAACGGCAATACAATATGTGTAACTCTGCGGAGCACCGCCGCGGTTTACAGAAATAGAAAAACAAAAATGAAATTGGAGGAATAAGATCATGATGGAAAAAATGATCGCGCTGCAGCAGAAGCGCCGCAGCAAGAAGGGCGGCTTTACGCTGGTAGAGCTGATCGTGGTTCTGGTTATTCTGGCGATTCTGGCAGCACTGCTGATTCCGGCTCTGACTGGTTATATCGACAAGGCTCGTCAGAAGCAGGTTGTTGCTGAGTGCCGTCAGGCAGTAATGGCGGCTCAGACACTGTATGATGAAGCATATGGCACGGGCGTTAAGGCTACTGTTGACAAGACCCTGACCTTTGACAACTATAAGGCTAAGGTAGACAAAGATCTGAGTAAGACTCTGGAACTGGCAGAACTTACCGATAAGGGTACGTTGTCGAATATTACCGTAACTGATGGTAAAATTGCAACGTTGACTTGGACGAGCAAGACCCATACTAAGCCTTGCACCTACGCTGACGGCAACTATACTGTTGCTGACTAATGATTAACCGCACCGAACGCCACGGACCGACTGCGCCGATCAAATACGGCGCGGTAAGCTGGTGGCTGACGGTGGTGTGTGTGATCCTTCTGGCTGTGATCGCGGCGGCGGGCAGCGTGCTCGGTCTGCTCTATCGGGCAGACGCGCATGTGGCGCTCGGCAATGCAAAAACGGTGCGTATGGCGCTATACGCCGCCTCGATCGAGGCCTACGGCGAAAACCGTCCCTTCACGGACTCCGCCCATGAGGGCGGGGTCTCGGAGGCGGTTTACAACGAGGTGCTGACAGCCTGCAAGGTGCCCGGTGATTTCTGGGTGCTGCAGACCGACGAAAACGGCTATACCGTACAGCAGATGATCTACACCGAAGGGGATTTCACCGTAACCTACACCGCCGATCCGGTCACTTGGAACGTGTCCGTCGGTGTTGACCTGATTCATGCCGCCGCAGCACAGTGAACGCACGGTGCGCGTTCGCCGTCGGACGGTATGGCGGGTCACAGCCCCTTAACAGTTAAGTGGCTGTGACCTGCCATGCGGTTTTCTGCATGGTAGATTCTATTTGTAAAAAATCATTCCAAACCAACCCAAACGAGGAGGAAACCAATGCTTTACATTGCCTATGCTGTATTATGGCTGTTACGGTTTGCATTGGGCGCGTGCGTATTCAGCTTTCTCGGAGTGGTGGTATGGCGCCTGCCGCGCAGAGAAAGCGTGGTGAAGGGACGCAGTCACTGTCCGGCGTGCGGGCGCACGCTGTCGGCGGCGGAGCTGCTCCCGTGCCTGAGCTTTCTCCTGCAGGGCGGCAAATGCCGCGGCTGCGGTGCAAAAATCCCCGCAAGGGATTTCTGGATCGAGGTGCTCGGCGGCTTGTGCTCCTGTGCCTGTGCATATGCCTTCGGCGGCGAGAGCGCACAGGCGGCGCTGGCGTTCGTCGTGCTCGGTATTCTGACGGTCGTGGCGCTCATGGACATAGACACGCTTGAAATCTACGACCGGTTTCCGGCGCTGCTGTTTGTCTGCGGCATCGCTGCGCACATACTTACCCCCAGCCTGGGGATAAAATCGCGGCTGATCGGCTGCGTGATCGTCAGTGTGCCGATGCTGCTTCTGGCGCTCATCGTGCCCGGCGGTTTCGGCGGCGGTGATATCAAGCTGATGTTCGGCGCGGGCTTTTTTCTCGGCGCAAAGCTGACGGTCGTTGCCGCGTTCATCGGCATTCTGCTCGGCGGCGGCTTCGGCGCGCTGCTGCTCGCCCAAAAGAAGGCAAACCGGAAAAGCCAGTTCGCATTCGGTCCGTTTTTGTGCATCGGCATTGCGATCGCCATGTTTTTCGGAGAAACGATCGCGGACTGGTATATGGGATTATTGTAATGAATGGAGAGGAGGGTCAGCATGGCTGCATCCAACAACCGCAGGCTGACCGTCACGGTCAAACCGAACAGCAGTCACACGCTGTTCCGCTACACGGCAAAGGACATAGACGGAAAGATAGTCCGCGGCGCAATGGAGGCTGCGGACTATGACACGTTGTATACCCAATTACTCGCGCAGGGGCTGTATCTGCAGAGTGCGACCCGCCGCGGTGCGGGCCGCAAGCCGCGCACACTGCGTCCGCAGGAGCTGAGCGACCTGTGCCGTCAGCTGTCCACGCTGCTGGCTTCGGGTGTCAGTCTGGTGCGCGCGCTGACGATCATCTCGCAGGATGAGGGCATCAGCGCGGGTCTGCGCCGCATTTACGAGAATGTGCTGGGTGAGGTGCGGAAGGGCTCCAGCCTGTCCGCCGCACTCGAGGCGCAGCAGGTGTTCCCGACGCTCATGCTCGGCATGATCCGCGCAGGCGAGGGCAGCGGCAAGATAGATCAGGTCGCGGAGCGGCTCGCCCTCCACTACGAGAAGGCACATCAGATGAATCAGCAGGTCAAGTCGGCGCTCATGTATCCGATGATCCTTGCGATTCTGGCGGTCGCAGTCGTTATCGTTATCGTAACCTTCGTGCTGCCGCAGTTCAGCGATCTGTTCTCCACAATGGATTCGCTGCCGGGTGTTACGCTGGCGCTGATGGCGTTTTCCGGTTTTATGGTTACCAAATGGTATCTGATGATACTGGGTGTCGCGGCAGTGGTCATAGTTATCCGCTCGCTGCTGCGCATTCCGGCCGTCCGGCTGGAAATGGACCGGTGAAAGCTCAAAATGCCGGTTTTCGGTCCGCTCAATCAGGTTATCTGCACGGCGCGGTTCGCGCGAACCATCAGCAGCCTGTACTCGAGCGGTCTGCCGATCGTCACTGCGCTGCAGACCGCCCGTGATACCATCGGCAACGCCTACATCGTTTCGCAGTTTAATGACGTGCTTGTGCAGGTGCGTTCGGGCGTCAGCCTGTCCGCCGCCCTCGAGACGGTGGATGGCTTTCAGCGCAAGCTGTGCAGCAGCATCGCAGTTGGCGAGGAGACCGGCCGTCTGGACTCCATGCTGGATTCCATTGCGGATTCGATGGAGTACGATGCACAGCAGGCGAGCAAGCGCATGATGACCATTCTGGAGCCGATGCTGATCGTGCTGATGGCGTTTGTGGTCGGCTTTATCATTATCGCGGTCATGTCGCCGATCATCGGCTCGTACAGCGCGATAGAGAGTTCGGGGAACGTATAACCTCGGAAACGTGTAAACCTCACAAAAGGGGAGAAATGAGAATGAACACAACCGTTTTGGCGCTGCAGGAGGAGCAGGTGCTTGTCGCGGTCGGCAAGTCCGGCGCGCAGCCTTCCGTGCAGGTGCTTTACAGTGCCCCCGCACACGGCGGCGGCATGGAAAACTGGGAGAAGGCGATAGGCGCACTCTGGCAGCAGCACAGGCTGCCGACCCGCGGCATTACGCTCGTCCTGCCGGATGAGGCGGTTGCCACCAAGACTATCACCGCACCGAGCATGCCGGAAAACAAGCTGGAGGAGCTTGTGCGGCACGAAATGCGTCCGCGGGAGGATCAGCTTGCGGCGGCGGACTATGTGCCGCTCGGCACAGATGCCGAAGGCCGTCAGCAGCTGTTCTGCGCTGCCTGCCGCAAGGAAACGATGGAGGAATACCTTGCAATGACCGATCGGCTCGGTCTGCACCTGGAGAACGTTACCGTTACCATGGCAGGACGGCTCAAGCTCCTGCATGCCATGCAGTCCATGCAGGGCAAGACCTGTATTTGGCTGTGCTTTGAGGGCAGCAGCGTGCTTTCGCTGCTGGTCGAGAACGGCGAGTACCGTTATTCCAGCCGCAGCCGTATTTTCAGTGAGCCGGGCACGGTGGATTTTGGCACTGAGATGACGCGGGATGTTTCCGGTACGATGCAGTTTCACACGGCAAGCCGCTCGGGCGGCACGCTGACCGATGTGTATTACGCCGGCTGCTCGGATGATGATTTCGAGGTGTGTCTGGCGGGTATCCGCGGTCTGGGTCTGGAAGTGAGCCGTCTGCCCGAATGCCGTGCGTTCCGCGCCCTGCCGAACGGCGAGCGGCTGAACGACTGGCTCGGCTGTGCCGAGGCTTTGATTCGCGTGCTTCGTGCAAACAAGGAGCTGGATCTGCTCCGCAGCTATCGGCGTTTGTCCCGCGGCAGCAAAAAGCAGACCGGCCTGCTGCACAGCTTCTACACACCGATTGCGGTGTGTCTGGTGGTGTGCGCCGCGGTCTGGTGTGTGTTCCTGCGGATGAACAGCAGCCTGAGCCACAGAACCGACGACATCAACGACTGGCTGAACGATCCGACTGTGATCGAGCAGTACAACGAATCTGCCGAAAAGCAGCAGCGCAATGACAGTCTGGTGCAGGGACTGCAGCAGGTGCGCAATCTGACGGACGCGCTTGCCACCTATCCGCAGGTGGACAGCACCCTGATGAGCAAAATCGGCGCGGCAGGCGGCGCTCAGGTCAGCATGGTGCTGACCGGCTACGATGCGGCCACCGGCGCGCTGCAGTTTGATGCACAGAGCGGCAGCGTTATCGACATTCCGAGCTATGTGCTCAAGCTGCAGAAAACCGATCTGTTCCGCAAGGTGGACTACACCGGCTATACCTATGAGGACGGCGTGTACGTTCTCAGCCTGAACTGTATCCTGCTGGGAGAGGAGGCAGCCGAATGAACATCGTTGTAACCGAACGTGATAAAAAGCTGCTCCGGTTGGTGGCCTGTCTGGCGATAATCGTCATTTTCGGCATGTATCTCATCCGTCCTGCGATGGAAAATCACGAAACGCTGCAGAACGAGTATGACGCCGCCGAACAAAAGCAGCAGGAATATCAGACGCAGATTGCCGCACTCGCGACGATTGACGATATTATCGCGCAGAATGAAGCCGCGCTGAACACGGCAAGCGAAAAATACTACAAGGGCGATCTGGAAACCCGTCAGATGGACGATATCATCACGGGTATCGCGCTCGAGAACGGACTGTTTCCGCAGTCGCTGACGCTGACGGAGGCCGCTCCGGGTGCGGTCAGCGCGTATCTCGCCGAGCAGGAAGCTGCGCAGACGGACGGCAGTGCGGACACCTCATCCGATACAGAATCCGCCGATTCGACCGATGATACATCGGCAGCGCCGTTGCAGCCGGTCAACTGCGTTTACATCGGCACTGCGACTATCTCGGCGCAGGGCGCCGTAACCCAGTGGCTGAACTTCCTCGATGAGGTAGAGCACAGGTACAAGGGTCTGCGCGTGACCAATTTCAGTATTGCAGACTATGATTATGTGGAGAACAACACGCAGGCGGTCAGCACCAATCTGATCACCGGCACGCTGGAGATCTATATGTGTGTCAGCGACAAGGAGGCGGACGCATGAAAACCAATTTGCGTATCGGCGAAGTGCTGATGGAGCGCAATTACATCACGCAGGAGCAGATGGAGCAGGCGCTCGCCTACCAGAAGGAGCACCGTGAAAAGCGAGTCGGTCAGATCCTGATCGAGCTGGGCTTTGTCACCGAGACGCAGGTGCTCGAGGCACTGGCTGCCCGTCTGGGACTGGAGATCGTGAGCATCGGACAGATGCAGGTCGATCTGACCGCTGTCCGCATGATTCCGCGTGAGCTGGCGGAAAAGCAGAACCTGCTTGCGGTCGGCTTTGCGGACAAGAACCTCGAGGTCGTGACGAACGATCCGCTTAACTACTTTGCCTTTGAGGAAGTGCGCCAGCTGACCGGCTGTCAGGTGGTCATCCGCCTGAGTGAAATGGGTCCGCTGCAGAGCGCGATTCGCTACTATTACGCCGAGGTCGGCGCGCAGCAGGCGGCACAGACCGCCAACGAGGACTTTGCAGAGCGTAATGTGGAGATGCTGCAGGTCGAAGAAAGCGAAAGCGGCGATCCGGAAGCGCCGATCGTCAAGCTGCTCAACAGCCTGCTCGACCGTGCAATCAGCACCGGCGCGAGCGACGTGCATATCGAGCCGTTTGAGGGCAGCACGCGCGTGCGCATGCGTATCGACGGCACGATCGTCGATTATGTAACGCTGCAGCGCAGTGTGCATCAGCCGCTGATCGCGCGAATCAAGATCATGGCGAACCTCGATATTGCCGAGCGCCGTCTGCCGCAGGACGGTCATTTCCGTATCCGTGTGAGACAGAGCGAGTACGTCAACATCCGTGTATCGCTGCTGCCGACCGTGTTCGGAGAAAAGGCCGTGCTGCGAATTCTGGCAACGGCGGGTCAGGTCGATCACGCCAGCCACTTCGGCATGGATGACGAAAGCTATGCAAGGTTCCTGCCTATGCTCAACTCACCGAACGGCATTATTTATATCACCGGTCCTACCGGCTCGGGTAAGTCCACTACGCTGTACATGGTGCTCGAGTATCTGTCGCACCGGCAGGTGAATATCTCCACGGTTGAGGATCCGGTGGAGAAGAACGTGCCGAGCATCAACCAGACGCAGGTCAATCCGGTTGCCGGACTGACGTTTGAGTCCGGTCTGCGCGCGCTGCTGCGTCAGGATCCGGATATCATCATGGTCGGTGAGACCCGTGACGGCGAAACCGCCGGTATTTCGGTTCGTGCCGCCATCACCGGTCACCTGGTGCTGAGTACGCTGCATACCAACGATGCGGTCTCGAGTATCGTCCGTCTGGCCGATATGGGCATCGACCATTATCTGATCGCAAACTCGCTGGTCGGTCTGGTCGCGCAGCGACTGATGCGCAAGGTGTGTCCGCACTGCGGCAGAGAGGTCGCAGTTACGCCGCAGGAGCAGGCGCTGCTCGGCAAGGATATCACGACCATCAAGCGCGGCACAGGCTGTACACACTGCAACGGCACCGGCTACCGCGGCCGTATTGCTGTGCATGAGATCGTCACGATCGACCGCAATATCCGCCGCATGATCAGCCGCGGCGCCGAAACCGAGGAGATCGAGGCCTACGCGCGGGAACAGCAGGGCATGCGCAGCCTGAAGGAAAAGGGTCTGGAACTGGTAAAACAGGGTGTTACTACACCGGAGGAGCTGCTCAGGATCGCGTATTACGCATAACCGGAAACCGCTCTGTATCTTTTGATACAGAGCGGTTTTAACGATTATGAGCAGAATTACAGAACGAAATTCGTATAAATGAACTTGCGTTCACTATTGATTGACTCCCCGGAGCCGAAAACTTTTCCTTTACATTCTTATCTCAAGCGGGTATAATACCCATTGATGGATGGCATTCCGCAGAGCGGAAGCTATACCTTGTCACAACATGTTTTTCAAATTTTTCCGACAGTGATTTTACGTTGCGTCACACCACAGAAAGCGGGTGACAGCATGAA
The DNA here is from genome assembly GCF_027693185.1 of Butyricicoccus sp. OF27-2pH9A. NCBI lineage: Bacteria > Bacillati > Bacillota > Clostridia > Eubacteriales > Butyricicoccaceae > Butyricicoccus > Butyricicoccus sp. OF27-2pH9A. The sequence continues at coordinate 254,998 of NZ_JAQEXK010000002.1, forward strand.
CATTGGCATTGTTGGAGCAGGAAAAGTCGGCTTTTCCTTCGGCAGACTGCTTGCCGAGAAAGGCGTGCGGATATCCGGCTATTACAGCCGCAATTCCGACAGCGCAAGAGAAGCCGCAGAATTTACAAATTCCGGACACTATACCGACCTGGGCAAACTCATCGAAGATAGTGACGCGATTTTCATCACCGTTCCGGATAATGCGATCACCGAGGTGTATCGGCAGGTCGCAGAATTTGAAATTCAGGACAAGTATATATGTCATTGCAGCGGCGCCTGCACAGCCGAGGAAGCCTTTCCGGGTATTCACGCGCAGGGAGCCTATGCAATATCCATTCATCTGCTATTTCCGATCAGCAGCAAGTATAACTGCTGGCGGGAGCTGGCAGGTGCTTTTTTTTGCGTCGAGGGAGACACGCAGGCGGTCGAGGTCTTTGTACCGCTGCTGCGCGGACTGGGGCTGCAGGTGCAGACCATTTCGCCGGAGAGCAAGGCGCAGTACCACCTCAGCTGTGCACTGGCAAGCAACTTTGTCTGCGCACTTGTGCAGCGCAGCGCCGAATTGCTGGGCGGCTGCGGATTCTCCGAAACGGACGCACTGCACGCGCTTGCGCCGCTCATGCGGAGCAATCTGGCGCATGTGATCGAGCACGGTGCCGTCTCAGCGCTGACCGGACCCATTGAGCGCGGTGACACGCAGACCGTGCAAAAGCATCTGTCGTGCCTGACGGAACGAGACGACCGGCAGCTTTACGCGCTGCTGGGACTCGAACAGGTCAAAATGGCACAGGAAAAACATCCTGAGCAGGATTACGGCACGCTTGCCGCCCTGCTGAATAGGGAAAAGGAGCAGAACGAATGAAGAACACAGTGAGCACATTTCTCTCGATGAAGCAAAACGGCGAACGCCTCACCGAGATTACCAGCTACGATTACACGACCGCCAAGCTGGTGGAAAAAGCGGGCATCAACGCCATTCTGGTGGGCGATTCGCTCGGCATGACCATGATGGGCTATGACACGACCCTGCCGGTTACGATGGAGGACATGATCCACCACAGCGCCTGCGTCGTGCGCGCGTGTGAGAACACCATGGTCATCATGGATATGCCGTTTATGAGCTATCAGGCGTCGGTTTCCGAAGCCGTGCGCAACGCAGGCCGACTGATGAAGGAGGCTCGCGGTCATGCGGTCAAGCTGGAGGGCGGCGCAGCCGTTGCCGAGCAGATTCGCGCCATTACGGATTCTGGCATTCCGGTGCAGGCACATATCGGCATGACGCCGCAGAGCGTCAACGTGTTCGGCGGCTTTAAGGTACAGGGCAAGGGCGAGGATGCGGCAAAGCGGCTGCTCGAGGATGCCTTCACCGTACAGGAGGCCGGTGCATTTTCGGTCGTGCTCGAGTGCGTACCGCCCAAGCTGGCGGCGCTCATCTCGAAAAAGCTGACCATCCCGACTATCGGCATCGGCGCGGGCGCAGGCTGTGACGGACAGGTATTGGTTTATCAGGATATGCTCGGCATGAATATGGACTTTACGCCCAAGTTCGCCAAGCAGTTCGACAATATCGGTGAGCGCATGGTGGACGCGTTCCGCGCTTACATGAACGAGGTGCAGAACGGCACGTTCCCGACCGAAAAGCAGAGCTTTGTCAAGTCCGACTGCAGCGATGAATATCTCGCCAAACTCGACGCTGAATTTTGAGAGAAACAGGAGCATATACAATGAAAATCGCAACAACCATCGCAGAAGTACGCGCACAGGTGCGCGAGTGGAAACAGCAGGGTCTGACCGTCGGTCTGGTGCCGACCATGGGCTATCTGCATGAAGGACACGCCAGTCTGGTCAAAACGTCTGTGCAGCAGTGCGACCGCACGGTAGCGTCCGTGTTCCTCAATCCGACCCAGTTCGGTCCGGGTGAGGATCTGGAGACCTATCCGCGTGATTTCGAGCACGACTGTGCACTGCTGACCGAGTGCGGCTGTGACATGGTGTTCCATCCTGAGGTGTCCGAGATGTACCCGGACGGCTTTGCCACCTTTGTTGAGGTGCAGTCCGAAATGCCGCGCCAGCTGTGCGGCAAGACCCGTCCGATTCATTTTCGCGGCGTGTGCACGGTCGTTTCCAAGCTGTTTAACATCGTAACGCCGGATAAGGCATTCTTCGGTCAGAAGGACGCACAGCAGCTGGCGATCATCCGCCGCATGGTGCTCGACCTGTCTATGAGCATTGAGATTGTCGGCTGCCCGATCATCCGTGAGGCGGACGGTCTGGCGAAGTCCTCGCGCAATACCTATCTGAGCGCAGAGGAGCGCAAGGCGGCGCTCGTGCTGTCGCGCGCTGTAAAGCTCGGTCAGGATCTGGTACAGAACGGCGAGAAGAACGCGGATGCAATCGTCAATGCCATGCGTGCGCTTATCGAGCAGGAGCCGCTCGCGCGTATTGATTACGTTTCCGCAGTGGACGGCCTGACCATGCTGCCGGTGCGTGAGATCAACGGCGGCGAACTGGTCGCTATGGCGGTTTATATCGGCAAAACACGCCTGATCGACAACTTTTCGGTGGAGGGATAAGGCATGACAGTACAGATGCTCAAGGGTAAAATCCACCGTGCAACGGTCAAGCAGGCCGAGCTGAACTACGTCGGCTCGATTACCGTTGATGCCGATCTGCTGGATGCGGCCGGTATTTATGAATATGAGAAGGTTGCCATCGTGGATATTGAGAACGGCAACCGCTTTGAGACCTATACGATCGCCGGTGAGCGCAGCAGCGGCATGATCTGCCTGAACGGCGCCGCAGCACGTTGTGTCAGCGTCGGTGATAAGGTCATTCTGATGGCGTACGCGCAGCTGACGCCGGAGGAGGTCAAGAACGGCTATGCTCCGCAGGTCGTGTTTGTGGATGAGGAAAATAAGATCGTCCGCACCACTACCTATGAGAAGCATGGTCTGCTCAAGGATATGGCGTAATGAAAAAGGAGAACCCGGGTGGGTTCTCCTTTTTTGTTGGTGTCAAGGTGAGCGGTTCTGCAAGGTAGGAGGTAGGAGTTGATGGATAGGTGAAATCCGTAGGTGCCGTCCGTAATATCCAGACAAACGAGTTGCGCGACACGGGTATCCCCCAGGGGACCTTCTCTTGCCCTTCGGGCAATTCACCTTGTGTCGCGCCTGCGGAGAGTAGCCGATATGTGTAGCAGTACGGAATCTGGCATTGCGTAGAGGTAAAGAAATGGGCGGCCAATGGCCGCCCCTACGGTAGAAAGAATCCTCTGCCGTTCCTTTATAGTCTCAGTTCTGCAAATTTCGCCGTGCTAAGAGGAAACGGGGAGATTCATAAGAGGGGTACGCGCTCATTAAATCCGCGCACGGCGCGGGAAAAAGGTTTAGTGGCCTACGGGCAAACCTTAGGTGTCCATCCCTCTTATGTGCCCGCGCGGCGTCAGCGCACGTCCCCGCGCTCCGCAGAGCGCAATTCCCTGCTTGGATTAAGCGAAAACCTTCTCGCCCGGAAAGGGCGTATTGCTAACGCAACTCGTGTGTCCCGCAAAACCGGTGCCGAGTAAACCGGCAAATCAAAATTTTCGATTGAAGATTAAACCGACTCCATCTCCGTTGCAGAGGACTTGTCTGCGTTCTCTCGGAACAGCAGACCGAAAATGCGGCGCACCAGCGGACCGGCTGCAAAGAACTGCCACAGCAGCGCCATCGGGAAGTTCATAACGGTGGTCTGCACCCAGATTGCAAAGAACTGTGCGTTATGGCTGTCCTTGAACAGCAGGGTGGCAAAGAAGCTCATGCACGGGCACATCAGCCATACGGATGCAGCCGAGATAGCGAGCATAATGCTGGTCTGGCTGGCTTCGCGCGGATTGACAAGGCGGAATGCAACCTTCATCGCCAGTTTGCCGACAAACACCAGCTCGAGCAGAATTGCGATAACAGTCATGATCGGCCACTCGTGGAATACCGCGAGGAATACCCAGTTCTGCATGGAACCGGTGTTCAGCACGATGTTGTACGCTACCATGCCGTATACCATGACAGAAGCCATAATAATGGTGTAAATAACGTCCTGAAATTTGTTTTTTGGCATTTTGTTTTCTCCTTTTTGTGTATGTGAAATATTTTTTGATAACGAATAGAAATGCAGCTGAACGCAAAAAAATAGGACGAAGTAAACTTTCGTCTACTTCGTCCTATGGACTACTTCAACTACCATTAATTATAGATATCATACCATATTTTGTGGGTGTTCGTCAAGGCTAACTTCGTTCTTGACAATACTGTTCCCTGGGTGTATACTTTGTCTGTAAATAGAACCCCCTCCCGTAGGGGAGGGGTACAGATAGGAGATGCGATATGAAACAACGGTTTCGGGTGGGCGGCATGAGCTGCGCGGCCTGCTCCGCCCATGTGGAGAAAAGCGTTTCGGCGGTGCCGGGTGTCAGCGGCGTGCAGGTAAATCTGCTCGCCGGCAGCATGGCGGTCGAGTACGACGAAAACGCGTGCGACGCACAGACGATTATAAAGGCGGTCGAGTCCGGCGGCTACACGGCTGCGGTGGACGATGGCAGGCAGACCTCGGCTCCGGCGCAAAGCCCGCAGGCGGACGAGGCGCTGAAGGAAATGAAGACCCGCATTATCGTTTCGGCGGTGTTCATGGTCGTTTTGATGTACTTCTCGATGGGTGAGATGGTCGGGCTGCCGCTGCCGTCCTATGCGGCAGGCATGGACGGCATGTTCAATCTGGCGCTCACGGAGCTGATCCTCACGCTGCCGATTGTCATTATCAACCGCAAATATTATATCAACGGCTTCAAAACGCTGCTGCATCGTGCCCCGACTATGGACGCACTCATCGCCGTCGGCTCGGGTGCGGCGCTCGTGTACGGCATTTACGCGCTGATTCAAATCGCGCTCGCGCCCACGCCTGAGGCAGCCCACAGCTTTATGCACGACCTGTATTTTGAGTCCGCAGGCATGATTCTGACGCTGGTAACGCTCGGCAAGTTCTTTGAGGCGCGTGCCAAGCGCAAGACCGGCGAAGCCATCGCGGCTTTGATGGACCTGCGTCCGCAGACCGCCGAGGTCATTCGTGGCGGTCAGACCATGCAGCTGCCGATTGAGCAGGTACAGGTTGGCGACCTCGTTATCGTGCGCGGCGGTCAGTCCGTGCCGGTTGACGGCAAGATTACCGAGGGCAGCGCCTATCTGGACGAAAGCGCCATCACCGGTGAGAGCATGCCGGTCGAAAAGCATGTCGGCGATACCGTAATCGGCGCAACCGTGTCCAAGAGCGGCTATGTTGTTATGAAGGCATTGCGTGTCGGCGACGATACGACCTTGAGCCAGATCATCCGTCTGGTAGAGGAGGCAGGCGCCTCCAAGGCGCCTATCGCCAAGCTGGCCGATAAGGTTGCGGGCGTGTTCGTGCCGGTCGTTATGGGCATCGCACTCGTGACGGCCATTATCTGGCTGCTGGCCGGCGAAACGCCGAGCTTTGCGCTCACACGCGCGATTTCGGTGTTGGTTATCTCGTGCCCGTGCGCACTGGGACTGGCTACGCCGGTCGCTATCATGGTCGGCACAGGTGTCGGTGCGAAAAACGGCGTGCTGTTCCAGTCGGCGGAGGCGCTCGAGAATCTGCACAACGTAAACGCAGTTATTATGGATAAGACCGGCACCGTAACCGAAGGACGTCCGGTCGTAACCGACGTAAAATCCTTCGGTGTGGAGTCGGCTGACCTGCTCTCACTGGCGCTGTCACTCGAGAGCCGCAGCGACCATCCGCTGGCGGACGCCATTGTGCGCTATGCACGCGAGAAGAACGCGCAGGAGCGTTCGGTTACCGACTTTGAGATGCTCGAGGGGCAGGGCATTCGCGCATCCGTGGACGGCGTGCCGTGCTTTGCGGGCAACCGCCGCATGCTGCTCGCCAACGGTCTCGCGCTGTCCGGCTCAATGCAGAAGCTGGGCGATGAGTTTGCCGCAGCAGGCAAAACGCCGCTGTTCTTTGCGGCAAACCGTCAGATTGTCGGTATTTTTGCGGTCGCTGATGTGCTCAAGCCGACCAGCAAGGCGGCAGTCGAAGCGCTGCGCAGCATGCACATCGACGTAACGCTGCTCACCGGCGACAATAAGAAAACCGCCCAGTCTATCGCGTCCGAGCTTGGCGTGACCGATGTGATCGCTGAGGTGCTCCCGCAGGACAAGGAGCGCATCGTGCGCGAAAAGCAGGGCAAGAATCGCAAGGTTGCCATGATCGGTGACGGCATCAACGATGCACCGGCGCTTGCGCGTGCCGATGTCGGCATTGCGATTGGTGCGGGCACGGACGTGGCTATCTCGTCTGCGGACGTTGTGCTGATGAAGAGCGACCTGATGGACGCGGTGGATGCCATCCGGCTGTCGCGCCGGACCATGCGCAACATTCGCCAGAACCTGTTCTGGGCGTTCTTCTACAACTGCATCGGCATTCCGATTGCGGCGGGTCTGCTGTGGGTGCCGTTCGGCATCAAGCTCAGTCCGATGATCGGCGCGGCGGCAATGAGCCTTTCGTCCGTCTGCGTGGTATCCAACGCGCTGCGCCTGCGCTTTTTCAGCGCAACACCGAGAAAAACGGCGGGGACGCCTGCTGTTTTGCCCATAAGCGGCGAAAAGCCGCTTACGGCACATAAAAAGGAGGAAAATGTTATGGAAAAGACAATCAAGGTTGATGGCATGATGTGTCAGCACTGCGTGGCACATGTCAAAAAGGCACTCGAGGGTGCAGCAGCCGGCTGTGATGTTGCGGTCGATCTGGATGCAGGCAAGGCAGTTGTTTCGGGCAAAACGCTGCCGGAGGATGCCGTTCTGACCGCAGCCGTCACCGAGGCGGGCTATGAGGTGGTTGACATCAAATGATGGCAGATCGTAAAAAGGTCGAGCCGCTGCTCAAAACCGCGCGCGGGCAGATCGACGGCGTGCTCAAAATGATCGAGGACAACCGCTACTGCATGGATATTATGATGCAGCTGCAGGCGGTGGAATCGCTGGTGCATAAGGCGCAGAGAGAGGTTCTTCGCGGACATCTTTCCGGCTGTGTGCAGGATGCGTTTGAGACCGGAGATCAGAACGAACGCGAGCAGAAGATTGCAGAAATCATCAAGCTGCTGGATAAAGCGTAAACGGAAGGACGTGCCCAAAGGCACGTCCTTTTTGTTTGAAAATTGAAGATTTGTGCAGTTTCCGCAATCAGAAACTGCGGTATGATCGAAATCGGTGCCGACACGGTTATCAAGAACAACGGCAGCAAAACTCAGTATGGCGGCGGTATCCGCAATTACGGTGAAATTACTGTTTCTGCTGGTGCACAGCTGTATAACAACCATGCACTGATTGCTGGCGATGATATTTACAACGGTACCTATAAGTATAAAACTTACACTTGCGATGGCTGCATCACTTTTGCACCTGTCGGCAAGGACTGGGTACTGGACAACTGCAACGACCCGATCGTAGGCTGGTATCACGACGGCAAGGAAAAGCTGACGGACAATGCCTACAAGCGCTGGAACGGCGATGGTAAAGGCGATGCCTACTACGCTATGAATACACGGTTAGCGAAGAGGCTGTTTCCGATGCACTGGCGCTCAAGGCTGCACACGGTCAGTTCTGCAGCGTAACCTACGAAGTAACCGGCGACATTCCGTCTGATGCAGGCGCAGTTCCGGCGGCAGCCAAGGTGAAGAAGGGCGGCAGCTACACCGTCGCACCGGTACAGACCACCTCTCAGAGCCGCTACACGTTCAGCGGCTGGCGCAGGGAGGACATCAATGAAATCGTAACTGCGATTGAGAAAATCGACAAGGACATCAAGCTGATCAGCGTATGGACCCGCAGATCGTCCGGTGGTGGCGGCGGCAGCAGCAAGCCGACCGTTGACATTCCGGATGATGTACCGACCGGTCTGAACGGTGACGATCACTTTGCGTACATTGTCGGTTACCCGAACGGCAACGTCGAGCCGAATGGAAATATCACCCGCGCAGAAGTGGCAACCATCTTCTTCCGTCTGCTGACCGAGGAAGTCCGCACCGCAAATTCCACCCAGTCCAACAGCCTGTCCGATGTGACACGCGGTCAGTGGTTCAACCACGCCGTCTCCACGCTGTCCTCGATGGGCATTGTGAAGGGTCATAACGATGGCACGTTCGCGCCGAATGCGCCGATCACCCGTGCGGAATTTGCCGCAATCGCCGCTCGCTTCGACGATAAGAACACGGATACGTCCTCGAAGTTCACGGATATCGCATTCCACTGGGCAAAGAATGAGATCGGTATCGCCGCAAACAAGGGTTGGATCAACGGCTATCCGGATGGTACGTTCCGTCCGAATCAGTATATCACTCGCGCAGAGGCGATGACGCTTGTCAACCGCGTACTCAACCGTCTGCCCGAGAACAGCAGCGATCTGCTCGACAGCATGATCAAGTGGCCGGATAATTCCGATGCTTCCGCATGGTACTATCTCGCTGTGCAGGAGGCTACCAACAGCCACGCATACTCGGATAAGAGCAAGGACGATAAGTACGAAAAGTGGACCACCATCCGCGACGCTCGTGACTGGACCGAGCTTGAAAAGTAAATTATTCGTTTCGGTAAACCGCGAACCACAGATGATATAGCAAGTATCGTTTTACCGGGCACAGCAGAGGCAGGAAAAAATTGCTTTTCCTGCCTCTGCATTTTTCTTGTTCTATTGTGCGAATAGGTCGTTGTAGGTGATACCGAAAACTTCTACGAATTTGTCGATTTCAAAGACTGAGGTCTGCCGAAAGCCGCTTTCAATGCGGGCAATAATTTCGCGGCTAAGGTCGCAGCCGACAACCTGCATGCGTGCGGCTAATTCTGTCTGCGTCCAGCCGTTTTTTAACCGATATTCTCGAACCTTGCCGCCAATATGGCGGGTGAGAGGTGTGGTGCGTTTCATAGTTAATACTCCATAGATATAACTTTTTCTTGATTATGGAGTATTTGCGTGCTAATGTTGTTATATACATATAACGTGGGGTGCAAAATGGACTACGAAACATTATATTTTGAATTACTGGAAGATGTGCAGAATTTTGAGAAATCGGTGCAGAAGCAGATGGAAGAATTGATTTCGTTGAATTTGTACCGTCGAGCACGCATGGCCATGCAGGAAAATGGTAATTCTGAACCGGAAAACGACGCTGAACAGGAGTTGTTGGAACGGCTGCATAGAAAATCAGATAGGTGAAATGTAAGCAGAGCGAAATCCGCAGGTGCCGTGCGCAACAACGCGCAAATGAGTCGCGCAACACTGTTATCCCTCAGGGGACTCTCTCTTGCCCTTCGGGTAATTCACCTTGTGTCACGCCTGCGGAGAGTAACCCGCATGTGTAGCAGAACGGTATCCGGCACTGCGTATAGGTTTCGACATGGGAGCACACTGTGCTCCTCTACGGTAGAAAAAATCCTCTGCCGTTCCCCTATTTCGCAGCGGTCACATGTCGGCAATCTGCGCCAGACCATCCCGAAAGGAAGTGGGAGTTAAGAGGGTAGAAACCTTGGTGTCTACCCTCTTGCCCCGCCGCGGGGCGCGGCGAATCCCCGCGCTCCGCAGAGCGCAACTCCTCGCTTGATTTCAAGCGAAAAACCTCCCGCCCGGAAAGGGCGTATTGCTAACGCAACGTGTGCACCAGATAATCGGTGCTTCTAAAGAAAAAGAAAAAGCACTTACTTTCGTAAGTGCTTGATGGTGGAAGTTACAGGGCTCGAACCTGTGACCCTCTGCTTGTAAGGCAGATGCTCTCCCAGCTGAGCTAAACTTCCATTTTGGTGACCCAGCGGGGATTCGAACCCCGGACACCCTGCTTAAAAGGCAGGTGCTCTGCCGACTGAGCTACTGGGTCAGGTCAAAAAAGTTTTGCGCTGAGTATGAAATTAAGTCGTATGCCGTAATGGCAGGGACGGCTGGATTCGAACCAGCGAATGTCGGCGTCAAAGGCCGATGCCTTACCGCTTGGCGACGCCCCCGTATTCGTTTGCTCGAAACAGCGTTACCCTAAAGATAACGCGCTGCGTTCGCAGCGCGTCACAGGGTTATATGGGGTGGGTAAAGGGACTCGAACCCTCGACCCTCGGAACCACAATCCGATGCTCTAACCAACTGAGCTATACCCACCATATAAAGTTTGCAGCCGACGGAAATGGCACGCCAGGAGGGATTCGAACCCCCGGCCTACTGCTTAGAAGGCAGTTGCTCTATCCGGCTGAGCTACTGGCGCATATCAATTCCGACAAACCCATTCGAAGAAAATGGAGCGGGTGATGGGAATCGAACCCACGTGTTCAGCTTGGAAGGCTGACATTCTACCATTGAACTACACCCGCGGGTCTTTCTGACGCTCATTTAGTATATCAATAAAACCCTATAATGTCAACATCTTTTTTCAAATTTTTTTGAAAAACTTTTTTCGGCCAAATTTGCAAAGAACATCAAAAGGGCAGATGGTCATGCTATACTGTAATCAAAGGAGGGAGAGAGCATGAAAGCAACGATCTTACTGGCCGAGGATGAGCAGGCCATGCGTGAGGTGCTGACCGACTACTTCACCGCAAAGAGCGGCGGCGATTTTACGGTCGTGGCTGCGCCGGACGGCGACACGGCGCTGCACCTGATCGAAACCCGGCGGTTCGACCTGCTGCTGCTCGATATCATGCTGCCGGGCACGGACGGCTTTGCGCTGTGCCGTGCGGCACGCGAGCAGGGAGACGCGCCCATTCTGTTCGTCACGGCGCGCGAGGACGAGCAGGACAAGCTGCACGGCTACGGCCTCGGTGCGGACGATTATGTGGTCAAGCCGTTCTCGCTGGCGGTGCTGTACGCCAAGGCGCTGGCGCTTCTGCGGCGGGCGCGGGGCCTCAATGCCGGGAATACATTGACAGCAGGTACCCTGTCACTCGACCCGGAACGGGGGATTGTCACAGCGGACGGCAGGCGCATCGACCTGCCGCCCAAGGAATTTGCTTTGCTGCGGGCGCTGATGGAGCGTAAAAACCGCGTGCTGACCCGGGACGAGCTGCTTAATCTTGCGTGGGGCTGGGATTTTGATGGCACGGACCGCGTGATCGACGGGCACATCAAAAAGCTGCGCCGCGCACTCGGTCCGCACGCGGACTGCATCAAAACCGTGGTGAAGCGCGGCTATAAGCTGGAGGTGGACGGAGATGAAAAACAAGCCTAAGAATTTCGGAAATTTCTTTGTTCGCGTGGGCGCGGGCTTCCTCGCGTTCTGGCTGCTGTCGATGGGCGCGTTCTCACTCCTGCTGGGACAGCAGCGCGCGGAGCTGATGGCGGCGGATATTAAGGATTCTGCGGATTGGTATACCGGCGATTATGCAAGGTATATGCTGGATTCCAAGGAGCATGAAGAAAATGATCCGGCGGAACTGCGCAGGATGCTGAAGGAACAATCCTATCAGAGAAATGCGTCTGATGCACTGATGATAGAGACAGCCATTACCGATCAGAGCGGCAATATACTGCAGAGCGACCGCTGGTGGCTGACCCTGACAGATGATGCGGATACCCAATACTTAGTAGATATGAGTGATCAGCCGCAGAATGTTCTCGAAGCAATCTACGTCGGCAGCGGCGTAGCCGATTTGGAGGCGCTGCCACATGATATACGTTTTGAGGCATGGGTAGATAGCGATGAAGCCTACTTGAAGTCGGTAACCGTGCGTCCGTATGAAGAAGTAAATGGCAAATTAAAGCTGACCGACGAAGTGAATACGGTCGAGTGCGCGTATGACGCGGACAAGATGAGCAATCTGCCGCTCAAAACGCTGACAATCAGCCGCATATCCTATCCAGGCACTCCGGGAACGAACGAAAGACCGACTGCAAAGCAGGAAGCAGCCGATATGACTTCTCCGAAACGAAAAGAAATGCGTGCCTGGGTGGAGAACCCGAGCGAAGCAGGCAGTGCTGCACCGGTCGTGCGTCCGTGGCTGGTGCGCCAGTATCAGCGGACAATGAAATACTGCGACTATGTCGATGGCGGCTATGTCATGATGTCGTTTGCCGCGGAAGGCTGCCCGCTGAAAGCGTGCCTGCCGATTTTGGTGCCTGCAGGCGTGCTCAGCTTGATTCTGGCGATACTGTGTGCCATTATCCTCTCCTGCGCCTTACTGCGCGTCTGGCGCAAACAGGAGCGCATAGAGCGGGTACGCCGCGAAACGACCGCCGCGCTCGCACACGAGCTGAAAACGCCGCTCTCCGTGCTCAGCGCCACCGCCGAGCTGCTCGGCGATAACCTTGCACCGGAAAAGCAGGCACACTATCTGGGTGTCATTCAGCAGCAGGCGCAGCGGATGGACGGCAGTGTGCGGCAGATGCTCGAACTGTCGAGACTGGAGACCGGCGCAAAGGCTCTGCGGCGAACCGCGTTCTCTCTGGCAGAATTGGCGCAGGAGCGCCTGCAGGCGACTCTGCCGACCGATTCCACCATCCGCACCGAATTTGCAGCACAGGGCAAATTTGAGGTCAATGCAGACAGGGCACTGCTTGCGCGGGCACTGGACGCTCTGCTTGAGAACGCCGTACAGCATACACCGGAAGACGGCTGCATCACGGTGCACCTCGCGGACGGCGTGCTCTCGGTGATGAACACCGGCGACGCCATTCCGGCGGACGCGCTGCCGCGGCTGTGGGAGGCGTATTATCAGGCCGATCCGTCGCGCAGCGCAAAAGGCGACGGACTGGGACTGTCCATCGCGAAAACCGTGTTCGATCTGCACGGCTTCACCTGCGGAGCGGAGAATACCGAAATCGGACCGAAGTTCTGGTTTCGATTTGCCGATAAATAACAAAAAACCGCTCGAAAGAGCGGTTTTTGCTTTGTTAAATAACCTTTTCGAATACCATGGTTGCCTGAATGCGGTCGCCGCCCATCAGTCCCTTGCTGCCGCCGTTCGATGTAGTAATCGTGTGCAGGCGATAACCCTTTTGCGCTTGATGGTTAATCGCTTCTTCCAGTTCGGTCAGGTTGCCGGAACCGGTGCCGAGAAATTTTTCCTTCAAAGTAACCTGCAGAACAACGTAATGATAGTCCTTGCCGGATGCGGTGGAGAAAGTCGAGGAATCGCTGAAATCCATAAATAACACCTCCAGTAATTTACACGATTATACCGTATTCGACAGGAATTGTCAATCTGCGTGCAAAAGAAAACCGCCCTTTGGGGCGGTTTTCGTGTGTTAAATGGTATCCAGCTTAACCTTGCCGTCCTCAGCGGACAGGTGAGCGCCCATCAGCGGCTTATCACCGGCGACGATGGCGGTGGCCAGCGGATTTTCGATCTCCTTTTCGATCAGGCGGCGCAGATTGCGAGCGCCGTACTTGACCGAGTAGGACTTCTCGGTGAGCAGGCCGAGCAGGCTGTCGTCCCACGTCAGGCGGATATCCTTGTCTGCGAGCGTGGTGCGCAGCTCACCGAGCATGATCTCTGCGATATGGCGGAAGTTATCCTCGGACAGCTGGTTGAACGCGATAATCTCGTCAATGCGGTTGAGGAACTCGGGGCGCATGATCTCCTCGAGGGCTTTCATCACGCGGTCCTTGCTCATCTGGGACACAGTGCGGCCGAAGCCTGCCGGCGTGTTATTGGACTGCGAACCGGCGTTCGAGGTCATAACGATGACCGTGTTCTCGAAGCTGACAACGCGGCCCTGCGCGTCGGTCAGACGGCCGTCATCCAGAATCTGCAGCAGAGAATTGAGTACATCCGGATGCGCCTTCTCGATCTCGTCGAACAGAACGACAGAGTACGGACGGCGGCGGATCTTCTCGGTCAGCTGACCGGCTTCATCGTAGCCGACGTATCCCGGAGGGGAACCGATCAGGCGGGAAACCGTGTGCTTTTCCATATATTCGGACATATCAAGACGCACAAGCGCATCCGGCGAGTCGAACAGGTCGAGAGCAAGCTGCTTGACCAGCTCGGTCTTGCCGACGCCGGTCGGGCCGACGAACAGGAAGGATGCCGGCTTGCGCTTGGGACTGATGCCCGCGCGGTTGCGGCGGATGGACGCGCAGACCGCGTCTACGGCTTCGTCCTGACCGATAACGTGCGATTTCAGACGGGATTCCATATCGCGCAGGCGTGCGGACTCCTGCGCCGCTACCTTGGATGCCGGAATGCCGGTCCAGATTTCGATCACCTCAGCCAGAAGCTGCTCGTCAACCTGCGGTGCAGGCTTGGTCAGCAGCTCGTGCAGCTGTGCCTCCACCTGCAGAATGCGGCTGCGGCAGGTGGCGATCTTGGCGTAGGTCTCCTCCTCCTCGGCGCGGGCAGAGGACTGGGTCAGCTCGTCAAGCTGTGCCTGCAGGCGCTCAAGCTCGTTCTGCAGCTCGGGAATCTCGGACAGCTGCGGAGAATCCAGATTGAGGCGCGAGCACGCCTCGTCGATCAGGTCGATGGCCTTATCCGGCAGAAAACGGTCGGTGATATAGCGTTCGCTCATCTCAGCGGCACGGCGGCACATCTCATCGGAAACAGTAACGCCGTGGAAGGTCTCGTAGTACGAGCGGATACCCTTCAAAATCTCGGTGGTCTCGGCAACCGACGGCTCACCGATATAGACCGGCTGGAAACGGCGCTCGAGCGCGGCGTCCTTCTCGATATATTTGCGGTACTCCTTGAGCGTGGTCGCGCCGATCACCTGAATGTCACCGCGGGCGAGGGCAGGCTTGAGGATGTTTGCGGCGTTCATCGAGCCTTCGGAATCGCCGGTGCCGACAATGTTGTGCACCTCGTCGATGACAAGGATGATGTTGCCGATACGCTTTACTTCGTCGATCAGGCCCTTCATGCGGCTCTCAAACTGGCCGCGGAACTGCGTGCCCGCCACGAGAGCGGTCAGGTCGAGCAGATGGACCTCCTTGTTGCGCATCTTGAACGGAATGCGGCCCTCGTTGATGCGGACTGCCAGACCCTCGGCAACGGCCGTCTTGCCGACACCGGGTTCGCCGATCAGGCACGGGTTGTTCTTCTGGCGGCGGTTCAAAATCTGAATGACGCGGTCGGTCTCGCGGTCGCGGCCCACGATGTGGTCAATGCGGCCTTCTGCGGCCTTTTGGGTCAGGTTCTCGCAGTAATTGTTCAGATATTTGCGCTTTTTGTCCTCCTTGCGGGAAGAACGGGTGCGGGTCTCCTCCTGAGAGCCGCCTGCGGGCTGCCCCGGCAGAGTGCCGGCAGCGACCGGGTCGGTCTCGTGGGGTGCGTCGTCGTCCGTGCCGTCCGAACCGGCGGGAACCAGGTCGTTCAGGTCGGACAGGGAGCCAATCTCACCGGAGAGCGCTTCGAGGTCGTCCTCGGTGATACCCATTTGCTCCATGATGTTGTCGAGCGGCTTGACACCCAGTTCGCGTGCGCACTTGAGGCACAGACCCTCCTGGGTGGTCTTATCCGGTCCCTCGATTTTGGTGATGAACACCACCGCGATGTTTTTCTTGCACCGCGAGCACATTGGCATATTCATAGGTTAAACTCCTTTTAGGAATTGAGAATTGATAATAGAAAATGGAGAATTAAGGTGTTCTCCATTAAATGGCGATTGGTAAAGCGTCCACCAGCTGTTTTAGCAGCAGCGTATGCTTGACGCGCTCCGGCGAGAGATAGCCGAGCGATGTGTAGGTGATCGGGAACAGCCACTGCAGCACGATCAGCAGGATGCAGACGAATACGATGCCGGTTACAAAGCCGATGAGTGCGCCGCCTGCAGAATCGAGTGCGCTGAGCGGTGTACGCCGCACAATGAGTTTGAGGCTGCGGCCGAAAATCCAGATGAGCCGTCCGAACAGAACGCTGAACAGCACCACAAGCATAGAGAACGCGATGCTCTCCGACATGCCGACAGCCGCTTCGGTGACGCTCTGCCGCAGACCGTCCAGCACGCCTTCGGCGGTCTTGAGCGCGGCCTGTTTTTCAAACAGCTGACCGACTGCCGGCACGACCACCCACTGCGCGATATACGGCGCGGTGTACTTGGCGGCGGCAACAGACGCGGCGATCATGCCGATGCGGCCGAGCACGCCGTACAGCGCACCGACCAGTCCGCGTCGGACACCGAGCCAGACGTTGGCCAGCAGCACGGCAATAAGGATAAGGTCAGGCGCGTTGAGCAGCTGCGTCGCTGTGGAAATAAAATCGTTGATATCAGTTATCTGCATGTATTTCCTCGGATCGTTCGGAATGCGCGGTAAAGATACGCGCGTTGCGGTTGTAGAGCAGGAAAACCGTACCGTCATCGGTCATGAGCACACGACGTGCGCCGACAGCGTCATCATTGTGCCACTGCGGCTCGGCGGAGGTGTTGTAGACCGTAACGCCGGACGCAGACAGCATCGCCGTACCGGCGTTGGAGACAGCAAGCGCCGTCGGCTCTTCGGTCAGTGCGAACGGACCGTGCAGACTGCCGTTGCGGACGGTATAGAGGTCGCTGCGTGCATCGTTCAGGTAAGAGCGCACAGTGACAGCCATCGTACTGCCCTGAGAGGCAGTGGCGATCAGATCCTGCGAGCTGAGCTCGAGCAGCACATCGACCGTGCCTCTGCGGGTGACATGATACAGGCCGGTGTCGCACAGCGCGATGGCGGCGTTGTTCTCGGAATAAGTGAGCGTTACACCGAGCGCGTCAGTCAGCGCGGTGTCCGAAATCTGCTTGCCGGAGGACACATCAAAGAACAGCACATGGGATTCGAGCGTTACGCCGTTCTGCCGGAAGGCGAGAATGCCGAGCGTATTGCAGTCCGGCGAGAGCACAGCGGATACAATATAGTATTCCGATGCACAGTATTTGAAAACCTCTTTTCCTGCGGTGTCGTAAACGGCAGCGGCGGTACGGTAGCCGTGCTCGTTGGTGGTGAGCACGAAACGGCCGCAGCGGCCGATCGAACCGTTCAGAATGGTGGATTCCAGCTCCAGTTCCGCGACAGCGCCTGCCGAGCCGACCAGTGCGGCTTTGACGCCGCCGCGGTCGTACACGAGCACATGATTCGTGCTGCTCTCCACCGCGGGATCGGAGTAGCCGAGCGAATAGCGCAGCGTAGTCATGCTGCCCGCGCGGGACAGGAACAGCGCGTCACTGTCCGCGTACGCCAGACCGGATTCAAACAGCGCACCGTCGCTGAAGGTCTCGTTTTCGTAGTTGATGGTGGTGATATCGCCGTCATGCGAGCGAATACCGGCCGCAATATAGCTGCCGAGTGTGCGCAGCGAGGTCGGCGTAAAAATACGGTAGTTGGCGATCAGGAACATGGCTGTTCCCAGCACCAGAGCCCAGCCGCAGAGCATGCGGAGCAGGGCGGTCGTGCGGATACGCGCGTCCTTGCTGTCGAACAGGCGCTGACGGCGCTCCCTCCTGGAGAGCGGAAAGCGGATGATATTCTGCTTTGGGTTCTGTTCGCTCATGAAATCCCGCCTCCTTATTGTAGCGTGTTTTGTGGGTGAAAATGTGAATAAAACTTGAAAATTGTCACTCGGACAGCCGGAATCTGTCGAGTTCGGGTGTATCGTCGTACCACAGGCGGTTCATGAACAGACCGCAGGCAGGCAGGGTCGGTCCGGCCTGCTCTCGGTCGCAGGCGAGCAGTACGTCGCGCACCTGCTCGGGCGCCAGCTTGCCGCCGCCGACATACGTCAGCGTGCCCGCAATCGCGCGGACCATGTTGTACAGGAAGCCGTCGCCGCAGACGCGGATGCGGATGAGGTCATCCACCGGCTCCACCTCGCACCAGAAAATGGTACGAACCGTGCTCTTGACCGGTGTGCCCTGACTTCTCACGGAGGCAAAGTCCTGCTTGCCGACAAAATACTGTGCACCTTCCTGCATTTTTGTAATATCCAGCGGATAATTGTACCGATATGCGTACCGCGCGTGGAACGGGTCCCGCAGGGTGGAAGGGAACAGATAATAGGCGTATTCCTTTTTGGTGCAGTTGAAGCGCGCATCGAAGTCCTCGGGAACCTCGACTGCGCCGGAAACCGCAATGTCCTCGGGCAGAAAGCTATTGAGCGCATACGGCAGACGGTCCACCGGGATCGTGCAGTCTGCGTGGAAGTTTGCCACATACCGGCGGGCATGAACGCCGGAATCCGTGCGTCCGACACCGGAAACATGAACTTTTTGCTTCAGCAGATGAAAAATCGCGTCCTCCATGCTCTCTTGGATGGAAGGACCGTTTTTCTGAATCTGCCAGCCGTTATAGTGGGTGCCGTCATAAGACAGCACTACTGCAATATTTTTCATCATTTCAGTTACTCTTAGTGGGTCGTGAATGGAGAATTGAGAATGGAAAAATGGAAAATGAAGGTGCGGTGCAAAAGCGCCGATTATAATAAATCGCACTTTATGCGATACCGCAATTCTCCATTATCAATTTTCAGTTATCAAAGGCCAAAATGCTTGAGTATAATAACAACTGCGAACAAAACCGCAACCCACAATAAAGCGCAAACATCTACGCGGGCAATCTTCAGCTGGCGCATGCGGGTACGGCCAACATCGCCGCGATACAGTCGGCACTCCATGGCGGTTGCGAGTTCGTCCGCGCGGCGGAACGCCGAGATGAACAGCGGCACGAGAATCGGGATCATGGCCTTGGCACGCTGAATCAGGTTGCCGGAGTCAAAATCTGCACCGCGCGCCTTCTGTGCCGAGATGATCTTCTCGGTCTCTTCGATAAGGGTCGGGATAAAGCGCAGTGCGATCGACATCATCATGGACAGCTCATGCACCGGCGCGTGCAGCTTTTTGAGCGGAGAAAGCAGACGCTCGAGTCCGTCGGTCAGCTGAATCGGCGAGGTGGTGTAGGTGAGCATGGATGTTGCGATAATCAGCAGCATCAGGCGCAGTACCATGAAAATGGCCAGCTTAACGCCTTCCACACTGATGTGCAGGAAGTGCCACTGGAAAATGTAGGTGCCTGGTGTATAGAACAGGTTGAGCACCGCTGTGAAGATAACGATGAACAGGATCGGCTTGAGGCCGCGCAGCACCATTTGGGGCGAAATACGCGAAATACCGATGACAACGGCAAGAAATGCGATGATCAGCGCATAGGAAACCGGGCCTTGCGCGAGAAACAGCAGCACGATGAATGCCACCGTCAGCACGATCTTTACGCGCGGGTCAAGACGGTGCACCGCACTGTTGCCCGGAAAAAACTGACCGAGGGTAATATCCTTCAGCATTCGTGAGCAGCCTCCTTCCGCTTGCAGGCACGCAGGGCATCCATTGCCTGCGCTACGGTGTAGACCGAGGTATCAACATCGTGACCGCGCTTTTTCAGCTCGAGCATGACCTTGGTGATCATCGGGATGTCCAGTCCTGCGGCAATGATCTCGTCCGCGTGCGAGAAAACCTCGCGCGGCGTGTCGCAGAACAGCACCTTGGCGTGGTTCATCACAAGCAGACGGTCGGCAATCTGTGCGATATCCTCCATCGAGTGGGACACGATGAGGATGGTCGCGCCGGACTGCTTGTGGTAGCTGCGGACCAGCTCAAAAATCTCGTCACGGCCCGCCGGGTCGAGACCGGCGGTCGGCTCATCGAGCACGAGCACATCCGGCCGCATGGCGATAACGCCTGCGATGGCAACGCGGCGCTTCTGACCGCCGGACAGCGCAAACGGAGACTGGTCGGCAAGCTCGGGTGCAAGGCCGACTGCCGCCATGGATTCGCGCACGCGCTCGTCAATCTCGGCCTGCGGCAGCTTCATGTTGGTCGGGCCGTAGGCGATATCCTTTGCGATGGTCTCCTCGAACAGCTGGTATTCCGGATACTGGAACACCAGACCGACGCGGAAGCGCGTTTCGCGGCTGCACTTGCCCTTGGCATCCCAGATGGACTTGCCATCGAGCAGGACCTCGCCTTCGGACGGCTGCAGCAGACCGTTCAGGTGCTGAATGAGCGTAGACTTGCCCGAACCGGTGTGACCGATCACACCGAGAATTTCGCCTTTTTCGATTTTCAGGTCAACATGGTCAAGCGCAACACGCTCAAAGGGGGTGCCTGCGCCGTAGACGTGCGTCAAGCCCCTCGTTTCAAGTATGGTTGACATAAGATTCTCCTTCGGATAATCAATTCAAATATTCTTGTTCGAGAATATCTGCACATTCCTCGATCGAAAGTGCGTCGATCGGCAGCTTTTCGCCATCCTGCTGATCGAGGTCGTACAGGACTTCGATGGTCTGCGGTACGGTCAGGGAAGCCGCGCGCAGCTTGTCCACCTGCGTGAAGATCTCGCGCGGAGTGCCGTCCATCAGCACGTTGCCCTTGTGCATGACAACCACACGCTGCGCCTGTACGGCCTCGTCCATGTGGTGGGTGATAAGGATAACGGTGATGCCGAATTTGCGGTTCAGCTCACGGACAACATTCATGACCTCACGGCGGCCCTGCGGGTCGAGCATGGCGGTCGGCTCATCGAGCACAACGCAGCGCGGCATCATGGCGATAACGCCTGCGATTGCGATTCGCTGCTTCTGTCCGCCGGACAGACGGTGCGGCGCCTGTGCACGGTATTCGTACATGCCGACGGCACGCAGTGCATCGTCAACGCGCTTGCGGATTTCCTCGGGCGGCACGCCCATGTTCTCCAGCGCGAATGCGACATCTTCTTCAACAACGGTGGCGACAAGCTGGTTGTCCGGATTCTGGAACACCATCGAAACAGTCTTGCGCACCTCATAGGTGTTGTTTTCGTCGCGGGTGTCCATCATGTCAACGTAGCATACGCCGCCGGTCGGCAGACGGATCGCGTTGAAGCAGCCGGCAAGCGTACTCTTGCCCGAGCCGTTGTGACCGAGTACCGCGACGAACTCGCCGCGCCGGATGGAAAGATTTACGCCCTTTAGTACAGGAACGGAAAGCTGTCCGTCCTCGGTGGGATAGGCGTACTGCAGGTTTTCGGTTTTGATGATTTCACTCATTTATTTTCGTCCTTCGGTAGATTTCAAAGGGTTGATGGTACAATATGCACCGGATAAATAAAATATCGTAGGGCGGGGTGCTGTGAATTTACTCCTCGGCGATAAACCGCGCCGACGAGCCGCACGGCAGCACCAGACCGGTCGATTCGACCGGCAGGCCAAGCTCCTGCGCCTCAATCTTGCCGGCGGCGCGTTTGCCTGCGGTGATGCCGAGCAGATAGCTCATCACAGACGGCGCAAGGCCGGTAGAATAGCTGGAAATGAGCACGAACAGCGGCTTGTCGCTCAGCACGCCCATGGTCAGGTCAATGAAGTCGGCAACGTCCTCCTCGATCTTCCACGTCTCGCCGGACGGACCGCGGCCGTAGCTCGGCGGGTCCATAATAATCGCATCGTACTTGCGTCCGCGGCGGATCTCGCGCTGCACGAACTTTTTGCAGTCGTCCACGATCCAGCGGATCGGGCGGTCACTCAGACCGGAGGACGCAGCGTTCTCCTTGGCCCACTGCACCATGCCCTTGGACGCGTCAACGTGGCAGACGGACGCGCCGGCGTTTGCCGCCGCAAGCGTAGCGCCGCCGGTGTATGCGAACAGGTTGAGCACGCTGATCGGGCGGCCTGCGTGACGGATCATCTTGTCGATAAAATCCCAGTTGGCAGCCTGTTCGGGGAACAGACCGGTATGCTTGAAGCTCATCGGCTTGAGCTGGAACGTCAAATCACCGTAGTGGATAGCCCACTGCTCGGGCAGCTTGCGGATTTCCCACTTGCCGCCGCCCGCGTTCGAGCGATGATAGATAGCGTTCGGCTTATTCCAGATTTTGCAGTCCTTGTCGCGCGGCCAGATAGCCTGCGGGTCGGGGCGCTGCAGAATCTGATTGCCCCATCGTTCAATTTTTTCACCGCCGCCGCAGTCGAGCACGGCGTAGTCCTTCCAATGATCTGCGATCCACATAAATATTCTCCATTACATTATATATAAGTCGTTGTTTATACAATAATTCAGTATCTATTCTACCACCAAATATGCACTAACGCAATGAAAAGCGATTAGAAATAAAAGGTGTCAAGACAGCGTATTTTGGCGAATACAGCAAAACGGCTGCACCGTAAGGTACAGCCGTTCGAGCGGGAAAAGCGGTCAGAACCGTTCGCAGAAGCCTTCGCCGCCGTTTGCAAGCGACTTGAGAGCCGTCGCGCGGCGTTCCTCGGGTTCGTCTGAGATACATACCGCATCGGTCAGCACCTGCCGCGCCTGATACGGCAGATCAAAGAACTGCTCCATTGCCCGCGGACTGTGGCCCATTTCCTGCATAAAATCAAAGGGAATCTCGCCGGAGACCTGTTTTTTCCTGTCCTGCGCCATAATTGCACGCTCCTTTCGATTGCAGTATCTCCGAAGTTCGTGCTATAATACACTTATAAAATTAGTAATTAGGAATGAGTAATTAGTAATTATAGAGTGGAGCGTGAAGAGTTGAGAGGGAAGAGCACCTTATCTCTTCACGCTGCAATCTCCACTCTTCACTCTCATATCAAGGGGTAAGAAATGGATTTACAGAAGAACAAGGTTTATCGTTGTCAGATTACGGATTATACGGCGGACGGCACGGGGTTTGCGAAGATCGAAGGCCGGGCGGTATTTGTGCCGCGCACAGCAGTTGGCGATCAGTGTGATGTCCGCATTGTCAAGGTGACGAAAAATGTGGCGTTCGGCAGGGTAGAGAAGATTATCGTGCCGTCGGGACAGCGCATTGCGCCTGCATGTCCGGTGGCGGACAAGTGCGGCGGCTGCTGTTATCAGCACATCACCTACGGGGAAGAACTGCGTGCAAAGGAGAAAAAGGTGCGTGATGCGCTGACGCGCATTGGCGGTCAGGACGGCGCAAAGCTGCTCGGCATTACGGGTGCGCCGACGACTGAGCATTACCGCAATAAGGCGCAGTATCCGGTCGGACGGGACAAAGAGGGCAGCATCGTTACCGGCTTTTACCGTCCGCGCAGCCACGACATTGTGCCGGTGGACAGGTGTCTGATCCAGTCCGAGACGGCAGATAAGATTGCCGCTGTGGTGCGTGAATGGATGACGGAATTTTCGGTCATGCCGTACGATTATGAGAAAAAACGCGGTACGATTCGGCATATTTACGTTCGCATGGGCGAAAAAAGCGGCGAAAGCCAGCTGACGCTCATTTCCGCGACCAAGAAAATGCCCGGGCTGGACGTGCTGGTCGAGCGTTTGCGCGCGGCAGCACCGTCGCTGACGGGTATTCTGCTCAACCACAACCAGCGCGATGACAACGTGATTCTGGGTGACCGGACGGATGTTCTCTGGGGTGAGCCGATGCTGGAGGACCGCCTGTGCGGGCACACGTTTTTGCTCTCGCCCGAGGCGTTTTATCAGGTCAACCACGCGCAGGCCGAGCGTCTGTATGCGTGTGCGGTGGACTACGCCGGTCTGACCGGCGAGGAGACCGTGCTTGACCTCTATTGCGGTGCGGGTACGATCACGCTGGCGCTGGCCGAGCATGCAAAGACTGCCATTGGCGTGGAAATCGTGCCGGAGGCCATCGAAAATGCCAAGCGCAACGCGCTCCGCAACGGCATGGAGAACACAGAGTTCTTTTGTGCGGATGCGGGTCAGGCGGCGCAGCGGTTGGCTAAGCGCGGCATTGATGTGTTGGTGGTCGATCCGCCGCGCAAGGGTCTGGACGCGACTGCACGCGACGCGATCCTTAAAATGCAGCCGCCTAAGGTTGTGTATGTTTCGTGCGATCCAGCAACGCTTGCGCGCGATGTGGCGGAGCTGTGCGGCGCAGGCTATACGCTCGAGAAGGCACAGGCGTTCGATCTGTTCCCGAGAACTTTTCATGTGGAGACGGTCGCCCTCTTGTCACGGGAACAAATCCACTGACGGTTGAGGTCAGAATGGAAGTGGAAACCGGCGAGGTCAAGGAGCATCCGACCTATAAGCGTATTCAGGAGTATGTGCAGGAGAAGTACGGCTTCAAAGTCCATACGGCATATATTGCAGAGGTCAAGCGTATGGTCGGACTGGATATGCACAAAGCACCGAACGCAGTGGAGCAGAGAAAACATGAGTATCATCCCTGCCCGCCTGAAAAGGTTGAGGCAATCAAGGATGCGCTGCGGCATTTTGGCTTAATATCAGAGTGAGTTTACGGCTAAAAGCCCAGCATCACGTCAAACGGCGTGGTGCTGGGCTTATTTTTGTCGTGCTTCGGGGCTTTTTTGAGGATAAAACCGCCTGTGTGCCGTTTGCTTTTCTTTGCCATATTGACACGCTGCCCTCTGTTCGTCGTGGCGACTGTGCGTTTTCGGGATAGAAAATGGACACTTATCTTTGTATAGGGAGAAAGCAAGAGAGGAAAAAGAGAGTGAGCGCAGGCTGTGGGAACGGTGCGTAAACCGCTTGCGGTTTTCCACGGTTTCCATAGCTGCAGCGAGGGAGAAAAGGGAGAGGTGGCTTTCTCGCTCAGGCGGCTTGCCGCTGCTCTTTGGCTCTCCCTTTTCTCCCTGAATATCAGGGATTATTCTGCGTCATTGCTCGGCGTAACAGGGCGAAAGTCCTCCTGGACCCCTTCATTGAGGTCAAAGCACATGGTTTTTGCGTCGGCAACCCAGAAACCACGCACCTTGTAACTCTTGTCGGGAATCCAGTCCTCGCCAGTAACAGCGCGAAGCGGGTCAAGAAGATTTTTGTTGGAGATCGTAACAACACCTTTCTGTTCGCCTCTCGGCTTGGAGAACTTGAAACCCTTCGGTTCGTTGCTCTTGCAGGAACGGATCGCAAATACCCTCGCTTTCGCATCCAGCAGACACAAAACAAAGGCGGGATAGCCCAAGTCCTCAAGCACCTTCTTGGTGATGGTCACGCCATTCTGATTCAGGAATATATCCGGGTAGGCGTTGATGTTGGAGTCGATGGTTTCAAAGTTCAAAGCGGAAAAATCAAAGTTCATAGTTAAAATCCGTTCATTTCATGGTGTTTTGCGCCTCATCCACGTTTTTCATAAACTCCTGACGCTCCATAAAAGACCACCGGGAATCCATAATCAGATAGCCCTTGAAAGGACCATCTTTCACGCGGTATGCGACGAAGTGATTGCTCAGACGGCGCAATGTAGCTCGTTTGGCTGTGCTGTGCCGCTCTGACAGCAACTTTTGTACCTTGATCCAATCCTCTTTTTTGATAATCGCTGTGTGGTGATTTTCCTTGAAATACATATTTAAATCCGTATTTTTGACGGATTTATGGGTGCGAAAATCCTTGGTATAGGTTTTCTGCATCAAAGCATCACCGCAGTATTTCTCATTTCGGAGGATGCTGCAGACAGTACTGGCAGACCAGAGATCGTTCCCCATTGGAGATTTGATACCCTGTTCCGTCAGCGCAGCGGCGATTTCTGCCGGGGTTGCGCCCTCCAAGCAGCTTTCATAGATGTACGCAACAATTCTTGCCTCGGTCGGCTCAATGACATGAAGGACTACGGCTACGCATGGGCTGGCGTTCTTCCCGCTGGACAGGAAGCGGCTGAGAAGGCTTTGGAGAAGGGTTGCGAGGTTTACCGGCTCTATTCGGATAACACCGAGGGCTTGTGCGTGGATGCAAAGGAGATTGCCGATCATGTGGCAAAGGGCGAAATGCTCGGTATCAGCAAGGAAAGTTGGATGGTGGCTCTTGAGAAGGAAAACTACCTCAAGGCGGCGGAGATGTCGATGGAGGATGACTACGGCATGATTGATGGGATCATCAACAACGGTCCGAAGGAGGACAAGACCGCAGAGGTCAAAGCCCCCGAAACCGGTGAGAAGTCCTCCATCATGGACAGGCTCAAGTCTGCAAAGGCAGAAAAGCAGGAGGAATGCTGCTCTCTCAAAAAGAACAAAGGGGAGATTGGGCTGTGAGCAGAAGTCAGAAATGGCGGCAGGAGTGGTCGTTCTTCATAGTAGACAGTGGACGCCGGAAGTATAACCGTTTCTGCGTCCGCTGCGTCCATAGCTGCAAGCAGAGCTTCCGCGCGGATCTCATCGCCTGTCCGCACTTCTCCCGCAAGGCATCGAGGTGTAGACAGTTAGGGGTCGAAAAAGCCTGTGATTGCAAGCCTCAGAGCGGCGCAAATTGACCAGCCTAAGTGATTGTATTCCCTGCGTGGTTTCATCTTTAGCGCGGAAATAAGTGTCGATTTCGGCACTTGTTTGAATGCCCGGAAAACGAACCAAGAGCCTCTGTCGATGCCCGGTTTGGGTATCGGCAGAGGCTCTTTTTTTATGACATATTCAAAATTGCGGACAGCAGCTCTTGAACCTGTTGCCGGTATTCCGGCTTTATATCCGAAATACGTCTGGCAAGCGCAAGGGCTTCCGCTTCTGGCTCGTCAGTCCCAAAGATATTCGGTCCGCACTGACGCCGAGCAAACGGCAAAGGCGCTGCAAGGCTTCAAGAGAGATACCGGAAGCACCACGCTCAATAGCACTCAGGTGATTCGGCGTCATGCCAAGCATTTCTGAGAGCGTGTCCTGCGTATAGCCCGCCTGTTCTCTTGCCACTTGAATATTGCCGCCGATTTCAATATTGATGTCCTTCTTCTCTCGCATAGCCTCACCACCTTTGCATTTAGTGTACCTAACGGCGGTGTCATTATCCACGGTGCGCCGTCGTTGATTTTGCTAACGACATTGCGTTGACTGTCCGTGATGAGGGTGATAGAATGGAGCTACTTACCAAAAGTCGGTAGGTAGCCCGGTCGTCCTATATAGATAGGGTAAGTAACCTGCCCCTCCGGGTTGTCCATTCTTTGTTCAATCAATTTTAGGAGGGATTCTTATGGACAAAGTAAATGGAAAGCTGACAATATTTTTTGAGGAGCCGTTTGGGGTGGGGATCTTTGATCAGTTAGGGCTAAAAATAGCCGTTGACCTGTTCTTTGTAGGAAGAACGGACAAGGTTGAGACGATGGCGGGTCCTCGCAAAATTTGACTTTTATGTTTGAATCACTATAAAGGTAAGCTGCCGCCCATCTTGAGCGGCAGCTTGCTTTTTATAGAATCTACTATCCCTGATACCTTATTCTTTCTACCAGCGTTTCCTTTTTCAGATTACTGCTTAAAACACAGGAAAGCACAATTTGTAGAATACCAACCAGAAGAATCATAACAAGAATCGGGATAAGAGGAACGTGATAAACGTTCATTCCAAAAATCCCATTATGCTTCGCATAGGAAAACAGTGCATAGCCAAGGGGCAGACCGGCAGCAAGTGCGACGCAGATGGTGCCAACCGTAAAAATCAAGCCCTGTATTTGTAAGCTCAGATTCAACTGCTTATTGGTCATGCCTACCGCTTGCAGCACACCGTATTCCTGCTTCTTCGTGGTGATATTGATGATCATGGTGTTTGCCAGATTCATAAACCCAATGAGACCGACAATTGCCATGAACAGATAGCAGCCAAGCTTCATCATACGGCTTGCGTATTCTGCGTTTTGCAATTCTGCGTGATAGGTGTTCAGCTTGATATGAGAAGTATCGGAGAGCAGATCATTCAGGCTTTGTTCCACAGATGCAACATCTTTTTTATCACAGTCCACCCACAGATAGCCATAGGCTGTTCCCCTCGGATTCATGGAACGGTATACACCTTCCGGAATGACAAGATAAGTGTCCGCGCTTACAAAGGAGCCTGCGATCTTTCCCTGATAGGTATAGGTTTCGCTTCCGTTATCAAAATTGAATGTAATCGGTGCACCCGCAGAATATCCGTCAGCTTCCATCCACATGGACCATCCAAAGAAAACATCCCCGTTTTTGACAGCCTGTGCATAGTCCATGGAACCGATATCGCCATCCCCGCGCATCCTTTCAAAATCCTCTTGATTTACGATTGCAACCGGAAATTTTGTTCCGTTCAAATCTGCAGAGACGATTTCTCTCGTCAGTACATCCGTTACACCGGGGATGGATTTGATTTCTTTAATCAAAGAATCATTCAATGGGTTGTTCTGTAGGATTGTGTCCAGATTATTCTCCGAATAGGCTTCATCATAATTCTGGGAATAATCCAGCTGCAACTCAAATTGTCCATGGTTGATTGCAATCCGCGCCTCGTGCTCCGTGTCAATATTCCCAACATAATTAGAGATAATTACAAACAATACACAGGAAAGCCCCATGGTAAGAATCGTAGCAATGGTTCTTTTCGGATTGCCTGTCACATTTGCCATTGCCATGGAGAAAACGGTGACATCTTTTCTGCCTTTTCGTCTGCCCTGTTTTTGCGTTTTGGAGCCGCCAAGATACCGTGTCGCTTCGATGGGTGAAATCCGGGAAACAATTTTCATGGGTTTGCGCAGAGCCAAAACGATCGTAAGAAACGATACAAAAATGCAGATGAGCATAATTGTCAGTGAAAACAGAGGCACCTGATGGTTCTTCATTCCGGACGATACCAGATTTCCCTGCTCCACCAGCCAGTTGAAGCTGACTTTTGCAATCAGGAAACCAAACAGCAGCCCCAGCGGTATCGAAGGAACCGCCAGAAGAATGCCCTCACGAAAGATCAACTGCTTCATCTGCTTTCTGGTTGCACCCAGCGCCTTGATTTTTCCGTACTCCTGAACCTTCTGGGCGATCCCGACCTGGAAGATATTATAAATGACCACAACGGAAAACAGCACGATTCCGAGGATCAGGGTTCCACAAACCACAATCATTTCATAGCTCGGCTGCAATACCCACTGCAGGTAGAGGTCATTGATGATCACGTTTTTCTGGTCAATGCCGCAGGAATCTGCGATTTCTTTTATAACAGGCGCAACATTATTCATAGATACATTTGCAGAATCGCTCAAGGTAAAATAGATATTATATTGCCTGTCACCCTCCGCAACACGCTCATTATAAAAATCCTGCGAACCGAATACAACATAGGAAGCCTCGATGGTATATTCATCCCGGTCATATAAAATCCCGCTGACAGTAAATTCCACCGGTGCGTATTCCGACTGCATACCGGAACGGTACTCCAATGTTACGGTGTCTCCGACCTTTACATCATGGTATCCCACTGCATCAAAGAAAGCGCGTCCTGCGGCAATTTCCTGCGCCTTTTCCGGATAGGTACCTTCCTTCAACACATATTCCTGATTATAGGGAAGCATTTTCCTGACCGTTTCATCCGCACTGACAAAGCCGCCATTTTCATTTCCTTTCAGGATGCCCTCCGTACACATGATGCCGATATCAGATATCTCAGCTCTGCGTTCCACTTCTTTTAATTGCGTACCATCTGCGGCGATAAACAGGCCGTAGTTGCTTCCGTATGAGCTTGCAGCCTGATCCTTCTGTAAGAGGATCAGTCCATTTCCAATTGTACTGATAATGACCAGAAGCATGGTAGTCAGGCAAATCGCCGTCATAATGAGGACACTTCTTGTCCGATTTCTTTTGTCGTTGCTGAATGCAATTTTGCTGATCGTCCTCAATTAAAATCCACCACCTGTCCGTCCTCAATCACCAGAATACGGTCAGCAACCTGCGCGATCTCATCATCATGGGTAATCATTACAATCGTCTGTCCATATTTTTTTGCGCTCATTTTCAGCAGCGCGATCACCTCGTCACTTGTCTTGGAATCAAGATTTCCGGTTGGCTCGTCCGCAAGCAAAATCTCCGGTCTGTTTACCAAGGCTCTTGCAATCGCAACGCGCTGCTGCTGTCCTCCGGAGAGGGTATTCGGAAGATTATGAATCCGGTGTTCAAGACCCAGTGTGGTGATAATATCATTGACATAAGCTTTATCCACTTTTTTTCCGTCAAGCCCCAACGGAAGAACGATATTTTCCCACACATTGATGGAGGATACCAGATTGAATGCCTGAAATACAAATCCGATCTTTCTTCTCCGGAAAACGGCAAGCTGATCCTCCTTCATGGAATACAGGTCCTTGTCAGACAAGATCACGCTGCCGCTGGTTGGTGTATCCAGCCCGCCCAGCATATGCAGCAGGGTACTTTTTCCGGAGCCGGATTTTCCGACAATGGCGACAAATTCTCCCTGCCCAATCTGGATATTCACATGATTGACGGCTTTGACCTGATTTTCCCCCGTCCCATAAAATTTGCAAAGCTGATTCGTTTCTAATATCACGCCCACTCCAATGGCCTCCTTTTCTTATTTACCAGCATTGTATCAAAGGAACCTTTCATTTCACTTTCAAAAAGAGAGCAGAAGTCTTACAGATTTGAAAGACTTCTGCTCATCATCTCTACGAAAGTCCATTCTCCGGCAGCTGAATCAAAAAGGTACTTCCTTTTCTGACTTTGCCGGAGGCTACCGTGATTGTCCCACCATGCTGCTCAATAATCTGTCTGGACAGATACAGACCGATGCCAGTTCCGCTCTTTTCGCGGACTTCCGGCGCAGTCCCTCTGTAAAACCGCTGGAATATTTTATGGTATTCACTCTGCGGGATTCCGATTCCCTGATCCTCGATCTCAATTCTCACAAAGCCGGTTCTTTTTTGTAGACGGATCGTGATTTTTGAATGTTCTGGACTGTATTTGATGGCATTGTCCAAAACGTTAATGATTGCTTCTCCAAGCCAACGTTTATCCTGCATGAGTGCACAATGCTCCAGTGATTCGTTGCAGTCGAAAATAAGTTCTATCCCTTTCTCCGCTGCCTTTGGATACGTTCGGTTTACTGCGGAGATGATCGTATCCATAATGGGAAGTGTTTTCTGATCAAGCTGAATCAAACCTGTCTCCAGTTTGGATATTTCCAGCAGAGACTGCAACAATGTTTCCAATCCGTCCAATGCACTCCGGCAGCGGATGCGAAATTCCTGTTGCTCCGTCTCACTCAGATTGTTCCGCAGCAATATGCTAAAGCAGGTATCCAAGGCTGCAACCGGGGTTTTCAGCTGATGGGAAATGTCGGATACCATTTCCTTTGTGCTTTCCTTCTCCGCTCTGGCTTCCTCTTGCAGCAGCTGGATATGATGTCCGATTGCTTCAAGCTGAAATTTCAGTCTTTCCTGCCCGACATGATCTTCTGGGTCCGGCACTACCTCAAAGTGATTTTCCCGAAATGCAATCAGGATTTGCTCTAGCTGCTCCAATCGTTTCCGACTTTCTTTCGCCTCAACTTTCTTCCGGTAAAACAGGAACGTTAGCAAAGACAGACATAGCACTGCACTTGTACAGCCGGTTATCATGATATTCTGCCGGAAGCGCACATAAAACGAAGTCCCTTTGTTTTCCCAGTACCCGTATTGCTCTAATAATTGCTTACCTTGTTCATTGGCTTGATGGTCGTTTCCTTTCAGCCATCCTGCGGCAACATCCATGCCGGTGGTCTCTGTGCCCGCCGCAACTTCTGTCAGGATATCCATTTTACATTGATAATCCTGATAATATAAATAGGTGGTAAAGCAGTTCAATACCGCAAAAAAGAGTAGAACCGGCAGCACCAGTGACAAGGCATCAACCCACTTTTTACGATGTCGTTTCGTCACTGACTTACCTCTTGATTCCATATATACCCAAGACCTCTGATATTCTTTATATAGACCGGTGCAGCCGGATTGTCTTCAATTTTCTCACGGAGTCTTCTGATATTGACAGCGATTGTATTTTCATCCACAAAATCCCCTTCCAGATCAAATACATTTTCCAATATTTGTGTTTTTGAAAGAATCTGTTTCGGATTCTGAAGAAAAAAAGTCAGCATTTTCAACTCCGTTTTTGTCAGACTGATTTCACGACTCTTTATCAGGACTTTCATTTCTCCTGCGATAAATACGATATCTCCCGAAATCATCTTTCCGGCTTCTGTTTTCTCCTGTCTGCGGCGGAAATGTGCTTCTATTTTCAAAAGAAGTACCGAAAGACTAAATGGCTTTGTAATATAATCATCTGCCCCTGCTTCATATCCCATGACCTGATCCATCTCCTGATCTAGTGCTGTAAGACAAATAATGTATGTATTATAATTGCATCTCATCCACCTTACAAATTCCAGTCCATTCCCATCCGGGAGATTCACATCACAAATGGCAACATCCACATTATTATCACTTGCAATTCTTTTCGCTTTTTTCACTGATTCTGCTGAAAAAACCTCATATCCGGATTTTTTCAGTGAAAAAGTGATTCCACGATTCAAGTTTTCATCGTCCTCAACCACAAGGATATTTGGCATAATTCAAACCACCCTTCCGTCTTAGCTATATATGTTAAACGTTACATCAAATACTGCAAATGCTTTTATTGATTCAGGCGAACTCTGCATTCCTGTTGGCACACGATTTTCCGCAGGAAAGTCTAGTGTGCTATACCTTTGCTTCCGGCTGACGCGGAAAAGGGACCGCATTCGCCCTCCCTCCCCAAAACTAATTTTATTATATTCAATAAATTTCAGGAGCTGTGTCTCGGAAAAACGCGGGATCGGGTACAGCATGATGTGAGTTTTGTCACCACGAGGCATTTTTGTTCCTTTTGCCCCTGACATGACATAATCGAAGAATCCATCTTGAAACATGATGGATTTCAGAAGGTATGCGTACTTCTTGTCCAAGGCGCTAAAACACAGGACATCGGCGTTACACCCGCCCGAAGTTGTTGCGAACCACATCTTTTTGAAATATGGACGGATGTTGCTAACAAGCACGTCCTCCGCTTGAAAATATGTCACTCGCTCTGAAGAATCAGTCGTGCCAAAGCAAGCAACACCTTGCTCGTCCGGCAGAATGTTTTCCGTTGAGACATGATGCGGCTCATTTTTCGTTTTCGGCGGGCTTCTTGATATACTTGCCGTTCTTGATTCTCGCGTCCGCTGGCTTCTCTGCGTCCTCTGGAATCCCCCAGACCGAGCCAATGCGGATCGCACCGGGGACGCGCCCCTCGCCGCACAAAATCTGAATACAGCGAGTGGATATACCCCAGCGTTCGGCGGTTTGCGCGATAGATAAATACTTCATGGGCGGTACTCCTGTTGCAGTTCCGTTCTGCGTCTGCTTATAAAATCACAGTATAATTATAATCGTCAAAGCGAATAAAAGAAAGGGCTTTTCGGAAAAGCACAGAAAGTATCTACAACTTAAAAATCAAGGGTTTGGGGCTTCCCCAAAAATCAAAATGGGCGTATCGGCTGCAAGGCTGAAACGCTCATTTTTCCGGTGTGTACGGACACCGGATGTGCTTGCTACTCGCTCAAATCTCATATCCGCAAATACAACGCGCTCCCGCTTTTGCAAAAGCAGGGGCGCATATTTTTTGAAAATCTCTCGTTTCGATACCTGCGTTTCGACGAAGAAATGTCCGTTGTATTGTGAAAGGAGTGTTTCAATATGCCAGACCGCACGCGACCCATCCGCAAAGAAATCTGCCTGAATGAGCAGGAATTGAGCATGGTTCGCCACAAGATGAACCAACTCGGCACCCGCAACTTCGACGCGTATGCCCGGAAAATGTTGATTGACGGGTACATCATCAAGGTCGATTACACCAAGCAGAAAAAGTTAGCTGCCGCTGTCAGCAGGATTGCCACGAACATCAACCACGTCTGCCGCCGCATCAACAGCATCGGGCATTTCTACGATGCTGACGTTGCCGAGCTGAAAGAACGGATGGCTGACGTATGGGAGCTGCTGAAAGTACAGCAGAGAAACGAATTGTAATTCGGGAAAGGAGTACAGATATGCCGCGCATGAGCAAATCAAAAAAGCTGGAATGGTCGTTCTTCCTGAATGACCGGGGACGCAAGGCGTACAACACGCTCTGCCGCCGCTGCGTCCACGATTGCAAGCAGAGTTTCCAGGCGGTTGTCGTTATTTGTCCGCATTATCAGTCAAAGAGGGCAAAAAAGGGTGGCACAGCTGCGTACTCCCCTCGCGGACCTGACAGAAAACCGCCATAGAAGCCGTATCATACCAGACCAGAGAGGATGTGATGAAAAATCTATTTCAAACTGAACACCACATTGCCGCCGTTCATTCCCTTGCCGCGCTTCATGCTGGCGGGCGAATATTCCATCAACGCCAAGCTGCTATATGGGCTGCTGCTTAACCGCACCACACTTTCCCAGAGAAGCGGCTGGGTGTCCGAGAATGGGAATGTGTATGTGATCTATACGATCAAGCAGATGGCGGATGACCTTGACCGGAGTGAGCGGACGGTCAAAACCGCCCTGCGGGAACTGGAAAATGCCGAGCTGATTACCCGCGTCCGTCAGGGATGGAATCAGGCGAACCGCATCTTTCTGCAAATCCCGGACAGGGTGCAGGTTTCTTCCCGTCCAGAGGGCAATATCTGCCCAATGGATGTGCAGGATTCTTCCACTTGCATGGGGCAGAAATTCCCCACAAGTAATACTGATGCAGAGTATAAAGAACATAGTAAGACCGAACCGATGACAGCTTTTTCAAAATGCTGTATCTGGCAATGATCGACATCACGAAAAAGTGGACTGGCCGCAGACAGGACTGGAGCATGATTTATGCCCAGCTGGCAATCTACTTCGAGGATCGGATGCCTGATTAACAACCCGGCTCGAAGGTCAAGGGGCGCTTTATCGCCGGCGAGGCTCCAATGGACGAGGGTGCCCCTTGACTTCCACCTTGGTTGGCGTTATGTTTCTCGTAATTCTCGATGTCATCCGTGTGTTGCGTGTGCACAATCGGCAGGATTGCTGTATAATAAACATTGACAACTCCCGCGCATAGGAGAATAATAGTCTACGAGTATAGAGCAAAACTGTCGACGGCACGAAGCCGCGAGGAGATATAGATATGACATTGGATAAACTGAAGCCGCATGAAAGTGCGAAAATCACCGCAGTAGGAGGAAGCGGAGCCTTACGCCATCACCTGCTCGATATGGGACTGACGCCGCAGACCGAGGTCACGCTGCAGAAGGTCGCTCCGATGGGTGATCCGGTGCAGTTTGAGCTGCGCGGCTATGAATTGACCCTGCGCCTGGATGAAGCGCGGAAGATCGAAGTCGGCACGCCGTATCAGCGAACAAAAAAGCCTTCCGCCGGACAGGTACGCCACCGTCCTGCGGCGCACCCCGGCATGGGTGAGCTCAGAAAATCCAAGGACTACCACATTTATGAGCATGCCAAAGCCGCGGCTGCCGATAAAAAACTGACATTTGCGCTTGCCGGCAATCAGAACTGCGGCAAAACGACGCTGTTCAATCAGCTGACCGGTGCCAACCAGCATGTCGGCAACTTCCCCGGTGTTACGGTGGACCGCAAGGACGGCACGATCCGCAGCCATCCGGAGGCAACCGTTACCGACCTGCCCGGCATCTATTCGCTGTCACCGTATTCCAGCGAGGAGATCGTAACCCGCAGCTTTCTGCTGGACAACAAGCCGGACGGCATCATCAATATTGTAGACGCGACCAACATTGAGCGAAACCTCTACCTGACCATGCAGATGATGGAGCTGGGCATTCCGATGGTGCTGGCGTTGAATATGATGGACGAGGTCCGTGCAAACGGCGGCACCGTTCATGTAAATGAGCTTGAACAGGCGCTCGGCATTCCGGTAGTGCCGATTTCGGCAGCAAAAAACGAAGGCATTGATGAGCTGATCGACCACGCGATCCACATCGCCCGCTATCAGGAAACACCCAGAGGCATCGACTTCTGCCAGGACAGCAGCGACAAGAACGATCCGGTCGCCGCTGTTCACCGATGCATCCATGCAACCGCCCTGATGATCGAGCCGAATGCCAAACGAGCCGGTCTGCCGGTGCGCTTTGCCGCCACCAAGCTGATCGAAAAGGACCCGCTCATCGAAAAGGCACTCGCGCTGTCCGATGACAATCGCTCCGCTTTTGACCAGATCGTATCCGTCATGGAGAAGGATTCCGGTCTGGACCGCGAAGCGGCGCTGGCAAACATGCGGTTCAGCTTTCTGGAAAACCTGTGCAGCACAACAGTCGTCCGCCCGCACGAGAGCAAAGAGCATAAACGCAGTATGGCGATTGACCGCTTTCTGACCGGCAAATACACCGCTATCCCTTGCTTTGCCGGTATCATGGGTCTGATCTTCATCATGACCTTCAGCTGGATCGGCGCATGGCTGTCCGACGGCATGACCGTTCTGGTCAATGCCTGCATTTCGTGGCTGGATGCCGGGTTATCCGCCCTGCAGATCAACCCCGTTGTTCACTCGCTCGTTGTAGACGGCATCGCAAACGGCGTTGGCAGCGTACTCAGCTTCCTGCCGACCATTGTAACGCTGTTCTTCTTCCTCTCGATTCTGGAGGACACCGGCTATATGGCGCGTGTGGCCTTTATCATGGATCGGCCGCTCCGCAAGCTGGGACTGTCCGGCCGCAGCTTTGTGCCGATGCTGGTCGGCTTCGGCTGCTCGGTTCCGGCCATTATGGCTACCCGTACACTGTCCAGTGAGCGTGACCGCCGCATGACGATTTTACTTACCCCGTTTATGAGCTGCTCGGCCAAGCTGCCCATCTACACCATGATGATCAGCGCCTTTTTCCCCAGGCGGTATCGTGCGCTTGCTATGATAGGCCTGTATCTGTTCGGCATTCTCTGCGGCATCCTGTATGCGGTCATTTTGAAGGTCTCCCGCTTCAAGGGCGAACCGGTTCCGTTCGTCATGGAGCTGCCGAATTACCGTCTGCCCAGTGCCAAAAGTGTTGTGCACCTTATCTGGGAAAAGGCAAAGGGCTTTATCCAGAAGGCATTTACCATCATCTTTTCCGCTTCTATCGTAATCTGGTTCCTGCAGACCTTCGATGCACGCTTTAATGTGGTGTCTATGCCGGAAAGCAGCCTGCTGGCTGCGCTGGGCAGCATTTTTGCACCGCTGTTCGCACCGCTCGGCTTTGCGGACTGGCGCGTGTCCACCGCCCTGATTACCGGCTTTACCGCAAAGGAAAGCGTTGTATCCACGCTGACGCTGCTGCTCGGCGGCGAGGTATCCAGCATCGGCACCCTGTTTACGCCGTTTACCGCGGTCGTATTTCTGGTATTCGTGCTGCTCTACACCCCTTGTGTTGCGGCAATCGCCACCGTAAAGCGTGAGATGGGCAGCACACGGGCTGCCATCACGACTGCGCTGACCCAATGCGTGATTGCATGGCTCATTGCCTTTGCCGTCCGCTGTATCGGTCTTGCATTTGGTCTGGCATAAGGAGGCACGGTATATGAATCTCCCCACTATTTTGATTCTGGCATTGATCGGCATCGCGCTGTTTGCCGCGCTCCGTTCGATGAAAAAGCATCCGTCCGGCTGTTCCGGACACTGCTCCGGCTGTCCCGTGCAATGCAAAAGTGAAAAACACAAATAAAACAGCAGCCTGTCCGCCCCAAGAGCGGACAGGCTGCTGTTTATCGGTTTCTGAAAAAAGAGGGCAGGCATTTCTGCCTGTCCTCTGAATAGTCTCAATTACTTGTTGAAGTAACGCTTCAGCAGGCCCTCGAAAGCCTTGCCGTGGCGAGCCTCGTCGCGTGCCATCTCATGTACGGTGTCATGGATCGCATCGAGGTTCAGAGCCTTAGCGCGCTTTGCCAGATCAAACTTGCCAGCGGTTGCGCCATTCTCAGCGTCTACACGCATCTGCAGGTTCTTCTCGGTGGAGTCGGTTACAACCTCGCCAAGCAGCTCTGCGAACTTAGCAGCGTGCTCTGCTTCCTCGAATGCAGCCTTCTCCCAGTACAGGCCGATTTCCGGATAGCCCTCGCGGTGTGCAACGCGAGCCATTGCCAGATACATACCAACCTCGGAGCACTCGCCCTCAAAGTTAGCACGCAGGTCAGCCATGATGTCCTCCGGAGCACCCTGTGCAACGCCTACAACGTGCTCAGCTGCCCAGGTCTTTTCACCGGCCTGCTCCTTAAACTTCTCTGCCGGTGCGTGGCAGATCGGGCACTCTGCCGGAGCTGCTTCGCCTTCATATACATAACCACATACGGAACAAACAAACTTTTTCATGATTTTTTCCTCCTGTATCGTTGAACAAATTTATTTTTGAGGGGGCAGGAAACGATCCATTGTTATCGAACAAAGCTGATCGCGCAGAGACCGGTTGATCTCCGAGAACACGCGATGAAAATCACATTCATTCTGGGTACCCATGTGTGTGCACTGGAACTCATTTGCAAGGCAGTGATTGATAGCGATCGGACCATCAATGCATTCGATGATCGCGCCGAGACTGATCTCCGATGGGGAGTGGTTCAGCTCATAGCCGCCGGCAACGCCCTTATAGGATTTTGTAATACCGGACTGCGTCAGCTTGCGGAGAATTTTAAGTGCAAACCGGAGTGTTACGCCGGTTGCCTCGGAAATATCCTTCGCGCACTGCTTTTCGCCTGCAAGTGCCAGACAATAGGTCACACGAATTGCATAATCCGCTTCATGTGTGATTCTCAAATCGTTCCTTCCTTTCTCTCCTTGGAACAACTTTAGTATAACCGTGTTGTGCCAAAATGTCAATAGGTTTTCTTAAAAATAAATAATATTTTTTATTTGATAATAGTTATCAATATGTAACTCGATCTTCGACTCGAATTAAGGCAATACCGCATAATTGAACAAGAGCGATTTGCGAGCAAATTTTGTGTACTAACGAGACGCGGTTTTGCAGTAATACTTAATGTATTACTGTGAAATCGCAACAAAGTCAGGACGCAAAATTTCCGCAAAGCGCCGCGGCAGCGCGACCGGAGCCTGCGCAAGGAGCCGCAGCTTTAATTGTGCGGTGTTGCCTTAACTATACCAGATAAGGACAGTATACCATGGCGGGAGACTTTTGTCTATCGGTTCAGGAATGGAGAATGGAGGATGGAAAATGAACGTGGAGATTCAGCATTCTTCCTTTATTCATTTGTATTGTGCGATACGATGGGGAAATGCGCTTTGAATCTTTGCACCGATTTCATTCTGTGCGCTTGTACTGTATAATAGGTAATGCAAAATGCAAGTACGAAAAATTTTCCCTTTCACAAAACCATTTGCCGCACCGAACCGTCTAATAGATGAAAGCAGCAGACAGGAAGCGCTTTTCGCGAAACCTGCCTGCGTTGTCCGGACGCTTTCGGAAAGGAGAATTCGCTTATGATGGATAGAGAGCAATTTACCTCCGCGGTGCTGGCAGCCGAGCCTACGCTGTACCGCGTAGCGAAAACCATGCTCCGCAGCGAGCATGACTGTGCAGACGCGGCGCAGCAGGCAATCCTGCGGGCGTGGGAGCAGCTGGATTCGCTGCGCAGCACGCGGTATTTCAAAACGTGGCTGGTCCGCATACTCATCAACGAGTGCAGCACGATATTGCGCCGTCAGCAGCGGCTTGCGCCGTATGACGCGGCTGCTGCAGAGGCGATACCGGCGCCTGCGGCTGATGATCACAGCGACCTGTATGCCGCCATCACCGCACTGGAGGAAAAGCTGCGCCTGCCGGTGGAGCTGTACTACTTAGAGGGCTTCAAGACCCGTGAGATTGCCGGAATGCTCGGCATACCGGAAAACACGGTCAAGACCCGTCTCCGAGCGGCAAGAGAGCATTTGCGCAAGGACTTGAAAGGAGCGTGCTTTGCATGATGAACCATAATGATTTCCCGAAAATGACCGAAGAATTTGACCGCAGTGTCCGCAGGGCGCTGGACAGCCTGCCCGAGCGAGAAAGCAAGCCGGTACGCCGTTTCTCAGCAAAGAAAATCGTCTGCGCCGGACTGGCTGCCGCGCTGTGCATCGGCGGAACTGCATTCGCCGCGAATGCACAGAGCTGGTTTCCGGTGCTGTTTCCGAATGGCGGAGACGCGAATCTCGAAGGGTATGTGCAGACGGCGGACAATGCCAAGTTGACCGACGAGAACGAGCATTACCGTCTGTCGGTGGAGTCAGTGCTGTTTGACGAGAGTGCGGGTACGGGCGTTATCAGTCTGCACCTTGCAAACAAAAAGCAGGACGGCGTAAAGCCGTTCACGCTGGCGCACCTGATCGACAGCTATCAGAACAAGCCAGACATCACATGGTCCACGCTGTCCTCGTGCTATGCCGAGGAGGGACAGCTTGATTTCGAGGTCATGTACGGCGACAGCGGCTTCTGCGGCAGTGAATTTTATCTCGATACCGCGCGTTCGACCGACAACGACTACTATTTCGAAGGCGCATTTGCGATTTCGAGCGATTACAGGCAGGGAGAGCCGCTCCGTCTGGAAGCGCTTGATCCGAGCGGAACGACCGTGCGTGCGGACGGAGCGGGTACCGCAAAGACGGTTCTGGCGGTCGATCTGCCGGAATTTCAGCAGATGCCGTACCTGACGAGCGCAGACGGCGATGTTACGCTGTCGCAGATCGGCATCCGCATCCGCAATGCGGATATGCACTGCACGGTGGACGAGGTCGATAAGCTGAGCGTGCAGCTGAGGGACGGCTCGGAGTACGTTATTCTGGATGAAAACGCCGATATCGACCGGACATTGTACACTTACGGTTTCAATTCCACCGAGGATACCGACCGTATCGACACTGAGATTGCCGTGCTCGCGCGTGCGTTTGATCTGGATAATGTGCAGTCCGTCACCATCAACGGCGAGGTATATCCGCTCTCGTGATAAACGGCAGGATAGAGCAAAACAGACCGCAAATGCGGTCTGTTTTTGCGTTTATGCGGTGAAAAGCTGCGCCCAGTATGCGGTTCCGTTCACAACGGTACAGCCGATGCCAATCGTGGTGAAGCTGCTGCTGAGAATGTTTGCGCGGTGGCCGGACGAGTTCATCCACGACTGCACAACAGCCTCCGGCGTGCTCTGACCATAGGCGATGTTTTCGCCGGCACGCGCGTAGGAAACGCCGGCCTCGGTCAGCGCGGTAAAGCAGGATGCACCGCTCGGGCGTGTGTGCGAAAAGCTGGTTTGCAGTTCTCCGGCGCGGGTCTGCGCCGCCTGCTGCACCGCGGTGCTGACGGTCAGCGCGGGCAGTCCCTGCCTGGCACGCTCGGCGTTCACGAGCGAAACCACCTGTGCGGCGTAGCTGCTGTTTGGCTGTGCGCTCATCGAGGGACGGCTGACCGTCTGCGTATAGCCGGGACGGAACAGAAACGAAAAGCCACTCTGCGGCAGTCTTGCCGCGCCCGCCGATACGGTGGATGCGATGGCAAGCGCAAGTGCCAGCGGCACGAGTCTCTTGAACTTCATAGGTAGATACCTCCTTGGATTTTGCGGGAAATTCCCATGCACCGTATGATAGCGGGTTTTGTAACCGTTTTGCAATGGAAATCCAAGGAGAAACTGCCGGAACACGGAAAAAACCGACCGAAACAGGGGAAATTCGGTCGGTTTGGTGAATTTTATCCAAGCTTTTCGATGTCGTACAGGCTGTTCAGCACGAGCCACAGCTGCGGAAAATACCGCATGATATTCCAGATGCTGACGCCGGCCAGCTGATATTCTCCGGCAAGCGCCAGCTTGGCGCGGACAGAACGCGCGTCCTCGAACCAGACCTCGTGCTCGGCACGGTCGCGCCAGTAGTTGTAGTGCGGAGACTGTGCCGTGTCATCATAATGAATCGGCGCGCCGACCTGAATCGCCTGCTCGACGGCCTGCACGTTGCCCAGACTGCGGGCGCGCGACTGTCCCTGCACATAGGGCAGCGCCCAGTCATAGCCGTAGTTCGGGATGCCCATGAACAGCTTATCCGGTGGCACCTGCGACACGGCAAACCGCACGACCTGCGCTACCTTGTTAATCGGCGCGACCGCCATCGGAGCGGACAGCGTGTAACCCCATTCATAGGTCATCAGCAGGGCACGGTCCGCCGCAGAGCCGAGCGCGGCATAGTCGTGTGCCTCATATAGAAGACCTTGCTGCGCGGCGGAGGTTTTAGGCGCGAGTGCCGCGAAGACCGTGTATCCGGCAGGCGAGAGCCGCTCGCGGACCGAGCGGACAAACGCGGCATATGCGTCCGCGTCCTCCGGCGGCACATACTCAAAGTCGATGTCCACACCGGCGAAGCCCTGCATGGCCAGTACCTGTGCCAGATTTTCAATCAGCGCCGCGCGAGCCGTCGGGGTGTTCAGCAGCCGGTGGGCACGTTCGCCGGAGAACTGCCCGTCCTCGCCGAGTGTTGTCAGAACGAGCAAAGGTTTTACCTGATACTGCCGCGCCATGCGCACGAGCAGCTCGGCGGAGAACGGTAAAATGCGTCCTGCGTTGTCAAAACCGACGGAAAATACGGATAAGTACGTCAGATAGGGCAGTGTGCGGCGCAGAACGCGCAGGTCGATGCTCGGATAGGCGTAGCCGTTCACCGCAAAGCGTCCCAGCTTATTTCCATAGCCGAGTACAAGCATCTGCCCCGGCTGAATGCGGTCGGTGCCGCCAAGCTGCGGATTGTTCTGCCACAGCTGCATCACGGTTGTGCCGTTCTGCGCGGCAATGCTGCCGAGCGTGTCGCCGCGGCGGACGATGTACGTCTTTTCCGGCTGCGGAACGACAATGGTCTGCCCGGGCGTTAAGCGGTACGGCTCGTGCAGCTCGTTCTGCTGGATGAGGAACGGTAGGGGAACACTGTGCAGCTGCGCAATGCGGTACAGCGAATCACCCGGCCGAACAACATGGATCACCATAGAAAAACCACCTTTCTTCCTGCATTTTATGCAGGGGAAAGGTGGTTTTGTGAATGGAGAATGGAGAATTAGGGTATCGCGCAAGGATAGCGACATTTTCCATTCTCCATTTTCAATTATAACAGAATTGCCGAGCCAATCGACACGATAAGTGCCGTCAGCAGACCGGCAACGCCGATCGCCAGACCGGAAATTGCGCCTTCGGTCTCACCCAGCTCAATGGCACGCGAGGTACCGACCGCATGGGAGGCCGTGCCGATGGACAGGCCCATCTGCACCGGATTGCGCACGCCGATGCACTTGAGGAAGGTCGGCAGGATGATCGCGCCGATGATGCCGGTGACGACAACCGCAATCGCGGTGATGGAGGTTACGCCGCCGAGCATTTCGGCTACCGCGACTGCAATCGGAGTTGTTACCGATTTCGGCACGAGAGAAAGCGTCGTGCTTTCGCTCAGACCGAACAGATGGCTGAAGAGCAGCACGCTGCCGATGGATACCATCGAGCCGACGAACGCGCCGAGCAGAATGGGCAGCAGGTTTTTCAGCAGTACATCCAGCTTGCGGTAAATCGGGATCGCAAGCGCTACCGTTGCCGGCGTCAGGAAGAACGAGATCAGCTTGCCGGATTCCTCATAGGTCTGGTAGGGGGTGCCGGTTGCGATCAGCAGCGCACCGACCAGAATCGAGGCAATCAGCAGCGGATTGCAGACCGCAGAACCGGTTTTCTTTTGAATCTCTACGCCAAGCGCATAAAAACCGATGGAAACCAGCAGCCAGAACTGCGAGGAGGAGAGAAGATCAGTCATGGTCGAACGCCTCCTCGGTTTCACGATGCTGCAGACGGAACACGATATGTACGGTCAGTGCGGTAGCAGCGGCAGTACACAGCGTGGTCAGCAGGCAGACGGCAAGAATGGCAAGTGCTTCACTTTTGATGTCGTTCCAGATTTCCAGCACGCCCAGCATGGCGGGCAGAAAGAAAAATGCCATGTTCTGCAGCAGAAAATCCGCTACGCTCTCTACATGGTGCAGACGAACCGCACCGAAGATGAGCAGGGCGAGCAGCAGGGTCAGACCGAGCACGTTGCCGGGCAGCAGACCGCGGAGTAAAAGGGAGAGCAGTGAGCCGCC
Organism: Butyricicoccus sp. OF27-2pH9A; assembly: GCF_027693185.1. Lineage (NCBI taxonomy): Bacteria > Bacillati > Bacillota > Clostridia > Eubacteriales > Butyricicoccaceae > Butyricicoccus > Butyricicoccus sp. OF27-2pH9A. The sequence goes on from NZ_JAQEXK010000002.1 coordinate 298,770, forward strand.
GACACAGCAGGCAAGCAGCACACCGAGTTGCTTCATGTGTTTCAAGGTTTTTGCGCTTCTTTCTCGTTTGCGTAGTTTTTGGTCATTGCGGCGAGCAATGTTTGGTAGATGGCCTCGGCGTTTTCCTTAAAGGTACGCTCGAGCATGGCAGCCTGTCCGTGACTGACGACGTTCATTTCCACCGCGAACACCTGCTCCATTTCCATGCGGACGGTCAGGTCGTTCGGACCGTGCTCGGTGACGGCGGTGTGGATGCCGGCGTCGCGCCGGATCTGGCGGACGACACGCAGCGCAGAGCGCTGTGCGGCTTCGCGGACCGGATAGGGAAGCTGCTTCTCGAAAATGCGGGTAGCCTCACGTCCCTTTTCGGTGATGGCGTACAGGGTTTCTCCTTCGTCGGGTATCTCCTCGATGTGCCCGGTCGGGACCATCTCGTAGAAAGCCTCGCTCAGCTCGAAGTAGCCAAAGCCTTCGTCACACCAGGTCGTTAAGTCCACAATGGTGCTGAAGCTGACCGGAAATGGCAGCAGATCCATGGCGAACAGGACCAGAAACTTGATATCCTCTTTGGTATGGATGAAACCGTAGCGAACCATATGCGCGATGCCTCCTTCTCTTCCCCGGCAGGGCGAAACGCCGTTTTCGTCAGTGCTTTTCATAGTATACTACTCGGCAGGGTAAAATGCAATCGGCTGAAATGACAAAGAATATTATATAGAACGGCAAGAATTATACTGTAAAAAAATCAGCATATACAAGGCGAACAAATGTGCGATTTTTTGATAATCTTCTATTGAACATAAAAAATGAATGCGGTATACTTATATCGAGATTATATCGAAACGAGGAAAAAATCATGCCGGAAGTTGTTCTGCGTCCTGCAGAGGAAGAAGATATTGCCGAGATGCTTGCGCTGTATGCGCCGTATGTTATTCAAACCACTGTGTCGAGCGAGTACGATGCTCCTTCGATAGAGGAGTTTACCCGCCGGTGGCGCACCTATACCCAAAAGCTGCCGTGGCTGGTCTGCCGCATTGACGGCGAGGTCGTCGGCTATGGCTATGCTGCGCCGCACCGTACCCGCGCTGCCTATCAGTGGTCGGTCGAAACGTCCATCTACGTTGCACAGGAGCAGCACCGCCACGGTATCGCCGGTGCGATTTACGCCGCGCTGTTTGAACTGCTGGCGATGCAGGGATACTATAATATCTACGTCGGCATCACTTCACCGAATGAGCGGTCGATGAAGTTCCATAAAGCCATGGGCTTTATCATCTCGGGCGCATATCAGGAGAGCATGTATAAATTCGGTCAGTGGCGCGATGTCCTCTGGATGGGCAAGAGCCTGCGTCCGCATGACGGCGCACCGCAGCCGACCGTTCCGTTCCCGGAGATTAAGGACAGTCCGCTGGTAACCAGAGCGCTCAATCAGGCGGTGGAGAAGATTCATTTTTAATGGAGAATTGAGAATGGATAATGGAGAATTAAGGAAACGCCGCGAAGCGGCGTATTAACAATCGCGCAGAGCGCGATACTGCTTTCAATCTTCAATTTTCAATTCTCCATTCTCAATTTTGTACAGGGGGAGGGAATACAGATGCCGGACAACCCGCATATGGGCCATCGACAGCGCATGCTGGACAAATTCCGCCGGTTCGGACTGGAGATTTTCAGCGACCACGAGGTGCTGGAGATGCTGCTGTATTTTGCGGTACGGCAGGGCGACACCAACCCGACAGCACACCGGCTGATGCAGCGGTTTGGTTCACTGCATGCGGTGCTCGAGGCAACCGAGGACGAGCTGCAGACGGTCGAAGGTGTCGGTCCGCGCTCGGCGGAGCTGCTGCACCTGTGCTTTGCCCTGTTTCACCGTTATCAGGCGGATGTGGCGAAAATGGAGCAGTTTACCGATAAACTGAACACCTATGACCGCATTGGCGCGTATTTCGTGCCGCAGCTGTGCGCCGAGCGGGAGGAAGTGCTGCTGGCCGCCTATGTGGATGGCGCGGGGCGTGTGCTCAAGTGCGAGGAGATCGCCCGCGGCGGGCATGCGCGGGTGCAGGTGGACAGCTACAAGATTGCCCGCGGTGCCTTGATGGCCGGTGCGGCAGGCGTTGCGCTGGCGCATAATCATCCGAACGGCACACCGACACCTTCGCAGGAGGATTTTGATATGACTGACCGTCTGCAGCGCACGCTCTCCGAACTGGGTTTGGAGCTGGTCGATCACTGCGTTGTGGCACGCAGCAATTTCACATCTATCGGTCGATTAAGAAGCGGAAGTTTGCGAAAAAGATACTGAGTGGCAAAAAAGGAGGTACGCTCTGTGCCGGAATTTAAGATACACAGCCCCTATCAAATGGCAGGCGATCAGCCGGAGGCGGTAGCCAAACTGGTGGAGGGCATCAACAACGGTCTGACCGAGCAGACGCTGATGGGCGTTACTGGCTCGGGCAAGACGTTCACCATGGCGAACATCATCGAGCAGACCCAGCGCCCGACGCTGGTGCTCGCGCACAATAAAACGCTGGCCGCACAGCTCTGCACCGAGCTGCGCGAATTTTTTCCAGAGAATGCGGTAGAATATTTCGTATCCTACTACGATTATTACCAGCCGGAGGCGTATATCGCCTCGACCGACACCTATATTGAGAAGGATTCCGCCATCAATGACGAAATTGACCGCCTGCGCCACTCTGCGACCTCGGCGCTGAGCGAACGGCGCGATGTTATCATCGTGTCCTCGGTTTCGTGCATTTACTCGCTCGGCGACCCGATAGACTACAAGAGCATGGTCATTTCCATCCGTCCGGGCATGGAGATGAGCCGCGAGGAACTCATCCGTCGACTGATAGACATTCAGTATGAGCGCAACGACATTGCGTTCGAGCGCAACCGCTTCCGCGTGCGCGGCGACACGGTGGAAATCTGGCCGGTATACTCGGATGAGGATGTTGTCCGTATCGAGTTTTTCGGTGATGAGGTGGACCGCATCAGCCGTATTAACCCGCTGACCGGCGTTTCTCTCGGTGAACTGGGGCATATTGCTGTTTTTCCGGCGAGCCATTACGTTACGCCCAAGGAAAAACTGGAGGAAGCCATCAAGGATTTGGAGGAAGAACTCGACAAGCGCGTAAAATACTTCGAGGAAAACGGCAAGCTGATCGAGGCACAGCGCATCGCGCAGCGCACCCGCTACGACATTGAAATGCTGCAGGAGATCGGCTTCTGCTCGGGCGTTGAGAACTATTCGCGCGTGCTGTCGCGGCGTGCGCCGGGAAGTGCGCCGTATACGCTCATCGACTATTTTCCGAAGGATTTCCTGCTCATCGTGGACGAGAGTCATGTGACGCTCCCGCAGGTGCGCGCCATGTACCACGGCGACCGCGCCCGCAAGGAAAGTCTGGTCGAAAACGGCTTCCGCCTGCCGAGCGCGTATGACAACCGCCCGCTCAATTTTGATGAGTTCAACGACCGTTTGAACCAGATTGTGTATGTTTCCGCAACGCCTGCCGAGTACGAGCTGTCGCGCTCGGGGCAGGTGGTCGAGCAGGTCATCCGTCCGACCGGTCTGCTCGATCCGGAGGTCGTTGTCCGTCCGGTTGATGGCCAGATCGACGATCTCATTGGAGAAATCAACGCCCGCACAGCCAAGGGAGAACGGGTTCTGGTCACCACGCTCACCAAGAAAATGGCCGAGGATTTGACCGATTACCTTGAAACCGCAGGCATTAAGGTGCGCTACATGCACCACGATGTTAAGACCATCGAGCGGCAGGAGCTGGTGCGCGATCTGCGTCTCGGCGTGTACGATGTGCTGGTCGGCATAAATCTGCTGCGTGAGGGTCTCGACATTCCCGAGGTGTCGCTCGTTGCCATTCTCGATGCGGACAAGGAGGGTTTTCTCCGGTCGGAGACCTCGCTCATCCAGACCATCGGCCGCGCCGCACGAAACGAGCACGGCATGGTCGTGCTGTATGCAGACAGCATCACGCCCTCGATGAAGCGCGCGATGGACGAGACCGAGCGCCGCCGTGCGCTGCAGGATGCGTTTAATAAGGCACACGGAATTATCCCCAGGTCTGTGCATAAAAAGGTGCAGGATGTTATCGAGATCACCTCGAATGTGCCCTCGAGCAGCAAGAAAAAGCTGCGAAGCAAGGGCGAAAAACAGCAGGAAATCGCCCGCCTGACCCGCCAGATGAAGGAAGCCGCGAAGATGCTCGAGTTTGAGATCGCAGCACAGCTCCGTGATCAGATAAAGGCGTTGGAAAATTGAAAATTGAGAATGGATAATGAGGTACGCCGCTGCGCGGCGATCAATAAACGTGCAAAGCACATCACCACAATTTTCAATTCTCCATTATTTTTGTGATAAGGAAAAATACAATGCAGGAATATATCCATGTAAAAGGTGCCCGAGAGCACAACCTGAAAAACATCGACATCAAGATTCCGCGCGACAAGCTGGTGGTGTTCACCGGCCTGTCCGGCTCGGGCAAATCGTCTCTGGCGTTTGACACAATCTACGCCGAGGGTCAGCGCCGCTACGTTGAATCGCTGTCCAGCTACGCGCGGCAGTTCCTCGGTCAGATGGACAAGCCGGATGTGGACTATATTGACGGTCTTTCGCCCGCCATCTCTATCGACCAGAAGACCACCTCACAGAACCCGCGTTCGACGGTCGGCACGGTCACCGAGATCTACGACTACATGCGCCTGCTGTGGGCGCGCATCGGTACGCCGCACTGTCCGAAATGCGGCAAGGAGATTCACCAGCAGACCATCGACCAGATCATTGACCGGCTGATGGCGCTCGAGGAAAAAACGCGCGTGCAGCTGCTCGCGCCGGTCATCCGCGGCAAAAAGGGCGAGCACGTTAAGGTGTTCGAGAACGCCCGCAAGCAGGGCTATGTCCGCGTGCGCGTGGACGGCGAGATTCACGACCTTTCGGAAGAATTTAAGCTGGCAAAGACCAAAAAGCACAACATCGAGATCGTTGTTGACCGTGTTGTCATCCGTCCGGACGCCCGCGGACGCATTACGGATTCGGTGGAGACCGCCTCGGCGCTGTCCGGCGGTCTGGTGATTGCGGATGTCATTGGCGGCGAACCCATCACGTTCTCGCAGAACTACGCCTGCGACGACTGCGGCATTTCTATCGAAGAGCTTACCCCGAGAATGTTCTCATTCAACAACCCGTACGGTGCGTGCCCGGTGTGCACCGGTCTGGGCATTCAGAAGCGTGTCGATCCCGACCGCGTCATTCCGAACCGCCATCTTTCCATCAAGCAGGGCGCTATCCGCGCCTCCGGCTGGGGGAACGCCGACACGGGCAGCATCGCGGCGATGTACTACAACGCACTCGGCAAAAAGCACGGCTTTACGCTGGAAACGCCCATCGAGGAGTTCTCCGAGCAGGCGCTCGACGAGCTGCTGTACGGCACCGGAGATGAACCGCTCGAGCTGTCGGTCAGCCGCATTTCGGGCGGCGTGATGCGCCAGCCGTTCGAGGGTATCATCCCCAATCTGGAGCGCCGTTACCGTGAGACCAACAGCGAGTGGTCGCGCGGCGAGATTGAAGAAGTGATGAGCGAAAGTCCGTGTCCGGCGTGCCACGGCCGCCGTCTGCGCCCGGAGGTGCTGGCGGTCACGCTCGGCGGACTGAATATCGCGGAGTTTGCGGAAAAGTCGGTCGTCAAGGCGATGGAGTTCCTACACACGCTCAAGCTGACCGAAATGCAGCACAAAATCGGTGACAGAGTAATCAAGGAGATTATGGACCGTCTCGGCTTTTTGCAGTCGGTCGGACTGGAATATCTGACGCTTTCGCGCTCGTCCGGCACGCTTTCCGGCGGCGAGAGCCAGCGCATCCGGCTGGCAACGCAGATTGGCTCATCGCTGATGGGCGTGCTGTATATCCTCGACGAGCCGTCCATTGGTCTGCACCAGCGTGACAACGACAAGCTGCTTGCGACCCTGGGGCGGCTGCGTGACCTCGGCAACACGCTCATCGTGGTCGAGCACGACGAGGACACCATGTTTGCAGCTGACCACATTGTGGATATCGGTCCGGGCGCGGGCCGCAACGGCGGCGAGGTCGTGTTCGAGGGCACGATAGACGAGCTGCTCAAAAGCGACAAATCCATCACCGGACAGTACCTTTCGGGCAAAAAATTCATTCCGGTGCCCGAAATCCGGCGCAAAGGCAACGGCAAGAGCATCACGGTCAAGGGCTGTGCGGTAAACAACCTCAAGCACACGGACTTCACCATCCCGCTCGGCACGCTGACCTGTGTCACGGGTGTTTCTGGCTCGGGCAAGTCCTCGTTTGTCAATGAGATCCTGTATAAGAAGCTGGCCGCTGAGCTCAATGGCGCAAAGACCCGTGCAGGCGCGCACGACGAATTCATCGGCATCGAGAATCTCGACAAGGTCATCGACATTGACCAGTCGCCCATCGGACGTACGCCGCGTTCCAATCCGGCGACCTATACGGGTGTGTTCAACGATATCCGCGACCTGTTTGCCAAAACGGCGGACGCAAAGGCGCGCGGCTACAACGCAAGCCGTTTTTCCTTCAATGTCAAGGGCGGCCGCTGTGAGGCCTGCTCGGGTGACGGCCTGCTCAAAATCGAAATGCACTTTCTGCCGGACGTTTACGTTCCCTGCGATGTGTGCAAGGGGCGCCGCTACAACAAGGAGACGCTCGAGGTGCGCTACAAGGGCAAAAACATCTACGAAGTTCTGGACATGACGGTGGATGAAGCGTGTGAGTTCTTCGCCAACGTGCCCAAGATCGCACGCCGATTGGAGACTATGCGCGAGGTCGGTCTCGGCTATGTTAAGCTGGGGCAGTCCTCCACGACGCTGTCCGGCGGTGAGGCACAGCGCGCCAAGCTGGCTACCGAGCTGTCCAAACGCTCGACCGGCAAGACCATCTATATTCTCGATGAGCCGACCACCGGTTTGCATGTCGCAGATGTCCACAGGCTTGTGGATGTGCTGCAAAAGCTGGTGGACGCAGGCAACACGGTCGTTGTCATCGAGCATAATCTGGACGTGATCAAAACGGCGGACTATATCCTCGATCTCGGTCCCGAGGGCGGCGATGGCGGCGGCCGACTGGTCGTTTCCGGCACGCCGGAGGAGGTTGCACAGTGCAAGGGTTCGTATACCGGACAGTATCTCGGACCGATCCTCGCACGCAAAAACGGCGGAAAACGCGATAAATAAAGTCGAAATGTGTAATAAAACAGGTGTTTCTTAGCGAGACACCTGTTTTTTCTGTATTTGATAAAGATGTTGTGATTTTGGGTGTGTTTTGGTATAATAGTGATAATATAAAATCGGAGTTACTATACGCAGGCGCCGGAAGGCGTGCTGCTGCCGTGACTCAGGAAGGGATCGTTCAATATGAGAGCAAAGCGATGGGTGATCGCCTCGCCGGATACCGAGCGGGTGCGGGTGCTGTCGCGGGAGACCGGCTATACACCGCTGACGGCGGCGGTGCTGTCGGCGCGCGGCATCGACACACCGCAGGCTGCGGCGGATTACCTGAGCTGCGATGCGCGAGGACTGCATGATCCGTTCGGTTTGACCGATATGGATAAGGCAGTCGAGGTCATCCGCGACGTAATAAATCGCGGAGAGAAAATGGTGGTCTACGGTGATTACGACGTGGACGGCATCACGGCAACGTGCACACTGGTGGATTATCTGCGCAGCAAGGGCGCAAAATGTGAATATTACATTCCCAATCGTCTGACGGACGGCTACGGTCTGACTCGTCCGGCGATGGAGCAGCTGTACGAGCAGGGCACGCGCCTGCTCATCACGGTGGACTCGGGCATTACAGCCAACGAGGAGATTGCCGTCGCACGCGAGCTCGGCATGCAGGTCGTCATTACCGACCACCACGAGTGCCACGAAAACCTGCCGGACGCGCAGGCGGTCGTGGACTGCAAGCGGACGGACGATACCTATCCGTTTTCCAGTCTTGCGGGTGTCGGTGTGGCATTCAAGCTGATCTGCGCACTCGAGGGCGACACGCTTTCCGTGCTCGACCGGTATGCCGACCTTGTAGCGCTCGGCACGGTAGCCGATGTCATGCCGATTGTCGGTGAAAACCGCATTATCGTGGCGGAAGGACTGAAAAAGCTGTCCGTGACGGCAAATATCGGTCTGGAAATGCTGCTGCGTGAGGCGGGGATGAAGAACAGGCGGCTGACCTCCTCGACCATCAGCTATGTGCTTGCGCCGCGCATCAACGCGGCGGGCCGCATGGGCAAGGCCGAACTGGCAGCAGAGCTGTTTCTGACGAAAGATCCGATACGCGCACAGGCGCTTGCCGCCGAGCTTTGCGAGCAGAACAAGCTGCGCCAGAGCGAGGAGAACAAGATACTCGAGCAGACGCTCACACGCCTGCGCCGCGAATACAACCCGCTTGAGGATAAAATTATCGTGCTGGCCGGAGAAGGCTGGCATCAGGGCGTTATCGGCATTGTGTGCTCGCGCCTGTGCGACCGCTACGGCTGTCCGGTCGTGCTCATCTCGGTGGACGAGGACGGCGTAGGCAAGGGCTCCGGCCGCTCGATCGGCAGCTTCAATCTGTTTGAGGCGCTCACCTCGTGTGAGGACCTGTTCGAGCGCTACGGCGGTCATGCGCTTGCCGCAGGACTGACCGTGCAGGCAGACAGGATCGAAGAACTCCGCATGCGCCTGCGCAAGTACGCGGAAACGCATGTCACCATGGCGGAGCTCGTTCCGCAGCTGCACATCGACTGCATGGTGCAGCCGGAGTGGCTGACGCAGGAGAACATCGAATCTCTGGGCGTACTCGAGCCGTACGGCATGAAAAACGCAGAGCCTGTGTTCTGCATGAAGAACATGACCGTTGAGGAGATTACGCCGCTGTCCAGCGACCGGCACGTTCGTCTGTCGCTCATCAAGGACGGCAAGCGTTTTTCCGCAATCTGGTTCGGCATCGGTGCGGGCGGTCTCGGCTTTGTCGAGGGCAACACCGTGGATGCCGCCTTTCATCTGGAGATCAACGAATTTCGAGGCCGCCGTTCGGTGCAGCTGACCATCTGCGATGTGCAGCTGAGTGACTGTGAGCATCTGGCAGATCAGAAGATTCTCAATCTGTATAATACACTTATGCAGGACGGCCCGCTCACCGCAAGGGAAGCGCGTCTGCTCCTGCCCGACCGCAAGGATCTGGTTGCTGTCTGGCGGCATGTGACCTGCCGCGCGGAGGACGGACGGCTTTCCGTACCGGATGGGGCACTTTCCCGCCGGGTTGCGTGGGAAAGCCGACGCGACATTAACATCGGCAAGCTGTTTGTCTGTCTGGACGTTTTTCAGGAGTCCGGACTCATCAGCTATCATTTTAAGGAAGGCATGCTCAATATTTTGCTCAAACCCTACGAGGGCAAGGCCGATATTTCCGGATCGGTTGTCCTTGCCACATTGCAAAGTATGGCGGGGTGACACGAATGGGGGAAGGATCTATGCAAACGAAACTGGATTTTTTGATCGAACGCGTACAAAAACAAAACCCGCAGGCGAATATCAAGAAGATTCGCGCGGCATACGAATGTGCGGCCAAGGCACATGAGGGACAGAAGCGCCGCAACGGTGAGCCGTATATCATTCATCCGGTCGCTGTCGCCGAGATCGTTGTGGAGATGGGTCTGGATACGGATTCCATCTGTGCAGCGCTGCTGCATGACTGCATTGAGGACACCGAGTTCGGCTACAAGGAGATCGAAAACAAATTCGGCACGCCGGTCGCGGAGCTGGTGGACGGCGTAACCCGACTGGGCATGCTGCGCTACTCCAAGGAGCAGGAGCAGTTCGAGGACCTGCGAAAGATGTTCCTCGCCATGGCGAAGGATATCCGCGTTATCCTCATCAAGCTGGCCGACCGACTGCACAATGCCCGCACCTTCCAGTTCCTGCCTGAGCGCAAGCAGCGCGACAAGGCACTGGAAACGATGGAGATTTACGCGCCGATCGCGCACCGTCTCGGCATGAGCCGCATCAAGTGGGAGCTTGAGGATCTGTCGCTGAAGGTTCTCGACCCCATCGGCTACAACGAGATTGTGGAAGGCTTAAAGGCCCAGAGTGAGCAGCACGAGGAATTCCTGCAGGGCATTCAGGACCGCATCAGCACCAAGCTGAAGGAAGCGAACATCCACAACGCAATTTCGGCCCGCGTCAAGCATATTTACTCCATCTACCGCAAAATGTATGCCCAGCACAAGACCATCAACGAGATCTATGATATCTGCGCCGTGCGCGTCATTGTCGATACCGTGGCGGACTGCTACAACGTGCTCGGCTACGTCCACGACCTGTACAAGCCGATTCCGGGCCGCTTCAAGGACTATATCTCCACACCGAAGCCGAACGGCTATCAGTCGCTGCATACGACGGTCATCGGCCGAGCGGGCATCCCGTTTGAGGTGCAGATTCGTACCGTAGAGATGCATAAAATGGCGGAATACGGTGTTGCGGCACACTGGAAGTACAAGCAGGGTCTGGATAAGAAGGGCAACGAGGAAGCGTTCGCGTGGATTCGCCAGCTGCTTGAAGCCCAGCAGGACACCGAGGCCGAGGACTTTATCAAAAACATCAAGGTTGACCTGTTCGCGGACGAGGTATTTGTCTTTACGCCCAAGGGCGATGTGGTCAACATGCCGGCAGGCGCAACGCCGATCGACCTTGCGTATGCGATTCACTCGGCAGTCGGCAACCGCATGACCGGCTGCAAGCTGAACGGCCGTATCGCACCGATCGACAGCCAGCTGAAAAACGGCGATATCGTTGAGATCCTGACCTCCAAGGAGGCACACGGTCCGAGCCGTGACTGGGTGAAGATCGTCAAGACCACCGAGGCGCGCAACAAGATCAAGCAGTGGTTCAAGAAGGAATGCCGCGAGGAAAATATCGTCAACGGCAAGGAGGATCTTGACCGCGAGCTGCGTGCCAACCTGCTGTATAACGGCTTCTATGAGAACGAAGAGGTGCAGAAGAACACGCTCAACAAGTTCTCGTTCAACACAGTCGATGAGCTGTACGCGGCCATCGGCTACGGCGGCATTATGCTGACCAAGGTCATCAATAAGGTCAAGGACGATGTCGGCAAGCTGCGCCGTCAGCGCGAGCAGGCCGAGCGTGCCGCGCATCCGCAGAACGAGCAGCAGCAGCGCCGCCAGAATAAATCCAGCGACGGTGTTGTTGTCGAAGGCATTGATAACTGCCTGGTCAAGTTTGCGCGCTGCTGTACGCCAATTCCGGGCGATGAGATCGTCGGCTTTGTCACCCGCGGCTACGGTGTTTCCATCCATCGCCGCGACTGCGTGAATGTCCATATCGAGGAAGAACCCGACCGCTGGGTCCGTGCCTGGTGGGATGAGGATATGGCGGCCAATGCCGGTCATGTCAATAAGTTCTCCACCGGTCTGCAGATTTCCACGCGCAACCGTATCGGCGTGCTGAGCGATGTAACGCTGGCGTTTGCCTCGAGTAAGATCAACGTTCATGAGATTTCCGCACGCGACCTCAACGACGGCTACGGCGTGATCAACGCCATGGTTGACGTCACGAGCGTCCATCAGCTGGATAATATGATCAGCCGCCTGCGTTCCATCAAGGGCGTTGTCGATGTGACCAGAACGGTCGATACCAACTGAGAATAGGTAGGAGTGAGGAGGTAGGAGATAGGAGTTATTCGATAGGTGTAATTCGCAGGTGCGGTCTGTAGTCACCAAGCAAACGAGTTGTGCGGCACTGTCATCCTCCAGAGGACCCTCTCTTGCCCTTTGGGCAATTCACCTTGTGCCGCACTCTGCGTAGACTAACTGACCTGTGTAGCAGTCCACTATCTGTGAACTGCGAACAGGCGGAGAAAGACACGCTGCGGTAACCCGACTGCCGTTCCCCTTTTCGGAGCGGTCGCCGTTCTCCGATTTCCACCAGACCAACAAATAAAGGAAACTGGAGTCCCAAGAGGATAGAAACCATTGGTGTCTATCCTTTTGGCCTCTCAGCCAAAAGTTGGCTCCTATTCTAACATCTTTAGCAAACGATTAAATTAAAATGAAATGAGGAAATAACTATGCGGGCGCTGGTACAGCGAGTCTCCCACGCGTCGGTGACGATCGACGGCAGGATTCACGGACAGATCGGACAGGGCTTCCTTGTCCTGCTCGGCATCACAGACGGTGATACCGTGGACGATGCGGTTTATCTGGCCGATAAAACAGTTAAAATGCGTGTATTCACGGACGAAAACGACAAAATGAACCGCTCACTCGCGGATGTCGGCGGCGGTCTGCTCATCGTGTCGCAGTTCACGCTCTACGGTGACTGCCGCAAGGGCAACCGCCCGAGCTTCACGAGCGCTGCCCGTCCGGAGACCGCCATCCCGCTGTATGAAGCATTCATCGCGCGCTGCCGCGAGAGCGGCCTGCCGGTCGAGACCGGCGAGTTCGGCGCGGATATGAAGGTTGACCTGCTCAATGACGGACCGGTCACCTTGTGGATGGACACCAAAGATATGCGGAAATAATTGGTGATGAGTAATTGAGGTATCGCGCACAGCGCGATGATTAAAATGGCAGCGAAGCTGCCTACCGCAATTCCTAACCACTAATTTCCTGAAAGGATATTACTATGAAATTGTTGCAGCTTTGTGTGGGCATGGTCCGCACGAATTGTTACATTGTATATGACGAAGCAACCCGCGAAGCCGCGGTGATCGATCCGGGCGACAATGCCAAGTCGATTTTGCACGCGGTAAACGAGGAACAGCTGAATGTCAGATATGTGCTGCTGACGCACGCGCATTTTGACCACATTCTGGCGGCGCACGAGGTACTCGAAGCCACCGGCGCACAGTATGTTGTGCCGGAGAAGGACACCTGGCTGCTGAGCCGCGACAACATGGGACAGTTCCGCGGGCTGGCGCGCAATTATGTGCAGGATACGCCAGATATTCTCGCGAATGAGGGCACCGAGGTGACGTTCGGCGGCATGACCGCGACCTACATGGCAACGCCCGGTCACACACCCGGCTCGTCCGTCATCAGGATCGGCGACTGCCTGTTCACCGGCGATACGCTGTTCCGTCACGAGTGCGGCCGCTGCGACCTTGAGGGCGGCGATTTCTCCGCCATGCTGCGCTCTTTGAAGCGTCTGCATGACCTCGACGGCGATTACAAGGTATTCCCCGGTCACGAGGGCATTTCTACGCTGAACGAGGAACGCGCATACAATCCGTATATGCTGCAGGCGATGGGAAAATGATCTATACACTGGAAAATCACGAACTGAAACACGCGGTAGAGGAAATGCTGTTTCATCTGCTGCCGACTGAAACGCTGAGCAGGGCAGATTCGGTCGAGCAGCTTACCGAGCCGTACTGCCGCAGCATTTTGACCGAGGAGAACGGCGAAGCCGCCGCGCGTGCGATCGTCTGCATGGACGGCGCAGTGCATGAGGCGGAAAAGCGCGCGTCCGTTACCGGACTGGCAACGCTGGACTACAAGCGCACCATCACCGAACTGGTGAAAACGACCGTGTACGACGCGGCCGTGCCGTTTCTGCCGCAGGCTCCGGTCTGGGGCAGCCTGACCGGCGTGCGTCCGGCCAAGCTGGCGCGCGGCATGATCGAGCGCGGCATGACGCGCGGCGAGGCGGCGGTCGAGCTGCGCGAGCACTTTCATGTTTCGCCGGAGCGCACGGCGTTGACCATCCGCGCGGCCGCAACCGCGATGGAGATGGACAAGACCATCGGTGAAAACGATATTTCGCTGTACGTCGGTATTCCGTTCTGTCCGTCGAGGTGTTATTACTGCTCGTTCGTATCGGCAACCACGGCACAGTCCGGTAAACTCATCGAGCCGTATCTGGACACGCTCTGCCGCGAGATCGAGGAGACCGCCGCGCTCGTCCGCGCAGCGGGCAAGCAGGTGCAGAGCGTCTACATCGGCGGCGGTACACCGACCACGCTGGACGAGCATCAGCTGGCACGGCTGCTGTCGGCGCTCGAAAATCACTTTGATTTTTCGCATTTGCGCGAATATACTGTAGAAGCGGGCCGTCCGGATACCATCACACCGGAAAAGCTGCGCGTGCTCAAAAGCGCGGGCGTTGGCCGCGTGAGCATCAACCCGCAGAGCATGAATGACGCCGTTCTGGCTGCAATCGGCAGAAAACACGGCTCGGCAGACGTGCTCCGCGCGTTTGACGAGGCGCGGCAGGCGGGCTTTGACGAGATCAACATGGATCTGATCGCCGGTCTGACCGGAGACACTGCCGAGACTTTTGCACAGACTGTGGATACTTTGCTGAATCTTTCGCCGGAGAATATCACGGTGCACACGCTTGCCATCAAGCGCGGCGCGGATCTGACCGATAAGGCGGCTGCCGCCGCACAGCGCGAGACCGTTTCTCAAATGCTGGACGGTGCCGCGCATGCACTGCAGAACGCAGGCTACGGCCCGTATTATCTCTACCGGCAGAAATTTATGGCAGGCGGCTTCGAGAACGTCGGCTGGTGCAAGCCGGGCACCGAATGCTTCTACAACGTGAGCATGATGGAGGAGCTGCAGACCATTCTGTCGCTCGGTGCAGGCGGTGTTTCCAAGCGTGTCGTGCGCGAGACCGGCTGGATTGAGCGCGCGAACAATCCGAAATATCCGCTTGAGTACATTCAGGCGGCAGACAGACTGGCCAACGGCAAGAAAAAGCTGCTGTTCCCCAAGAAATAATCAGGATAGGGAAATGAGTGAGTAATTCCGTAAGAAGGGACTGTCTATGGCAGAATACACACTGAAATACATCAATTACCGCGCCGAATGCGACGCGGAAGCCTTTGTGAACGACTGCGAGGAGCACTATCATCGTCAGCTGCATCTGGTGGCTGACCAGATCGCCGCGAACTGCAAGCGCAAGCCGGTCGTGCTGCTCAACGGTCCGTCCTCATCGGGCAAGACCACCACGAACGACCGTCTGGGCCGCATTCTCGAGCTGGCGGGCATTCACGCGCACATGATTTCGATGGACGACTATTACCGTACCTCGGGCACCTACGACATTCCGTTTGACGAGGAAAACGGCGTCAATGACCTCGAAAGTCCGGAGTGCATGGATCTGGATCTGCTCCGCGACCACCTGACGCGTCTGGTGGCAGGCGAGGAAATCATGGTGCCGCGCTTTGATTTTGAAACGCGCACCTCGCATCGCAACGACCGTCCGGTGCAGCTGCATAAGGACGAAATTGTGATGATCGAGGGCATTCACGCGTTCAATCCGGTCATCATGGGCGATCTGGAGAAGCATGCGACAAGCGTCTATCTTTCGGTGGCGAGTGTGCTGTTTACGGACCGCAACGTCCGCGTTGAGCCGCACATGCTGCGCTTTCTGCGCCGTGCCATGCGCGACAGCCTGTTCCGCAGCTCGCCGGTGGAGTACACCTTAAAGCAGTGGAACTCGGTGCGGAGAGGCGAGAGACTGTATATTTCGCCGTACCGCGGGCAGGCTGATCTTACGGTGGACACCTATCTGCCGTATGAGACCAACATCCTCATGCAGTACCTGAGCGAAAAGTTGCAGGGCGAGGAAAAAATGCTCGAGCAGGCCGACCTTGCACCGCTCAGCGCGATTCTGGATAAGGTTTCGCCGATCGACTACAAGCCGTATATGCCGGAGGATTCGGTTCTGCATGAGTTTATCGGCTGAAAAGTGTCCGGATTCTTGCTTTTTGGCAGGGTATGAAGTATAATGGCAATACCACATAATTGAAACTGCGGCGTTTTGCGGAAATTTTCCCGCAAATCGCCCTTGTTCCATTACGCAATATTACCATGAGACCGGAAACGGAGACATTCCGTCGGAAGGAGCGACAAGCTATGGATATGAAAATGCAGGCGTTTCTCGATAAGGTAAAGGACATGGCGGATAAGACCGGCAAGGTCTCACGTCATGCGGCAGGCGTAGCCGGCAAAAAGGCGAACGACCTTGCACTGGCGACCCGCATCAATCTGCAGATTTTCGATCTGAATACCGAGTGCGAAGCACTGTACAAGGAAATCGGCAAGCTGGTGTACGATCTGCACCGCGGTGCAGAGGTCACCAACGAGGAAATGGACGAAAAGATGGCGCAGGTCGATGCCAAGCAGGAAAAGCTGGCCGCGCTGCGCGACAAGCTGGCGGAAATGCGCTCGGTAACGGCGTGCCCGCACTGCGGCAAACCGTGCGGCAGGGATGACGCATATTGCTCGTCCTGCGGTGCAGAGCTGTAACATAATACGGTTTGATGCATCATATTGTAATATCGGGCAAGGGCAGCTATGCCCATTCTGATCAAAGGAAGGGGCGTACGGCGTTTGCAGCGTAAAAAACAGAATTTCATTCAGGGTGCGTTCATTTTGATGCTGGCCAGTCTGCTGGTCAAGGTGATTGGCGCATTCTTCCAGATACCGCTGCTCAACATGATCGGCGGCAAGGATTCGCCGGCGTTCGGCATGTTCAGCGCGGCGTACCGCGTGTACACGGCGATGCTGATGATCTCGACCGTCGGTGTTCCGGCGGCGCTGGCGAAAATGGTCGCAGAGGCCACAGCCCGCGGCAGAGAACATGAGGTGCGGCGTACCGTCCGTGTGGCGGGAAGCATTTTCATTCCGCTCGGCGCGGTCTGCTCGGTCGTGCTGTTCCTCGGCGCGGGCACGTTTGCATCCTGGATCAAGAGCGCGGATTCCCGGCTGGCGGTTATGGCCATCGCACCGAGCGTGCTGATGGTTGCTGTTCTGGCGGTGTTCCGCGGCTACTATCAGGGCCGCTCGAATATGGTGCCGACGGCGGTTTCGCAGGTGATCGAGTCACTCGGCAAGCTGTTTATCGGTCTTGGACTGGCGTATTACGCGGTTCAGCATAACTTTTCCGATCAGGCAGTCGCGGCAATGACCGTCCTCGGCGTTACCATCGGCGAGGTGGCTGCCGCTGTTTACATGCTCATTCAAGGTGCGATCACGCATCGCAGCAGCTTGGCGGTGCACGCGCTGGACGACAGCGCGCGCCCAGCGGGCCAACTGGCGAAAACGCTGCTCAGTCTGTCCATCCCGATCACGATCAGCTCAGCGGTTATGAGTCTGACCGACCTGATCGACGTGGCGCTGATTTCCACGCGTCTGCAAAGTCCGGCGGTCGGCATGACGGCAAGAGAAGCAATGTCCACCTACGGCATTTACACCGGTCAGGCCATCAACTTCTTCAACCTGCCGCAGACGCTCATCACCGCACTGGCGGTCAGCGTGCTGCCGACTATCGCAAGCGCACGCGCAGCGGGCAACCATGCCAAGGTTTCCAAAACACTGGGTACCACGCTGCGTATGACGGTTATCATCACCCTGCCGGCCGGCGCGGGCTTCATCATGCTCGCCGGACCGATCCTGCGCATGCTGTACTCGCAGGGCACGGAGCTTGGCGGTGTGCTCATGGGTCTGCTCGGCTTTGCCGTACCGGCGGCGGCACTTGTGGCTGTCACCAACTCGACGCTGCAGGCGTTCGGCCGCATTGACTTGCCGCTTGTCTCGATGTTTGCAGGCGCGGTTGTCAAAATGCTCGGCGACTATTTTCTCATCGGCAATCCGGCGCTGAATATCATGGGTGCGCCCATCAGTACGGCGCTCTGCTACTGGCTGATCGCGGTCATCAACCTGTTCCATATCAGGCGTTTGACGGGTTCGCTGCCGCCGATCGGAAAAACGGTCTGCCGTCCGCTGGCGGCCACCATCGGCATGGGTGCGGCGATTTTCATTGTGCAGCGCGTGCTGAACGGTGCGTTGAACGCGGCGCCCGGAACCATGCTTGACAAGCTGATCACGCTCGCGTGCATCGGCGTGGCGGTTGTCGTGTATGCCGTTCTGCTGCTCGCGCTCGGTGCAGTCGAGCGGGATGATGT
Source organism: Butyricicoccus sp. OF27-2pH9A (assembly GCF_027693185.1). NCBI lineage: Bacteria > Bacillati > Bacillota > Clostridia > Eubacteriales > Butyricicoccaceae > Butyricicoccus > Butyricicoccus sp. OF27-2pH9A. The sequence continues at coordinate 316,741 of NZ_JAQEXK010000002.1, forward strand.
TCTGCTGCTGCCCAAGGGCGAGAAAATCGCAGATATTTTACATCTAAAGTAATCAGGAAGTGCAAAAATGGTTGATTTTGAAATAAAGGATTGTTACAAGTTCGATGATCTGCTTCGCATTATGGAAATCCTGCGCGCGCCGGACGGCTGCATGTGGGACCGTGAGCAGGATCATCATTCCATCCGCCGCAACTTCATCGAGGAGACCTACGAGGTCTGCGAAGCCATCGACGACGAGGACACCGAGCATATGAAGGAAGAGCTTGGCGATGTTCTGCTGCAGGTGGTATTCCACACCCAGATGGAGAAGGAAAAGGGCACATTCGACATCGACGATGTGGCAGACGGCATCTGCAAAAAGCTGATCTTCCGTCATCCGCATATCTTCGGCAATGTCGAGGTCGCCTCGTCCGAGGAGGTCCTCAGGAACTGGGATGACCTCAAGCGCAAGGAGAAGCATCAGGAGACCGATACGCAGGCGCTCGAAAGCGTAGCAAAGAGCCTGCCGAGTCTGATCCGTGCAGAAAAGCTGCAGAAGAAGGCGGCAAAGGTCGGCTTTGACTGGGATAACGTGAAGGATGCACTTGACAAGGTGCAGGAGGAGCTTGACGAGGTTCGCCGTGCCATCGACGGCGACGGCGATCCGGAGGAGGAGATTGGCGACCTGCTGTTCGCGTCCGTCAACGTGGCACGTCACCTGAAGATCGACCCGGAGGCTGCCGCCGAAAAGACCTGCAACAAGTTTGTCAGCCGCTTTGCGGAGATGGAGCGTCAGGCGACTGCCGCAGGCAAAAAGCTGGCTGACCTGTCCCTTTCCGAACTGGACGCACTGTGGGACAGCGCAAAGCATGAGGAACACGCATAAGGAGCAAAACCATGAAGAAAAGCGAACTGGTGACGCTGGTTGCAGAAAAGACCGGCTTTTCCAAGAAGGATACCGAAAAGACGATCGACACCGTGTTTACCGCCATTGCGGATATCATGGCAGCCGGTGACAAGCTGCAGATCAGCGGCTTCGGCACGTTTGAGACCAAGGAGCGCGCAGCACGCACAGGACACAATCCGCGTACCGGCGAGGAGATCAATATTGCAGCGGCCACTATGCCGGTGTTCAAGCCGGGCAAAGTTTTGAAGGATAAGGTAGACGGAAACAAGTGAGATTAGACAAGTATTTGAAGGTATCCCGCCTGATCAAGCGCCGCACGGTGGCGAATGATGCATGCGATGCAGCGCGCATCACGGTCAACGGCAAGCCGGCCAAGGCTTCATATCAGGTGAAGATCGGCGACGTGATCGAGATCGCATTCGGTCAGCGCACGATGAAGGTGGAAGTGCTGAATATCGCGGAGCATACGCTCAAGGCAGATGCGTCCGCGCTGTATAAAGAACTGTAAACCGAACATAACGTATCCCGCTCTCGCATATATTGCAGAGCGGGATACTTTTTTGCAGTCAGGAGGGGAGTTATATGGCACAGGAGGAACGAAGCCGTGAAATGCCGCACAGTGTCATTCTGGAGGGGAGAGAGAAGCTGACCATTTCCGGTGTGACCGATGTGCACAGCTTTGATGAGGAACAGGTGCTGCTCGAAACCGTGCGGGGCATGCTGGTCGTGCGCGGTCAGGGACTGCATGTAGAGCGGCTGCAGCTCGAGGCCGGAGAGCTGATCATTCAGGGTGAGATCGGCCTGCTTGAGTACGACGACAGCGTGCAGCCGCGCGACAGCCTGTTCCGGCGGATATTCGGCGGGTGAGCGGCCATGCCGGTGTTTACGAACAGCCAGCAGGTCACGCTCGTGCTGCAAAGCCTGCTGCTCGGTGTCGGGATCGGGGCGGTGTATGACATGCTGCGGGCACTGCGTCTGCATTTCCGGTGCGGATGGGCAGGGGCGGCGCTGCTCGATACATTGTTCTGGGCGATCGTGCTGGCGGCCTTATTCGAGTTCGGACTGATCGCGGCCGCCGGTCAGCCGCGCGGCTTTGTGCTCTTAACGGCGGCAGGCGGCATGGGATTGTACTTTGCAGCGCTGAGCGAAACCGTGCTGGAGGTGCTTATGAGGCTCCTGCAGGTGCTTGCAAAGCTGAGACGCGCCGTATACGGCCTGCGGATGCACTGTCAAACGGTGGTAAAACAGCGGTGCAGTCCGGTAAAAATTCGGTTTTTGACGAAAAAATTTGAAAAAGACTCTTTTCTTTTTCGCAAAAAAGGTATAAAATAAAACTTGTATCAGTCTGACGCGCAAGCAAACGATATGAGGTGAGCAGATGACAAGGCGCACGCGGATGATCCTTATCAGGGCAGCGGTAGTGGTGTTTCTGCTTTACGCGGTCGTCAATGTGGTAAACCTGCGCACGCAGATCAAGAGCAAGCGGGATGAACTCGCGTCTCTGACGTTGCGGGTGGAGGAATATCAGAAGGCGAACGAGACGCTCCGGCAGGAAATGCAAAGCGGCATTTCCGAGGAGGATATCGGAGAGATGGCGCGGACAGAACTGGGCTATGCGGAACCGGGCGAGCGTATTTTTGTAGATACGTCCAGCCGGTAAAAGGGAAATAATAACGGAGGCAAAACAGCTTATATGGATTTGGCAGTGGGAGCAATCGTAGAGGGCAAGGTAACCGGCATCACCAAGTTTGGTGCATTCGTTGCGCTGCCCGAAGGCAAGTCGGGTATGGTGCATATTTCGGAGGTCGCTTCGACTTTCGTAAATGACATCAAGGATTTCCTGCAGGAGGGCCAGCAGGTCAAGGTAAAGATCATCAATATTGATCAGGCAGGCCGTATCAATCTGTCGATCAAGAAGGCGCAGCCGCAGGAGCCGCGTCAGCCGAGACAGGAGCGCCGTGAGGGCGGCTTTGCGCCGCGTCAGCCGCGTTTCCAGCGTTCGTCTGCACCGCGCGGACGTGTGCAGCAGGCACCGAAGGACCCGTCCACGATGAGCTTTGAGGATAAGCTGAAGGCGTTTATGTCGGACAGTGAAAGCCGTCAGGCCGATGTGCGCCACGCAACCGATCGAAAGAACGGTTCGCGCCGCCGCAGATAAAGAAGAAAACCGAGGGAAACCTCGGTTTTGCTTTTATATGCCGGTGCACGAAGCGTCGGCAGGGCTTTTCGGCACTGGCTGTCCGGTGCACATGAACTGCGTAAGCGTGTTCGCCCCCTGACGGGCGGTGCGTTTTTCGCTGAGATTCAGCGGGAGTTTGCCTGCCCGGCATAGCTTGTGCTGGAAAAGTAACGAAATCCTGCTTTTATGCAAAAAAAAGCGCGCTCTTCCTTGCGAAAGAGCGCCAAAAGTAGGATTGTGGGGATAAAGATATGAACGGTGCATGGCGGCTTTCCCAACCGCCATAATAAATATACCATAAATTACCACACTTGTCAACAGTTTTTGGAAGAGGTTTTCCATGAATCAAACACTGATCAAAAATATCAACATTTGGACGATGGACGAGCGTGATTCCCGCTTTTTCGGATGGATTCTGCTCGAAAACGGCAGAATTGCCTCGATGGGCGAGGGAGAAACGCCGGACTGCGAAAACGTCATAGACGGCGAGGGCGGCGTGCTGACACCCGGCCTGATTGACATTCACTCGCACATCGGTCTGTACGAGGACGGTCTCGGCTTTGAGGGCGCGGACGGCAACGAGGACACCGATCCGGCGACGCCGCACCTGCGTGCACTGGACGGCGTCAACCCGTTCGACCGCAGCTTCCGCGAGGCACTTGAGGCCGGTGTGACAGCTGCCGCAGTCAGCCCGGGCAGCGCAAACCCCATCGGCGGACAGATTGCGCTGCTCAAGACGGCAGGCCGCCGTGTGGACGACATGATTCTCAAAGCGCCGCTGGCGATCAAGTTCGCGCTGGGCGAGAACCCGAAGTCGGTCTATCACGACAAGGACGAAACGCCGGTCACGCGCATGGCGACCGCGGGCATCATCCGCGAGGAGCTGTACAAGGCGAAGGAGTATTTCTCACGCAAGGCGCGTGCGGAGAACGACCCGGACCAGGACGAGCCGGATTTCGACATCAAGATGGAAGCGCTGCAGCCGCTTCTCTGGGGCAAGGCTGAGGCACATTTTCACGCGCACCGTGCGGATGACATTTTCACTGCGCTGCGTATTGCGAAGGAGTTCGGTCTGCGGGCGGTTATCATTCACGGCACGGAGGCGCATCTTGTGGCCGATCTGCTGGCCGAGGAGCACGTTCCGGTGGTCAGCGGTCCGTACATGACCGACCGTTCCAAGCCGGAGATCCGCAACCTGTCGGATGCCGCGCCCGGACTGCTGTGCAAGGCCGGAATCGAAACTGCTATTACGGTCGATCATCCGGAAATTCCGCTGCGGCTGCTGCCGATGGCGCTTATGCTGGCGGTGCGCGCGGGTATGGATAAAACGGATGCGCTGCGCGCTGTCACTTCGGTACCCGCGAAAATTGCGGGCATGCAGGACAGAATCGGCAGCCTGAAAACCGGTCTGGATGCAGACTGTGTGCTGTGGAGCGGGGACCCGCTGGATATTGCAACTCAGGTGCAGGCTGTTTTTGTAAACGGCGCACCGGAATATAGGAGGACAAAATGAGGACGATTGAGGTTTCGGAAGTAACCAAGCTAGTGCGTCAGCTGTGCATTGATGCCAACTACTATCTGCCTGCAGATCTGCGGCAGGCGTTCGTGGATGGTCAGAACGCGGAGGAGTCTCCGCTCGGCAAGACCATCTTCGGTGAAATGATCGCCAACTGCGACCTTGCACGCGAGAACAACGTGCCGGTCTGTCAGGATACGGGCATGGCGATCGTGTTCGCGGAGATCGGTCAGGACGTGCATCTGACCGGCGGCTCGTTCGAGGATGCAGTCACCGAGGGTGTCCGCCGCGGCTACATTGACGGCTATCTGCGCCTGTCGGTGGTCGGTGATCCGCTGCGCCGCGAAAACACCAACGACAACACGCCGTGTATCCTGTACACCTCGGTCGTTCCGGGTGACAAGGTGAAGATCACGGTGGCACCGAAGGGCTTCGGCTCGGAGAATATGACCCAGATGAAGATGTTCACGCCTGCCGCTACCAAGGCGCAGATTGTGGATTTTATCGCGGATGCGTGCATCCATGCGGGCTCCAACCCGTGCCCGCCGATCGTTATCGGTGTCGGTCTGGGCGGCACGAGCGATAAGGCGGCATATCTCGCCAAGCGTGCGCTGCTGCGTCCGGTCGATCAGCACAACGCCGATCCGCTGTACGCCGAGATGGAGCAGCAGATTCTCGATAAGGTCAACGCATCCGGTGTCGGCCCGCAGGGACTCGGCGGCACGGTTACCGCTCTTGCGTGCGCCATTGAGCCGTTCGGCACGCATATCGCCGGTCTGCCGTGCGTGGTTAATATTTCCTGCCATGTTACCCGTCACGCAGAGGGCGAGCTGTAAGCAACCTTGACAAGAGATTGTAAAACATCTTGGGAAATATGCTGAACAAATTGTGAACTTCTGAAAAATTGTTGGACAAGTTGCATAGGTTGTGCTATACTGAAGATAGCAAAAACCCAATACCGTTTCCGCCACACCACGGCGGCCGCGGATAAAGCCATCAAAGGCGGTTTACGCCTGTTAGGAGATGATTTTATGATGTTCACTATCGTCGAAAGAAAAATCAAGATCGAGGACGAGCTGCGCCAGTACGCACTGCGTAAGGTAGAAAAGCTGGATCGCTACTTCCAGCAGGATTCGGATACCACGCTTACATTCAGCGAGCTGCGCGGCAAGCAGACGGTCGAGATCACGGTGCGTCAGGTTGGTCTGGTTGTCCGCGCCGAGGAAACGACGACTGATATGTATGCTTCCGTAGACGGTGCCATCAGCAGTATCGAGCGCCAGATCCGCAAGCATAAGACCCGTCTGGAGAAGCGCCTGCGTGAGGGCGCATTCGACAAGATGGCAGAGCAGAAGGCCGCACTGACCGAGGAGGATTTCGATGTAGTACGCCGCAAGCGCTTCGACGTAAAGCCGATGAGCGTGGACGAGGCTATCCTGCAGATGAACCTGCTTGACCACCAGTTCTACTTCTTCCGCAACGCCGACAACGACAATATCCACGCCGTTGTTTACAAGCGTGCGGCAGGCGGTTACGGTCTGATCGAGGGCGAGGAATAATTCGTTGAAAAGCACGCTTTTCAACGAGTAGAATATGCCGAACAATGTTCGGACATATCCAAAGAGAAAATCAGCGCGTCGCTATGCGGCACACTGATTTCCTCACTTGTATAAAAACCGTGATACATGCTCCCGGTTTTTATGGATTTTATAAATAAAATCCGATTAAAAATGCACTGCGTGCAAAATACATAAAAGAGCCGGCGGCATATGCCGCCGGCTTTTTTGAGCCACAGGGAGAAAATAAATGAATTTATGTGATATTGAGACAATCCGAGCGGTTCTGGGCCGTCATGGCTTCCATTTTTCCAAATCGCTCGGACAGAACTTTCTGACGGACGAGAGCGTGCCGCGCCGCATTGCGGAGATGAGCGGCGCTGCCGACTGCGGCAACGCGATCGAGGTAGGTCCCGGCATGGGCTGCCTGTCGGCGGAGCTGTGCAGGCGTGCGGATAAGGTCGTAGCGGTCGAGCTGGACCGTGCGCTCATGCCGGTTCTGGCAGAGACGCTTGCGGATTACGATAACTTCGAGGTCGTGCACGGCGATGTGCTCGAAACCGACCTTGCCGCGCTCTGCAAGGAGAAATTCGGTGACGAAAAGGCGATCGCGTGCGCCAATCTGCCGTATTACATCACCACACCGGCGATTACGGCGCTGCTTGAGAGCGGCGCGTTCGAGCAGGTGACGGTCATGGTGCAGAAGGAGGTCGCGCAGCGCATCTGTGCAGAGCCGGGCACGGCGGCGTACTCGGCGTTCTCGATTTATGTGCAGTACCACGCCAAGGCGGAAATTTTGTTTGATGTTCCGGCGGACTGCTTTGTGCCCAGACCCAAGGTGGATTCGGCGGTGCTCAAGCTCGTGCCGCTCGACAAGCCGGCGGTTGAGACCAAGGACGAAAAGCTGTTCTTTTCCCTCGTGCGCGCAGCCTTCAATATGCGTAGAAAGACACTCGTGAACGCGCTCGGTCCGGTGCTCGGCTCGTCGATGAGCAAGGAGGAGATCACCGCACTCGTAGAAGCAGCCGGTCTGGATACCCGTGTTCGCGGTGAGCGGCTCAGCCTCGCGGAGTATGCGAAACTGGCAGATCTCGCGGCGGAAAAACTGCAGTAAATTTTGATTTGTGGGTTTAATCAACCTGTACAGGCTATCGTAGGGGCGGACCAGTGTGTCCGCCCTTTTCCGTGGATGGCGATCGGTCAGATTAGGGCGCACACATTAGTGCGCTCCTACGGAACGTGTGCCGTTGGTGTTAATTGGTGCAAACCGGAGAGAAACGGCGGGATGCCCCCATCCCGCCGTTTACCGGCTATGCCTAATGGAATACTCAAACCTATCCCCACCCTGTGGATAAAAGAAATAAGCCTGCACACGCAGGCTTTTTCTTATACCACAATGGCTCTCGGCGGCACCGGCGAGGAAAACACAATCTGTGTTTCTGTTTTGCCGAATTTCTGCAGACGTCCGATAAAGCCGTCCAGCTCCTGCGTCGAGGCGAACGACACCTTGATCAGCATGGAGTAGTTTCCGGTCACGCAGTTGCACTCGAGCACATTTGAGCACGCGGCAATGAACGGATAAAATTCCTCTTTCTGGGTGGGCTGCATATCCAGATGAATGTACGCGAGAATGTGATGGCCAAGCTGCAGCGGGTCCAGATCGAGCGTATACGCACGAATAACACCCTGTTTTTCCAGCCGCTCAATACGCGCGGAAACCGCAGGGGAGGAAAGGCGAACCTCACCTGCAAGGGCCTTGATGGGGGTGCGGGCATTCTTCTGCAGCAGCCGCAAGAGCTTCAGATCAATTTCGTCCATGGGGCAAATAGCCCTCCTTATCCTAAAAATAAAAACAGGAGTCCGACCCGCCTTCGCGGGACGAACTCCTTTGTTCACTGTTTATTATAAAGCACGACCGGGTTGTTGTCAAATAAAATAAGGCTTCGAACAAAAGTTTTTATACATCCGAGTCGGTGATGACCTTGAATTCCATCCAGTCCGGCGTTGCGGAAACGTAAATGGTATCCTCGTCAATGAACACAAAATCCCGGTTATCGCTGAAATTGGACTGGTTGTTTTCGGTCGGAACATCGTTTCGGTTTGCCGTTTTCGAGGTGATCGAACCGTCAGGCGTTCCGCAGAACGGCTCGGAAGGCAGGTTTCCGGTCTCCTGATACAGCTTGCCATCCACCATGACCATCCGCGGTACGGTGACATCCTGCTCGAACACGATCCACTGGTTATCAATCAGCACCTCGATATGGTCGTCTATGCGCTGATAGCCGTAGCCCGTGCCGAAGTTGGACTGGCCGTTCTCGGTGGGCGCGTCCGTGCCGTTCGCCGTCTGCGAGGTGATCTCGCCGTCCATGTTGCCGCAGCGGCCATCGATCGTGCTGACCTCACCGGTAGACTGATACAGCGTGTTATCCACCATCACCATCATGGGTGCATCTGCGACCGGTTTCTGCTCGGTGGTATCCGGCAGGGCAGCTGCGTCATCCGTGCTTTGGCTGCCGATTTCGGCTTCCGTGGTTTTCGGCTCGGCATTGCCGCAGCCGGTCAGCAGCAGCGCCAGAAGTGCAAGAAGCATTGCTAAAGTACGTTTTGTCATAAAAAAACACCGCCTTTCGTAACTCTGATAGTATAGACGAAAGACGGCGTAAAAAGTTCCGTATAAAATTATTTTTTCTTTTTCGGTTTTGCCCAGCCGGATTTTTTACCCTGATTCGGCTTGCTCTGTGCCGGACGTGAAGTCGGTCGTTTGCTGTTCGGTGCACTGTGCTTGCCGTTATTAGGCGCAGAATGACGGCGGTCGTTATTCTGCTGTCTGCCGCCGTTGGACACGCCGTGGCGGCTGACGCTGTGCTGCTTGCTGCCCGGCATGCGCTGGTCGTTGCCTCTGCCCGGACGAATGAGACATTCCCTGCCAAAGCCGATGAGATCCTCACGGTGCGCCTTTTTGAGCGCGGCAATGACGATCGGGCGCTTGTCCGGTCGGCGCCACTGCAGGAGTGCACGCTGCATGGCCTTGTCCTCGGGCGTTTTTGCCACGAAAACCGGCTTCATGGTGCGCGGGTCAAGCTCGGTGTAGTACATTGCGGTGGACAGCGTACCCGGCGTGGGATAAAAATCCTGCACCTGCTCGGGCATGTAGCCGACGCGGTTGAGGTACTGTGCGAGCATGATGGCGTCATCAAGCGTTGCACCCGGATGCGAGCTCATCAGATAGGGCACAAGGTATTGCTTGCGGCCCAGCTTTTCGTTGATGCGGGCATATCGCTCGCGGAACTGCTCGTACACCTTGAAGGACGGCTTGCCCATGTAGTACAGGGCGTTGTCGCTCATGTGCTCAGGCGCGACCTTCAGCTGACCGGAAATATGATGCTCGACCAGTTCACGGAAGAACGCGTCGTTTTTCTCGGCCATCATGTAGTCGTAGCGCAGACCGGAACGGACGAATACCTTCTTGATACCCTCGATACGGCGCAGCTCGCGCAGCAGCTCAAGGTAGTCAGTGTGGTCGGCTTCGATATTCTGGCAGGTGGTTGGGAATAGACAGCGCTTGTCCTTGCAGCAGCCGAATTTCTCCTGTTTTTTGCAGGCCGGAAAACGGAAGTTGGCGGTCGGGCCGCCGACATCGTGGATATAGCCCTTGAATCCGGGCATTTGGGTGATCTTTTTTGCTTCCTCGATCACGCTCTCGTGGCTGCGGACCTGAATGTAGCGTCCCTGATGGAACGCGAGCGCGCAGAAGTTGCACGCACCGAAGCAGCCGCGGTTGTGGATGATGGAGAACTGCACCTCCTGAATGGCGGGTACGCCGCCGAGTGCCTCATACGACGGATGATAGTTACGCATGTACGGCAGCGCGTAAACATGGTCCATCTCCTCCGTGGTCAGCGGCTTTGCGGGCGGGTTCTGCACGAGGATGCGCTTGCCGTGCCGCTGGAGAATCGCCTTGCCGCGCACGGCATCCTGTTCGTCGTACTGGATTTTGACCGAACGGGCGTAGTCCGGCTTGCTGGCGCAGACATCCTCGTACGAGGGACATTCGACCGCATCATACTCCAAATCGTCCGTATCATGCACCATATAGGCCGTGCCGCGGACACCCTTGCACGCATCCGCGCCCTTTTTGCCGTGCTTGAGGTTGTTCGCCAGCTCAACGACCGAGTGCTCGCTCATGCCGAACATCACGCCATCCGCGCCGGTGGATTCCAGAATAGACGGCATAACGCGGTCAGCCCAGTAATCGTAGTGCGCAAATCGGCGCAGACTGGCCTCAATGCCGCCGAGATAGACCGGCGTTTCCGGGAAGGCGCGCCGCGCAAGCATGGAATAGACGGTTACCGCACGGTCCGGGCGCTTGCCGCCTACACCGCCCGGCGTGTACGCATCGTCCGAACGGCGCTTTTTCGCCGAGGTGTAGTGCGCGACCATCGAGTCGATGTTGCCGCCGTTGATGAGCACCGCGTAGCGCGGACGGCCCATCTCGAGGAAGTCGTGCTCATCGCGGAAGTCCGGCTGACTGAGGATAGCGACCTTGTAGCCGGCATCCTCCAGCACGCGCGAAATGATCGCCGTGCCGAACGACGGATGATCAACGTACGCATCGCCGGTGACGATCAGAAAATCGCAGTAATACCATCCGCGGTCGGTCATATCTTGTTTGGAAATAGGGAGAAAACCGTTCATATATACCTCTTTGGCTTTACAAGGTGAAAATTATAGGTTACAATAAAAATACGGGTAATCCGGCAAAAGATGTTGAAGACGGTTGACCATACTCCCTGAAGGGAGGTGGTATTGTGGATCAGATTCTGCAGATTATTACATTGATCATTCTGCTTGAAATCGTTAAAACCATAAAAAAATAACCGTCCTCGGCCAAAGGTAACGGTTATTTTTTCAACAAAATAATTGAACCCAGGTCAACCGTCTTCTGCCGGATTGCCCTTTTCTATCTATAAGTATAGCAAATCTGCGGTAAAAGTCAAGCCGCAGAGAACGGAAATGTTTTGCAAAATAAAAAATAACCGCCCTCGCCCAAGGTAACGGTTATTTTTTCGCAAATAAGGTATACGGTTATTCTGCAAAAACTCAGTTATCCAGATAGAACTGAACCAGCTCCTGCATGAGTTCGTCGCGGTCGATCTTGCAGATCAGGCTGCGGGCATTGTTGTGGTTGGTTATGTAAGTCGGGTCCTCAGAGAGAAGATAGCCGACGATCTGGTTGATCGGGTTGTAGCCTTTCTCCTTGAGCGCGTCATACACAGTGGTAAGCGTGCGCTTCATCTCCTTGTTGGACTCGTCTACCAGACTGAATTTTCTCGTTCCGTCAAGCATATTTGGTTCTCCTTTCCGATCCTACCTGTCGGTGTTTATCGTTACTTAAAGCATAATACAAAAAGCGGAAAAAGTAAAGCCTTATCCGCGCAAAACTCGCATGAAAACTTTTTCCGCCTGTGGCATACACTGTATGGCGATGGAAAAGGAGACGGTGTTTTACGAGCTGTAATTTTCCAACAGCCGCGCCAGCTCCTCTGCATTATCGAGTGTAATGCCGTCCGCAAGCGCTTGCTGCTCGGCGGATGGCAGCGTGCGCGTGTCGATGCCTGTGCGCAGGACCGAGCCGTCGCTCTGCCGGATGACAAGCCGGTCGTTTTCGCTCTGCACCGTATAGGTAATCGATGCGCTCGCCGGAACGGCCGGCGAAGCCAGAAGCACACGTCCGGCCAGCACCAGACTGATCATTGCCGCAAGACACGCCAGCGCGGCGAGCTGTGTGCGCCGCCGCGCCTGCTGCATAGCAAGCAGATAAAAACCCTGCATCATAGTCAAAACTCCTTCACTCAGTGGGACTTGCTTTGAGTATTCCCACAAAAATACGGTCTATTCTAAAAGCAGCGTAAAAAATGTTTGGAATTTGCAAAGTCCTGTGGTATAATGCTATCAGAGTGCCTATTACCTCGGCAGTAAGCTGCCGGAAGAAAATCGGCACAGGCAGCTATTGTACAATTCATTTAGCCTTATAAGACGGTAATACCGATGAATTTTACGGTATTGCCAACAATACACGGTGCTTCAAAAAAACAAGACCGTGTGCGGGAACAAATAGGACGTGTTCTTCGTCTTACCCGACAGGACCCTGCGGTGCATATCGTGGGGCAAGGAGGAAAACAAATTGGCAACTGGCAATCAAAAAGGAACGGGAATCGGACATCTGTTCTCCCGCGTACTGATTACACTGGTATTGATCGGTGTGCTGTGCGGCTGCTTCTGCGGTATTGCGTTTGCGCTGTATGTGCACATCTATATCAATCCGTCCGCGCAGGAAACTGCGGTGGAGATCAGCAAGGGACTGGGTCTGAATCTGAATTCATTCATTTATGCTAAGGAATCGGATTCCGATGAATACAAGCTGTACGAAACCATCAAGGGCAAGGAAAACCGTGAATGGGTGGACAGCGACAAGATTCCGGATACCCTCAAGAACGCAGTCGTTGCAATCGAGGACGAGCGCTTTTACAAGCACCACGGTGTAGACTGGGTGCGCACGATCGGTGCGGTCAAGGGCTGGCTGCTCGGCGGCACGCAGTACGGCGGCTCGACGATAACGCAGCAGCTGATCAAAAACATCACGGCTGATAACGATTACTCGGTAAAGCGCAAGGTGAACGAGATTTTCCGCGCGTTTGCACTCGAGAAAGAGATTGACGACAAGGACCGTATTCTGGTCATGTACCTGAACACGATCTATCTGGGCTACAACAGCTACGGTGTGCAGACTGCGGCGATGCAGTACTTTGACAAGGATGTATCGCAGCTGGATCTGGCAGAATCCGCCGTGCTGGCAGGTCTTACCAACAACCCGTCGATTTACGACGTTTATAACCATCCCGAAAAGGTAAAGAAGCGTCAGGAGACCATCCTTGCACAGATGCTCGATCAGAAGATGATCTCGCAGGAGGAGTACGAGGCTGCCGTAGCAGAGGAGCTTAACTACCGCCCCTACGAGGAGTATCAGCAGGAGATCAAGTCCACCTACAGCTACTTCACCGATGAAGTTATCAAGGACGTGATCAACGACCTGATGACCGAAAAGGGATATTCCCGTCTGGTTGCGGAGAACATGGTTTACTCCGGCGGCCTGAACATCTATGCGACCATCGACACCAAGGTGCAGAATGCACTCGATGAGGTCTGGGCTAACGCAGATAATTTCCCGAACACCGAGAAGTACGGCGAAATCCCGCAGAGTGCCATGGTCATCACGGACAAGCAGGGCAATATCGTTGGTATTGCCGGCGGCCGCGGTGAAAAGACCAGCAGCCGCGGTTTCTCCTATGCGTCTGACGCACGCCGTCAGCCGGGTTCTTCGCTCAAGCCGCTCTCGGCTTACGGACCGGCGATGGATAACGGCATCGTCACGCCGGACAGCACGATTTATGATCGTGCGCTCATGGAGGATGAAGAGGGCAATCCGTGGCCGATGAACGACGGCAAATATCCGACCGGCCGTCAGCTGACCATTAAGGAGGGCATGACCCGTTCGCTCAATACGGTCTCTGCACAGCTTCTCAAAACGCTGACACCGCAGGTATCGTTTAACTTTTTGACCCAGCAGCTTGGCTTTAAGCTGGTAGACAGCCGCACCAACGAGGATGGTACCGTGCAGTCGGATATCGACCTTGCACCGTTGGCGCTTGGCGCACTGACGGACGGTGTTACCGTTCGTGAGATGGCGGGCGGTTTCTCGACCTTCATCAATGATGGCGTTTGCGGCGGTACCCGCACCTACACCAAGGTGACGGACAGCGAAGGCAACACCGTAATGGAGAATACACCCAATACGGATAAGGGCTTTACCAATGTCCGCACGGATTATTATATGCTCGACTGTCTGCAGAACGTTACCGCACACGGTACCGCCTACGGCATTCAGCTTGACGGTGTAGAAACCGGCGGCAAGACCGGTACCACCACCTCCAATACCGATATCTGGTTCTGCGGCATCACGCCGAAGTATTCCGGTGCGGTATGGGTAGGCTACGAGCATAACTACCGTCTGGACGGCCTGTACGGTCGCAATGCGGCGAATATCTGGCTGGCTGTTATGCAGAAGGTGCATGCGGGTGATTCCGGTCTGGTATTTGACTCGCATCCGCAGGATTTCGAGGAAGTCACCTACTGTATGGATACCGGTCTGCTGGCATCCGGCGCGTGCCGCGCTGCGGGACGTGCTGCAACCGGCCGATTCTGGAAGGGCAAGGCTCCGACCGAGACCTGCAGTCATCAGAATATCGAAAACAAGTATGATTTCGAGAACATGGGCGTAGATAATTATTACTACGATGATGAAGAAGATGACAGTGATTCGGACAGCAGCTCTTCGGATACCGGCACCGGCAATGAGGATTCCGGTGACGGCGGATCGTATGACAGCGGCGACAGCGGCGATTCCGGTGACGACAGCGGAGACGGCGGTGACAGCGGAGACGATTCGGGAGACAGCGGCGATTCCGGTGGCGACAGCGGAGACAGCGGCGACAGCTCGGAGGATCCGGAAGCATAAAGCCGAATTGTTCGGCACAAACTGAAAACTGAAAATCGTTCAGCGCCGCACAAGGCCGCACAAGTCGGGGCGTTAGCGGTGCCTTGAACCCGCAATCCGCTTCAGCGGGGACTATGCGGGTAACAAGGAGCACACATGCGGCGAGGCAGCCACTCACAGGGCGATGAGGAACCGGTACTGCGCAACGGAGGACTGTGAACCATGTCAGGCGGGGAACCGAGCAGCATTAAGCAGAAACCATCGTGTGCCGCAGATCTGCCGATTCTGAGCCCGAAATGCGGAAAGGCAGCCGGGTGTGTGTATTCGAATTACCTGTGTGCGGTCTTGTGGGGCGCTGAACGATTCTCGATCGAAACCACGCTTTCGATCGAAGGGATATGCCGAGCCTGCGGCTCGGACAAATCCCGGCTGGACAAAAGTTCCTCCCGATGGTCGAAACTTTTGCTCCGTCTTGTATAAAAACCCACGCACATGTCGCGGGTTTTTATGAATCTTACGGCACGGCCGTAAGATTCGATTGAATGCCGCCGTGAAGCGGCGGAGATCGATGGCTCGGATTTTTGAAACAAAATCCTGTCATGCGGGTACGGTTTGCAAGCAAACTGGTATTGAATGGCGGACAAAGTCCGCGAGAGGACGCTTTGAGGCGGGCTTACGCCCGCCTCTTTATTTTATTGAGGGGAGGATTTTCGTAATGTATCAGGCTTTATACCGCAAATGGCGGCCGCAGACGTTTGCGGATGTGATTGGGCAGCAGCATATTACGGACACGCTGCGCGCGCAGCTGCAGTCCGGACGTTTGAGCCATGCATATCTGTTTACAGGCACGCGCGGCACCGGCAAGACCACCTGTGCGAAGATCCTCGCGCGCGCAGTCAACTGCGAGCATCCGGTGAACGGCGATCCGTGCAACGAGTGTGCGGCGTGCCGCGGTATTCTGGACGGCTCGGTGCTGGACGTGACCGAGATTGACGCGGCGTCCAACAACGGCGTGGACAACATCCGCGACCTGCGCGATGAGACGCGCTATACGCCTGCACAGGTCCGCAAGCGCGTGTTCATCATCGACGAGGTACACATGCTGTCCATCGGTGCGTTCAATGCGCTGCTCAAAACACTCGAGGAGCCGCCGGAGCACGTTCTGTTCATCCTCGCTACCACCGAGCTGCACAAGGTACCTGCGACCATTCTGTCGCGCTGTCAGCGGTTTGATTTCCGCCGCATCGGCGCGGAGGATATTGCCCGCCGGCTGCTGGATGTTGCGGCAGGTGAGGGCATTGCGCTGACCGAAGGTGCGGCACGCCTGATCGCCCGGCTGGCAGACGGCGCCATGCGAGACGCACTTTCCATGCTCGACCGTGCGGCGGTAGCCGGTGCGGTGGACGAGAAAACGGTCACGGCGGCGCTCGGCGTCATGGGTCAGGACGATGGCATTCGCTTGGCCGAGCACCTGAAAACCGGTGATCTGGCGGCGGCAGTCGGCCTGCTGGACGAATATTACAACGCAGGCCGTGATCTGGCGTCCGTGTATGACCAGATGCTCGGCCTGATCCGCGATGCACTGCTAGTCAAGACCAGCAAGACCGACGTTTCCGCGCTTATTTCTCCGGCGTACAGCGTAAAGACGCTGCAGGCGCTGTGTGACGGTCTGGCCTCGTCCACGCTCATCGCGTGGAGCCGCATTATCAGCGATTCGCTCGACCATATGCGCACGGCAGCCAACCGCCGCGTGGAGGCGGAACTGTGCGCGGTGCGGCTGTGCAGCCTGGGCGCTGACAATTACGACACGCTCGGCGGGCGCGTGGAAGCGCTCGAGGAAAAGCTGAAGAACGGCGTTCCGGTGCAGATGGTGCCCGCAGCAGCCGCGCAGCAGGCAGGCGATGTGCCGCCTCCGCCGAGTGACGATGATGCACCGCCGCTTCCGGGCGACGAGGATGCGCCTGACTGGGCGCGAGAGGAAGACGAGACCGCAGACACGCCTAAGCAGGAAGTGACGCTGTGGAGTCAGTGGCAGCCGCTGCTTGAAGCGCTGACCGGCAAGATCAACATCGGCGCACACACCAATATCAAGCTGAGCGCGAAAGGCGTGCTCGAGGACAACGCGCTCGTCATTCTCTGCGAGGACAAAATGACGGCCATTCTCGCGGCAAAGGAGCCGACCATTTCGGTCATCCGGGAGCAGGCGGCCAAGCTGAACGGTGCACCCATCAAGGTCAAGGTGCGCGAAGCGGGCGAGGAACTTGTTGTGAAAAAAAATATCGCAGTCGATGAACTGATCGACCGCGCTAAATCAATGGATATTCAAGTGAAACAGCTTTAAGGAGGACATTTATTATGGCAAAGGGTAAGGGTTTCGGCGGCTTCGGCGGCGGCATGAACATGCAGGCGATGATGAAGCAGGCACAGAAGATGCAGGAGAGCATGCTCAAGGCGCAGGAGGAGATCGCGCAGATGGAATCCACCGGCACGGCAGGCGGCGGCATGGTTACCGCGACTGTAACCGGCACTTCCACGCTCAAGAGCATTGCAATCAAGCCGGACGTTGTTGATCCGGACGACATCGACATGCTGCAGGATCTGGTCGTTGCAGCGGTCAATGAGGCACTCAAGGCGGCTTCCGATAAGTCGCAGAGCCAGATGTCCGCGATTACGGGCGGTATCGGCGGCGGTCTGGGCGGTCTGCTGTAATGGAGCTTTTTGCACCGCCGGTCGAACGGCTGATCGAGGAGTTTGCAAAGCTCCCGGGCATCGGCCAGAAGACCGCACAGCGGCTGGCGTTTTATGTGCTCGACCTGCCGAAAGAGGACGCCGAGCGATTTGCGGATGCCATCCGTGAAGCAAAAGCCAAGACGTTCACCTGCAGGCGTTGTCAGAATCTGACGGACAGCGAGATCTGTCCGATCTGTTCGGATAAGACGCGCAACCAGAAGGTGATCTGCGTGGTGGCAGAGCCGCGCGACGTAATTGCGTTCGAGCGCACGAAGGAGTACAAGGGTCTGTATCATGTGCTGCACGGCACGCTGTCTCCGATGGGGCACGTCGGACCGGATGACATCCGTATCCGCGAGCTGGTCAAGCGCGTGGCGGAGGAGGAGACCGAGGAGGTTATCCTCGCCACCAATCCGGACACCGAGGGCGAAGCCACGGCGATGTACATTTCGCGGCTGCTGCAGCCGTTCGGCATCAAGATTACGCGGCTGGCGTATGGTATTCCAGTTGGCGGGCATCTGGAGTTTGTTGATGAGGTGACGCTGACCCGTGCACTGGAGGGTCGAAAGGAGCTGTGATGGCTCCTTTGCAGCCTTGTGGGCGGTTCGGCTGAATCGAATCGGTGCAGCTGGTCCAGCTGGGTGGTCCAAAAGGATAGACACCAAGGTTTGCCCGTAGGCCACTAAACCTTGTTCCCGCGCCGTGCGCGGATTAAACGAGTGCTATCCTCTTGGGACTCCAGTTTCCTGTTGTTTGTTAGCCTGACGCAAATCAGAGATCGGCAACCGCTTCGAAAAGGGGAACGGCAGTCGGGTCACCCTTACACGTTGACGAGGGTCTCTTCTGCGTCTGACAGCGCGTGCCGCACGCAATGGTTAAGTTTAACCTTTGGGCGGCATAGCTGTCCTCCAGAGGACCTTCTCTTGCCCTGCGGGCAATTCACCTTGTGCCGCCCTCTGCGTGGACTTTCCGATATGTGTAGCAGTAAGTTGTCTGTGAACTGCGAATAGGCGGAGAAAGACACGCTGCGGTAGACCGACTGCCGTTCCCCTTTTTCGGAGCGGTCACAGATAGGAAAGCTGCGCCGGACTAACAAGTTAAGGGAAACGGGAGTTAAGAGGGTAGAAACCGTAGGTGTCTACCCTTTTGCCCCGATGCGGCGGGTGCCGCAGCTTTCGTTCTACCTTTGAAAAAGGTAAAAAAACAGGAACAGCCGAACTTTCGTCCGGCTGCTCCCGCAATAAAAGGTAGGATAGAGAGTAGAAAGCAAGAACATGTGGGGGGATCTTACGCTTTCCACGTCATTTATCATACTGGTGAATTGTGAACATTCTGTGTACATTCTACAACAATATTAGATTTTTGATAGATCGGGAGGAAAAAGTCTGTGGCAGACCTGAAAAAAGAAATTGAAAATCGGCGCACATTTGCAATCATTTCGCACCCTGACGCCGGTAAAACCACCATTACGGAGAAGTTTTTGCTCTACGGCGGAGCCATTCAGGAGGCCGGCATGGTCAAGGGCAAGAAAAACAGCCGTCATGCGGTTTCCGACTGGATGGAGATCGAGAAGCAGCGCGGTATTTCGGTAACGTCCTCGGTGCTGCAGTTCCGCTATGAGGGCAAGTGCATCAACATTCTGGATACCCCGGGTCATCAGGACTTCTCGGAGGATACCTACCGCACGCTGATGGCGGCTGACTCTGCGGTGATGGTCATTGACGCCTCCAAGGGCGTCGAGGCACAGACCCGCAAGCTGTTCAAGGTCTGCGCGATGCGCGGTGTGCCCATCTTCACCTTTATCAACAAGATGGACCGTGAGGCACGCGACCCGTACGAGCTGCTCGAGGACATCGAGAACGAGCTGGGCATTGGCACCTATGCGGTAAACTGGCCGATCGGCTCGGGCAAGCGCTTCAAGGGCGTGTACGACCGCATGGACGATGAGGTTATCGCGTTTGAGGGCGCGGATTTCCGCCACGAGGTCAAGGCGCAGCGACTGTCGATCGACGATCCGATCCTTGAGGGGCTGCTGCCCGAGGATCAGTACCAGACGCTGATCGACGATGTGGAGCTGCTCTCCGGTGCGGGCGATGAGTTCGACCTCAAGGCTGTCCACGAGGGCAAGCTGTCGCCGGTGTTCTTCGGTTCCGCGCTGACTAACTTCGGTGTTGAGCCGTTCCTGAAGAAGTTTCTGCAGATGACGCCTCCGCCGACCGCGCGCACCGCTGACATCGGCGTGATCGACCCGTTCGACCCGCATTTCTCCGCGTTTGTGTTCAAGATTCAGGCGAACATGAACAAGGCGCACCGCGACCGTGTTGCGTTCATGCGTATTTGCTCCGGCAAGTTTGAGCGCGGTCAGGACGTGCTGCACGTTCAGTCCGGCAAGAAGATGGTGCTTGCCGCACCGCAGCAGCTGATGGCACAGGACCGCTCCATTGTCGATGAGGCGTATGCGGGCGATATTATCGGTATTTTCGATCCGGGCGTGTTCTCCATCGGTGATACCGTGTGCGATCCCAAGCATAAGTGCGTGTACTCCGGCATTCCGACGTTTGCACCCGAGCTGTTTGCCGTTGTTCGCCAGAAGGATACGCTCAAGCGCAAGCAGTTCGTCAAAGGCGTCGAGCAGATTGCACAGGAGGGCGCTATCCAGATCTTCCGCGAGCCGAATGCCGGTATGGAATCGGTCATCGTCGGCGTTGTCGGCGTGCTGCAGTTTGAGGTGCTCGAGTACCGATTGAAGAACGAGTATAACGTCGAGATCATCCGCGAGAACCTGCCGTATGAGCACGTTCGCTGGGTTGAGAATGATGAGGAGGACTTCGATATTAAGAAGCTCCAGCTCACGAGCGATACCAAGATCGTCGAGGATCTCAAGGGCAACAGCCTGCTGCTGTTTACCTCGCCGTGGAATATCACCTACGCAACCGACCATAACGAGAACCTGCGTCTTGCGGATTTCTCGGAAAACGCATAAAATGCCTGTCGCGAAACTACAGTTTCGCCGACAAGGGGGAACGGACCGTGGGCCGTTCCAAAGTCGTCCGAAAGTTCCTCCTGATGGTCGAAACTTTCTCCCTCCAGAAGTATAAAAACCGAGATACATGCTCCCGGTTTGCTCTCATTAAATCTTTTTAAGGATAGAGGCCTACGGGCTATGAATTTGCATAGCAAATTCTATTTGAAGCGCGCTGACGCGCGAAATACGGGACACAGGCGGCTGTGCCGCCGTGTCCCGCACCCGCGAACGCAGTTCGCGGCATAAAATACACAGTATGCCCCTCAAACCGCACCTATAGGACAGCCGCCTGTTGGCGGTGAGTCCTTCGCGGGCGACAGCGTTCACGCCAACCCATAAAATCCCCGACGGGGATTTCAGCACCCAGATAACCTATCACGCCGCAGAGCGCATCAAATGGAGCGCTTTCAGCGCGACAAAAATGGCCCAGCTTTGCCGGGTCATTTTTAGCAAACAATAAAAGAGCACCGGAATCAAAATTCCGGTGCTCTTTTATTGCGGTAGCCCTTACAGGCAGCGCCTGTCAAGGGCGTCCCTCGATTGAAAGGGCTGCGCCCTTTCAATCGAAAATCAGCAAACGCCCTGAGCGAGCATAGCGTCAGCGATCTTCTCGAAGCCGCCGATGTTAGCGCCCATAACAAGATTGTCCTTGTGACCGTACTTCTCAGCTGCAGTGATGCAGGTGTGGAAGATGTTAACCATGATGTCGTGCAGACGCTGGTCAACTTCCTCGAAGGTCCAGGACAGACGCAGGGAGTTCTGGCTCATTTCCAGACCGGAGGTAGCTACGCCGCCTGCGTTAGCAGCCTTTGCCGGGCCGAAGAATACGCCGGCTGCCTGGAATGCTGCAACAGCTTCCGGAGTGGACGGCATATTAGCGCCCTCAGCTACAAACTTGCAGCCGTTGGCGATCAGAGCCTTTGCGTTCTCCTCGTTCAGCTCGTTCTGAGTAGCGCACGGCAGAGCGATGTCGCACTTGGTGCCCCACGGACGCTGACCCTCGGTGTAAACGCTGCCCGGTACGCGCTCAGCGTACTCCTTGATGCGGCCGCGCTTAACTTCCTTGATGTCCTTGACAACATCCAGGTTGATGCCGTTCGGATCGTAGATGAAGCCGTTGGAGTCGGACATGGTAACAACCTTAGCGCCCAGCTGGGTAGCCTTCTGGCAAGCGTAGATTGCAACGTTGCCGGAACCGGAGATTGCAACAGTCTTGCCCTCGAAAGAAGTGCCCTTGTATGCGAGCATTTCCTTCATGTAGTAGCACAGGCCGTAGCCGGTAGCCTCGGTGCGGGCCAGAGAGCCGCCGTAGGACAGGCCCTTGCCGGTCAGAACGCCGGTGTACTCGTTGCGCAGACGCTTGTACTGACCGAACATAAAGCCGATCTCACGGCCGCCAACACCGATATCGCCGGCCGGTACGTCGGTGAACTGACCGATGTGCTTGCACAGCTCGGTCATGAAGGACTGGCAGAAACGCATGATTTCAGCATCGGACTTGCCCTTCGGGTCGAAGTCGGAGCCGCCCTTGCCGCCGCCCATCGGCAGAGTGGTCAGGCTGTTCTTGAAGCACTGCTCAAAGCCGAGGAACTTGATAACGGATGCGTTAACAGAGGGGTGCAGACGCAGACCGCCCTTGTAGGGGCCGATTGCGGAGTTGAACTGTACGCGGAAGCCGCGGTTAACCTGAACCTTGCCCTGATCGTCAACCCACGGTACACGGAACATGAACATGCGCTCCGGCTCTACGATGCGCTCCATGATGCCGTTCTTCTCGAGCTCCGGACGAGCTTCAACAACCGGCTCAAGGCTCTCAAGAACCTCGTAAACTGCCTGCTGGAACTCCGGCTCATTCGGGTTGCGCTTCTGTACGGTTTCGTACACGCCCTGCAGATAAGAATTGGTAAGTGCCATTTTTATTGTCCTCCTTACATTCTATACCACTCGCTTAACTTTCGTAAGTAATCCGAGTGGAATGCTTTTATATTTGGTGACGGTTCTATTATATAGCAATTTTTTTGCATATGCAATACTTTAGCACGATAAAATTATACAGTTTTTTAGGCTGAAAAACCTATGGATATTGGCAATCTGACTTGATATAATAAAGTAAAAGAAGGAGGCAACAGCCATGGCAAACAGCTTTGACCGAATATATGCAGTGGTGAAGAAAATTCCGCGCGGAACGGTGGCCAGCTACGGGCAGGTCGCGTTGCTCGCGGGCAACCCGAGATGGGCGCGCGTTGTTGGCTACGCGCTGCATGCCAATCCCGATCCGGAGGGGATTCCGTGCTACCGCGTGGTAACGAAAGACGGACGAACGTCACCGGCGTTTGCGTTCGGCGGCGCGGATATCCAGCGCGCACTGCTCGAAGCGGACGGTATCGAGTTCACCGAGGACGGCCGCGTGGATATGACGAAATACGGCTGGACAGGATTAGGGTAACACCGCACAATTAAACTGCGGCGCTTTACGGAAATTTTGTGCTCTGACGTCGTTGTGCTTTCACGGTAATACACAAAGTATTACCGCAAAATCACGCCTAGTCAGACCGCAAAATTTACTCGTAAATCGCTCTTGTTCAATTATGTGGTATTACCCTGACTTGACAAATCCGGTCGTGCGGTGCTATGCTTGCGCCAAAGGAGTGACACGCATGATCGACATCGAAAAGCTGACCGCGCTCGCCATCGCGTATGACGCAGGCGACGCAAAACGGATTCAGCACTTTATAAAGGTATACGCGTACAGCCGCCTGCTCGGGCGCAGGGAAGGTCTGGATGAGCAGAAGCAGAATGTACTCGAAGCTGCAGCCGTCCTGCACGATATCGGCATCCACGAAGCCGAACGGAAGCACGGCTCGAGCGGCGGACACTGGCAGGAGATGGAAGGTCCGGCGGTCGCGGCTCCCATGCTGCAGCAGTGCGGCGCAGATGAGCGGGAGAGCGAGCGCGTGCAGTGGCTCATCGCGCATCACCATACCTATACCGCCGGAGAGGAAAAAGATTTCCGTATTCTGCTTGAAGCGGATTTCCTCGTCAACGCCTACGAGGACGGCATGACGGCAGAGCAGTGTAAAACCGCGAAAGACCGCGTGTTCCGAACCCAAACCGGCAAGCAATATCTTGAAGAAATGTTTTTGAAACCGACATATCAGGCGAAATAATGGAGAATGGAGAATAAACCAGACGGTGTTTATTCTCCATTTTTTATTGGGTGCAAATCGTTAGATACGGTGCGCCGAGGTCGTACCCCAGGGGACCTTCTCTTGCCCCTCGCCGTGGGTACGGCGCACCCGCCGGGCAGGCGAGTTAGCTTCGCTTTGCAAGCGACTGATCCCCGAAATGTGAACATTTCGTGAAACCCGTTGACATTGCCGAATGACGGTGTATAATATGTTAGCAAGCTAACAGTAAGGAGGCTAACAATGAATTGTTGTGACCATAATGCATGCTGCGGTCACTCGAACGACCGCATCGGTGCAGAAATCGGCATGCTGCATAATCTGCTTCGGCGGCAGATGGCGTGTATGACCGAAAAGACTGCGAATGCAGCGAATGTGACCGGCATGCAGGCGATGATCGTCCATCACCTGATCATACACGAAAAACAGGGCGATATATTCCAGAAGGATCTGGAAAACGCGTTCCAGATGCGCCGCTCGACCGCAACGGGTATACTGCAGCTGATGGAGCAGCACGGCATTATCCGCCGTGAGCCGGTGGAGCATGACGGCCGCCTGAAACGGCTGGTGCTGACCGAGCAGGCTCGTGCGATGGATAAGCGCATTGGCGAGCGCATGCAGCAGATGGAACAGCTTCTGCGGCAGGGCATCACCGAGGACGAGCTGAAGGGCTGGTTTGCGGTCTGTGAAAAAATCCGCTCCAATCTGGAGCAGTACCAATGCAATATGTGCAGGGAGGGACAGAAATAATGATAAAACGACTGCTGAAAAGTGTGCGTGAGTTCAAAAAGGACGCACTGCTCACGCCGTTTTTCGTTGTGCTTGAGGTCGTGATGGAGGTCATCATTCCGATGGTTATGGCGCTGCTGATCGACAAGGGCATTGACGGGCAGGATATGACCGCCATTTGGAAATACGGCATCATCCTTGTGCTGTGCGCCATGCTCGCACTGGTGTTCGGCGCGGCGGCGGGCACCTTTGCGGCAAGAGCCTCAACCGGCTTTGCCCGCAATCTGCGTCACGATATGTACTACAATGTGCAGAATTTCTCGTTTTCCAACATTGATAAGTTCTCCACCGGTTCGATCGTCACCCGTCTGACCACCGATGTTACCAACGTACAGAACGCCTTTCAGATGTGCACGCGCATCGCGGTGCGCTGCCCGGTCATGCTGGTCTTTGCGCTGTTCATGGCGATGAAGATCAACAGCAGGATGGCGCTCGTATTCCTCGCGGTGCTGCCGATTCTGGCAATCGGCATGGGCATCCTGATGAAGGTTGTCGGTCCGGTCTTTGAGCGCGCATTCAAGATCTACGACCGCATGAACACGGTCGTACAGGAAAATGTGCGCGGTATCCGCGTTGTTAAGACCTATGTTCGTGAGGATCACGAGACCGAAAAGTTTGAGGGCGTTTCCGGCATGCTGTACCGCACGTTCTCCAAGGCGCAGAAGACCATGGCAGGCGTTATGCCGCTGATGCAGTTCTGCATGTACGCGTGCATGCTGCTGATTTCGTGGTTCGGCGCGCGTCTGATCGTCGGCGGCTCGATGACCACCGGCGAGTTGACCAGCATGTTCTCCTACGCGATGCAGATCCTGATGAGCCTGATGATGGTAGCGATGGTTTTCGTTATGATCACCATGGCCAAGGCGAGCGCAGAGCGTGTTGCCGAAATCCTCGATGAGCAGCCCGACCTGCACAATCCCGCAAACCCGATTCACGAGGTCAAGGACGGCGCGATCGAGTTCGATGATGTTTCCTTCAGTTACAAGGGCGATGAGCGCAAGCTGGCGCTCAAAAACGTCAACCTGCATATCAAGGCCGGTCAGACCGTCGGTATTCTCGGCGGCACCGGTTCCGCGAAGTCTACGCTTGTGCAGCTGATTCCGCGCCTGTACGATACCACGCACGGCACGGTCAAAGTCGGCGGCGTGGATGTCCGCGATTACGATATCGAGGCGCTGCGCGATCAGGTTGCCATGGTGCTCCAGAAGAACGTGCTGTTCTCCGGCACGATCAAGGAAAACCTTCGCTGGGGTGACGAAAATGCCTCGGACGAGGAGCTCGAGCGCGTATGCCGTCTGGCACAGGCGGATGAATTCATCCAGCAGATGCCGGATAAGTACGACACCCACATTGAGCAGGGCGGCTCGAATGTTTCCGGCGGTCAGAAGCAGCGCCTGTGCATTGCGCGTGCGCTGCTGAAAAAGCCGAAGATCCTCATTCTTGATGACTCGACCAGTGCGGTAGATACCAAAACGGATGCGCTCATCCGCAAGGCATTCGCGGAGGAAATCCCGGACACGACCAAGATTATCATTGCACAGCGTGTTTCCTCTGTGCAGGATGCGGATCAGATCGTCATTCTCGACGGCGGCACCGTGCAGGCTGTCGGCACGCACGATGAGCTGCTCGCCGCCAACACGATCTATCAGGAAATCTACAACCAGCAGAACAGAAAGGGCGGTGAGGAATAATGGCAAGACCTCAGATGCGCGGACCCGGCGGCCGCAGAGGCATGATGGGCGGAAAGCGCAGCAAAAATCCGAAAAAGACGCTCGGACGTCTTATGAAATACATTCAGAGGGGTTACAGCGTACAGTTTGTGGTTGTACTCATCTGCATTCTGCTGTCGGCTGTGGCAAACGTGGCCGGCTCCATGTTCCTCAAAAGCCTGATCGACGACTATATTTCTCCGCTGCTGCTGCAGGCATCTCCGGTGTTTACCGGTCTGCTGCATGCGCTGATGAGCATGGCGGTTATCTATCTCATCGGCATTGCGACTACGTTCATCTACAACTGGCTGATGGTCAGCATTTCACAGGGCGTGCTCAAAAAGGTGCGTGACGAGATGTTCGCGCACATGCAGAAGCTGCCGATTCGCTACTTCGATACGCATACCCACGGCGATCTGATGAGCCATTTCACCAACGATACCGATACGCTGCAGCAGATGCTCAGCCAGTCCGTGCCGCAGATGTTTTCCTCAGCGATGACCATTATCTCGGTGTTCATCGGCATGCTGGTGACGAATGTATGGCTGACGCTGTTCGTACTGCTCGGCGTGTGCGTCATGCTCAAGGTGGTAAAGAAACTGGGCGGTCAGTCCGCGAAGTACTTCCTCGAGCAGCAGAAGTCGCTCGGCAGGGTCAACGGCTATATCGAGGAAATGATCAACGGTCAGAAGGTCATCAAGGTGTTCTGCCACGAGGAAAAGTGCAAGGAGCAGTTCGATGCGCTCAACGATGAGCTGCGCGAGAACGCTGCGAGCGCGAATACCTTCGCAAACATCCTCATGCCGATCATGATGAACATCGGCAACCTGCTGTACGTTCTGGTCGCGGTCGTCGGCGGCGCACTGGCGCTGTCCGGCGTGGTCGGAAACAGTATCACCATCGGCGTTATCGCGTCCTTCCTGCAGCTGACCAAGTCGTTCACCCAGCCGGTAACGCAGATCTCGCAGCAGTTCAATTCCATTGTTATGGCGCTCGCCGGTGCCGAGCGTATCTTTGAGCTGATGGACGAGGAGCCTGAGGTAGACAACGGTTACGTTACTCTCGTCAACGCCAAGTACGACAAGAACGGCGAACTCGTTGAAACCCCGGAAAAGACCAACATCTGGGCGTGGAAGCACCCGCACGAGGACGGCACCACCACCTATACACAGGTCCGCGGCGATGTCCGCTTCTTCGATGTGGATTTCGGCTATAATCCGGATAAGATCGTCCTGCACGACATCACACTGTACGCCGAGCCCGGTCAGAAGGTCGCGTTCGTCGGTGCAACCGGTGCAGGCAAGACGACCATTACCAACCTCATCAACCGTTTCTACGACCTTGCGGACGGCAAGATCCGCTACGACGGCATCAACATCAACAAGATCAAAAAGGCCGATCTCCGCCGCTCGCTCGGCATCGTGCTGCAGGATACCAACCTGTTTACCGGCACCATTCGCGATAATATCCGCTACGGCCGCCTGGATGCGACCGACGAGGAAGTTGCAGCTGCCGCTCAGCTGGCCAACGCGGACGACTTCATCCGCCGACTGCCGGACGGCTACGATACCGTCATCGACGGCGACGGCGGCAGTCTGTCGCAGGGTCAGTGCCAGCTGCTTTCCATCGCGCGTGCGGCTGTTGCCGATCCGCCGGTTATGATCCTCGATGAGGCGACCAGCTCGATTGATACCCGCACGGAGTCCATCGTGCAGGCCGGCATGGACGGCCTCATGTACGGACGTACGGTGTTCGTTATCGCGCACCGCCTGTCCACGATTCAAAACGCAGACGTTATTATGGTGCTGCAGCTCGGTCATATCATCGAGCGCGGCAACCATGAGCAGCTGATCGCGGAACACGGCAAGTATTATCAGCTCTATACCGGAGCGTTTGAATTAGAATAAGTGCTTTCTGCTCGAAACCTGCAGAATCAGAACCCGAAACGAGGATTTCGGGTTCTTTTTTGTGCGCAGAAACAGAAAAACCGCCGGCGGCGGTCTATCGGTCGGGCTTCTGCGGCAAAAGAGCCGCTTGCCGCACTTTGCCGTCGTTTTACGCGCTCGAAAGTTGGAATATGCGCTTAATTTTTTTCAAAACGCAATTCCCGCTGTTATTTCCCGCCAAGCGGCACGCCTGCGTTGGGATATACTGGGAAAACAGCAAGGGAGGCGTAACGAAATGGATAAACAAAGGGCAAGACGGTCTGCGTCGATACCGGTGCGGATCGGGCATGCAGCAGCATGGGCTGCCGGATTATGGAAACAGGAGCATTTGCGGACGCTCATCACAGGCGTACAGCGATTCGTGCTGTGTGCGGTGCTGGCACAGGGAACCATCCTCGGCGGGTACATGCCGTTCGGACTGGCGATGACGGCGGCCTTGATGGCTCGAGGAGCGGGACTGTCCGCGCTTGGCGGTCTGGTGTGCGGCGTCATGCTGCGCGGCGACGGATTCCACGGCGGCATTTACGCCGCGGCAGCGCTGCTGGTGCTGTGCGTGATGAGCGTGTGCGCCGGTCTGCGCGTGATGTCTGAGCGGTGGTTTGCGCCCGGTGTGGCAACGTTTGCAAGCGCGGCGTGTACATTCGTGTTTCTGCCGCTCGGCGCAGAGCTGACCGCACCGGCGGTGCTGACATTCCTGCTCGTGCAGGGTATCACGTTTGGCGTGTGCTGGATATACGGCGCGGCCTTCGCACCGCCGCGCGACGAAAACGACTGGCGCAGACCGGTAACGCTTTTGGTGCTGACCGCAACCGTGCTTTTATCGCTTTCGGGTATCAATCTGTTCGGCGTGTTCGCTCCCGCGAGAGCGGGTGCGCTGCTGCTCGTGCTGGCGGCGGCGTATCTCGGCGGACCGGCGGCGGGCGCGGCAGCCGGTGTCGCGTTCGGCGCGGCAATGGATCTCAACATCGGCTACGGAGCCTTGTTCACCTGCTGCTACGGTCTGTGTGCGCTCGTTGCCGGACTGTTTCACGACAGCGGCCGCGGCTGGTTTTCGGTCTGTGCGCTCGGCGGCGGACTGTGCGCGGCTATGCTCGGCGTGGAGCATCCGCTGTTCATCCCGCTGCTCACAGAGCTGTTCTGCGCGGTCCTCATGTTTGCGGCGCTGCCGCCCTTCGTGTGGGAGGCTATCCGGCGCAGCCTGCTGCCGGATACTCTGATGGGCGAAGCCGCCAGTCAGCGCGTGCGGCGGCTGGCGGGTACCTGTGCGACCGAGGCGGCGCAGGCGTTCTACGAGCTGTACCTTGCTATGCTGCACGGCGTCAGCGAGGGCAAAGCCGCCGGAGACCGGAACATTCGGTCGGTATTCGACTACGCGAGCGACCATGTCTGCAAAAACTGCATGCTGTGTACGCAGTGCTGGCAGCGGGACTATGTGAGCACGCTGGCGGCTCTCAATGATGTGACCCAGCCGATGCTGCAGCGCGGACGAGCGGAAATGAGCGATTTTCCCTATCATTTTGCGGCACGGTGTGCGCGCCTGCCCGAGCTGATGCGCGCCATCAACAGTGCGCTGTTTGCGCTGCGCGAGCGCGAAAGCCTTCGGCGGCAGCAGGAGGAAAACCAGAGCCTGCTTGCCAGGCAATACGCAGGCATTACGGATATTCTTCGGCAGCTTGGCGCGGAGGTCACGCAGGATGAAACGGCGCAGCCGCTGATGGAACGGCAGGTGCGCCGGTACTCAGCAGCGTTCGGATGGATCGACCGCGTGTGCGCGGTGCGGGATTCGCAGGGCAGGCTGACCGTTGAACTGTACGGCGAGGGCATCGACGACATCATGAAGCAGGGGGACGGCTTTTCAGCCGGTCTGTCCGCGCTGCTGGGCGTGACGCTGACTGCGCCGGAGAAGAAAAAGGGCAGCCAGGGCATCCACGTTGAGATGCACGAGCGGGCGCCGTACCGTGCGGTGGTCGGCATCGGCCGTCAGCAGAAGGAGGGCGCGTCGGTCTCGGGCGACAACGCGTGCTACTTTCTCACCGACACCGGAACGGCGTGCCTGCTCCTGTCGGACGGCATGGGTTCGGGTGCCGCCGCGTCGCGGGACAGCCGCATGCTCATCACCTCGCTCGAGCGGTTCCTGCGTGCAGGCATTTCGGTCGGAGACGCGCTGCACGCGGTCTCTCCGGCGCTGCGCCTGCGGTCAGACGGCATGCGCTTCACCACACTGGACGCATTCACGCTCGATCTGTTCAGCGGACGCGCGGAAAACCTCAAGTGCGGCGCCGCACCGACCTACATGCGGCTGAACGGTCGATGGACCATTCTGCCGGGCACGGCGCTGCCCATCGGTCTGGCGGAGGAGGACGAACTTGGCGATGCCGTGCCGTTGCAGATGAATGACGGCGATATCGTGGTTCTGCTCTCGGACGGCGTGACCGACGGCACGGACGATAAATGGGTGCGGCAGCTGCTCATCGCGCATGCAGGCGACAGCCCGAAGGAGATCGCGGCACAGCTTGTGAACGAGGCGAAAGGCCGCGGACACGATGATGATCGGACCGTAATGGTCATGAAAATTGAAAAGCTGGAATGAGACTGGTATAAAATCACGAAAGAGGGGAATGATGGAACAAAGGGAAAAGGAGGAATCTGTATGGTACGAGGCGTCAGCCGCCGCGTCATTGTCGTCAAGCCGGAGCAGCCGGCATTGTTCGAGCAGGCTATTTTCCTTGTGCGGGACTACAATGCGCCGCGCGGCGACATGGTGCGCGAGGCCTGCCGCATCGCAAACAGCTATCTGCCGCGCAGACGGCGGTCGAGAAGAAAGGCGGACGGTCTTTCTCTGCTGGCCGGATTCTGCACAGGCGCACTGCTCATCGGCACTATATGGGCGCTGACGGCGCTCGTTTTGTAAACAGATTATAAAATGAGCGGCCGTTCCCTTGTACCCTTCGGTTTTGGTTGGTATACTATAGTACACAGACGAAAATTTCGGTTTTCGCTTACTATAGATCAAACGGAGGCGGCTATTATGACGGCCGAAACCTTTTTTCAGCTGTTCAACCAGTACGGACTGATCCTGGTCTGTGCTGTGGTTTTCTGCGAATATATGAACCTGCCCGGATTTCCGGCAGGCGTTATCATGCCGTGCGTCGGTGTGCTGATTGCCCGGAGCGAGCTGTCACTGCCGCTGACGGTTTTTCTGAGCGTGGTCGCCGGTGTGCTCGGCAGTCTGGTCATCTACGCCGTGTGCTACTGGGGCGGCGAACCGGTGATGGAGAAGCTGTTCGGCAGAAGCAAGAAATTCAAGTCTCTCGTGCGTAAATGCCATGAATTTATCGACGCACAGCATGGGCGCGGACTGGCGATTATCCGCGTGATCCCGTGTATCCGCACCATTGTTTCCATCCCGGCCGGACTGCTCCGGATGCCGGTCAAGTGGTTCATCGGCTGGTCTGCGGCAGGCATTGCCGTGTGGAATACCGCGCTGATCTCGTTCGGCTATTTCTTCAGCGAGAAGATCCTCAGCATGGTCATGTAACCGAATATATCGACAGGGTAAATCCTCGGATTTACCCTGTTTTTGCGTTTTTTGGTCGGGAAATGGGTGAATCCATTCTATACGTTGCATTTGCAGTCGTGTTATGGTAAAATATACACCGTTATATAATGTATAAGACGGAGGAACGATATGCAGATCGGCAACGTAACAATCAACGGAAAACTGGCGCTTGCACCGATGGCAGGCGTGACCGATCTTGCATTCCGCCATATCTGCCGGGAGCACGGCGCGGCGCTGACCGTGACCGAAATGGTCTCCGCAAAGGCGCTGTGCTATCAGGATAAGAAAACGCCGCGTCTGCTTGAACTCGGTGCGGACGAGCATCCGGCGGCTGCTCAGATCTTCGGGCACGAGCCGGACACGATGGCCGAAGGCGCGAAACTGGCACTGGAGAAATCCGGCTGTGATATCATCGATATCAACATGGGCTGTCCGGCGCCGAAGATCGTGAACAACGGTGACGGCTCCGCACTGATGAAGGAGCCGGAGCTGGCATCCAAGGTGATCGCAGCGGTCGTAAACGCGGTCGATGTGCCGGTAACGGTCAAGTTCCGCAAGGGCTGGGATGAAAAGAGCGTCAACTGTGTGGAATTTGCCAGAATGGCTGAGCAGTCCGGCGCGGCAGCGATCACGCTGCACGGACGCACGCGCTCGCAGCAGTACAGCGGCACCGCCGACTGGGATGTGATTCGTGAAGTCAAGCAGGCGGTTTGCATTCCGGTGTTCGCCAACGGAGATGTGGCAGAACCCGAGGACGCGGTCCGCATTCTCGCGCACACCGGCGCGGACGGCGTGATGATCGGTCGAGGTTCGCTCGGTGATCCGTGGCTGTTCGAGCGGGCGAATGCACTGCTCGAGACCGGCATCTGTCCGGCGCTGCCGCCGTTCGCGGAGCGCATTGACACGGCCGTGCGGCAGATTGAGCTTGCCGCCGAGCAGAAGGGAGAGCATATCGCCATGCTCGAGGCACGCCGACACGTTAACTGCTATCTCAAGCGGGAAAGCGGTGTCAAGACGTTCAAGAACCGCATTTGCGCACTCACCAAGCTGAGTGACCTGTATGAAATCGCAGACGAACTGAAAGCCTTCGTTTCGGCGAAGGAGAACATATAAATAAATAAGGTAAGAGAAAGAGAGGGGAGACGCAGTGGACGACAAGCATATTGTGGCGCAGGCGCGGCGCGGCGAGCTTTCCGCCTTTGAGGAGCTGGTGACGCGCTATGAAAAGCGCGTGTATGCGATCGCGCTGCGCTCGTCCGGCTCGCCGGAGGATGCCGCAGATATCACGCAGGAGGTTTTCCTTCGGGCATGGCGCTCGATGAAGGACTTCCGCGGGGACAGCGGCTTTGCGACCTGGCTGTTCCGCATCACGATGAACCAGTGCGTCGATTACGCGCGGCATAAGCAGAGCCAGCCGCCGACGCAGCCGCTCGTGCAGGGCGAGGATGACGAGGAACGCGAACTGCCGCTTCCGGATACGGCTCCATCTCCCGAGGAGCACCTGGAGAACAGCGAGCTGGGACGCGAGCTTGCCGCCGCGCTCGATGAGGTGAGCGACGAGCACCGCAGAATCGTCCTGCTGCGGGACGTTTCCGGCATGAGCTACACCGAGATCGCTGAGATACTCGAGGTCAGCGAAGGTACGGTAAAGTCGCGGCTGTCACGCGCACGCATTGCTTTACGCAAAATTTTACTCAAACGAGGGAACCTTTTTCATTTGCCTTCGTCTAAAGATATGGAAGGAGGCGAGGAGCATGAATGAGGAGGAATATTTTGAACAGCTTTGCTCGAACAGTGTGGACGGAACCCTGACCGATTCCGAAAAGCAAAAGCTGGAAGAGCATCTGGCAGAGTGCCCATCGTGCGCCGCGCTGAAAGAGGATCTGGAGCAGATGCACAGTATGCTGGCGGTGGACGAAACCGAGCCGCCGGCCGGACTGCATGACAGCATTATGGAACGTCTGCGGCAGGAGGAAACCGTTCGGGTGGTCGCGCCGCAAAAGCCGATGCGTCGTCTGCCGGTGTTTACGATGGTAGCCGCTGCGGCGGTTGTCGTGCTGGTCGTGCTCGGCGGCGGACTGATGCCCGCGTTCAGTACGGTGGGCAGCGGCAGCACGGCGGCAGCGGATTCCGCTTCGGCGGACGCAGGAGACAGCACGGCGGACGGCGGTATGCAGGATGAAATCGAGCAGTCCGTGCGGGAGAACGCCGATGCGTCGAGCGGCGGAGCATCGAATTCGAGCGTGCAGCAGAGCGGCACGGCTTCGCAGAGCATGGACGGCAGCGCATACAGCGGACAGAATGACACCGGCGAAGACTCTGCGGCAAATACGCAGAGCGATGCGGGCATCGATGCCGAGCAGTATGCAGACAGCGATCGGTCGATCGCAGCTCCTGAGCCGATTGCTGAGGAGTCGGTACAGACACAGGTGCAGACCCGTCCGGTGCTCACGCTGCCGCAAAGCCTGCACGGCGCACACACCGCGTACTGCTATGTGGCCGTCGGCGGCAGCAGCCTGCCGGATATCGATGGTGAGCTGCTCGCGCAGGAGAACGGCGTTTCGTGGTTCCGGCTGGACAACAGTATGGAAACGCTCGAAAAGACTCTGCAGACAGTAGAACAGGCTGGCTGCACGGTGACTGCCTATGATAAGGTCGATCTGACGATCGACAGCCATGCAGATTCGTGGATCTTAGCGGTTGTTACCGGTTGAGATTGGGCAAAACAGACCTGAAACGAGGGTTTTCGGGTCTGTTTTTGTGCATAACGCGAAAAAATCCGATTTCAACAAAAAATCGCTGAAAATTTTGTGCAAACACTTGACTTTTCTCCGAAAGTATTGTACTATGTATAAGCACTTGCGAGAGCAAGTTAAAACGCGATGATACCGGAGATTGCTGCTATGAGCAGGTAACTTCGGTGGAGTAGGTCCGACAATCGGGCGGTTGAGATAACTGCTATCAGCTGAATTCAGATATTCAGCAAAAACGCAATGTTCATGCGTAAATTCGGGACTCGCGGCGCGTGCGCCGTCAAGCCGATGGTTTGAACCACTTACGTTTCTTATCGTGACCGGATTGTTGCGCTGCGGAGTCAGTGCGCCCGGTTATTTTCATGCCCGTTGCGTGATACGCACGGCGGAGTTGCAGTTTCTCTCCGTAGCGAGTCAAAACATTATTTAATGTATGGCACACATACGAGGAGGAAATTCCACAATGGCAAACGCACAGAAGATTCGCATTCGCCTGAAGGCGTATGATCACGAGCTGATCGACCAGTCCGCAGAGAAGATCATCGAGACCGCTAAGCGCAACGGCGCTAAGGTTTCCGGCCCGATCCCGCTGCCGACCGAGAAGCAGATCGTTACCATCCTGCGTGCTGTTCACAAGTACAAGGATTCTCGTGAGCAGTTCGAGCGCCGCACCCACAAGCGCCTGATCGACATCATCAACCCGAATCAGGCTACCATCGAGGCTCTGACCACTCTCGACCTGCCGGCTGGCGTCGAGTTCGAGGTTAAGCTCTAATTTAAGTCAACAAGCTGACCGGATTAACCCACCGGCGGTTTGAAGCCCTGCCGCGACACGCGCGGCGAGGTCATGTTGGCGGTCAAATGCCGTCAACCAATAACCTTTAAGGAGGAAAAACAAATGCTGAACAAAGCAATCATCGGCAAGAAGGTCGGTATGACCCAGATCTTCAATGCTGACGGCAAGGTTATCCCCTGCACCGTAATCGAAGCAGGTCCTTGCGTTGTAACTCAGCTCAAGACTGAAGAGAAGGACGGCTACAATGCTGTACAGTTCGGTTTTGAGGATGTTAAGGAAGCTCGCCTGAACAAGCCCCAGAAGGGTCACCTGAAGAAGGCTGGCGACTCCCTGAAGAAGTACCTGAAGGAGTTCCGTTTTGAGGACTGCACTCCGTTCCAGCTCGGCGATGTTGTTAAGGCTGACATGTTCGTTACCGGCGATTATGTTGACGTTACCGGCACTTCCAAGGGCAAGGGCTACGCTGGCGTAATCAAGCGCTTCAACGCATCCCGCCTGAAGGAAACCCACGGTACCGGCCCTGTACACCGCCATGCGGGTTCTATGGGCGCTTGCTCTGATCCGTCCAAGATCATGAAGGGCAAGATGATGCCGGGTCATATGGGCGCTGAGCAGGTTACTGTTCAGAACCTGGACGTTGTAAAGGTTGACGCTGAGCTTAACCTGATCGCCGTTTGCGGCGCAGTTCCGGGCCCGAAGGGCGGCATCGTAGTGCTGAAGAACACCGTTAAGAACAACAAGGTTGCCAAGGGCGAGGCTGGCATCAGCAAGAACCCGCAGAAGGCTTCCGCAAGAAAGTAAGGGAAGGAGGAGCAAATCATGCCTACAGTAGCAGTTTTTGATATGACCGGTAAGAAGACCGGCGAGATGGAGCTGAACGCGGCTGTTTTCGGTATCGAGCCGAACATGACCGTTGTACACGCTGCAGTAAAGAATTATCTGGCTAACCAGCGTCAGGGCACTCAGTCCACGCTGACCCGCGCCGAGGTTCGTGGCGGCGGCATCAAGCCGTGGCGTCAGAAGGGCACCGGCCGTGCTCGTCAGGGTTCTATCCGCTCTCCGCAGTGGACCCATGGTGGTATTGCCCTCGGCCCGAAGCCCCGTTCCTACAACTACAGCCTGACCAAGAAGACCAAGCGTCTGGCTATGCTGTCCGCTCTGTCTGCAAAGGCAGCAGCAGGCGAGATCATCGTAATCGATGGCCTGGATATGGGCGAGATCAAGACCAAGTCCTTCGTTGGTTTCCTGAACGCAGTTGAGGCAACCGGCAAGAGCCTGGTAGTTACTCCGGAAGTTCGCGTAAACGTAGTTAAGTCTGCGGCAAACATCCCGGGCGTACGCACCACGATCGCGTCTACCCTCAATGTATACGACATCCTCAATGCTGACAAGTTCATCATCGACAAGGCAGCAGTTGAGAAGCTGCAGGAGGTATACGCATAATGAAGTACGCATACGACATTATCAAGAAGCCGATCATCACTGAGCGTTCCATGATGGGCGCACAGGACAACAAGTACACCTTCGAAGTAGCGATCGATGCCGGCAAGGTAGAGATCAAGAAGGCTGTAGAGGAGATCTTCGGCGTTAAGGTTGCCAAGGTTAACACCATCAAGCTGCCGGGCAAGTGGAAGCGCATGGGCGTTCACGTTGGCAAGCGTTCCGACATCAAGAAGGCGATCGTAACCCTGACCGCTGACTCCAAGAAGATCGAGATCTTCGAGAACATGATGTAAAAACCACTTCGGCTGCTAAGGCGAGCCTGAGTGTTCCCGCGAAGCGGGTTTTCAATAGAATCTGCTTGCAGATTCATAAAAACCGGGAGCATGTATCACGGTTTTTATACAAGAGCGAAGAAAAGTTTCGCTGGTCGGAACTTTTCACAGCCTTGGTTTCATCCGCGCTGTGCGCGGTGGAACCTCTCTCGTTTGAAAACGTGTTTTCAAACGAAGTAATTGTATGGGGAAGCCACCCCGATAATAACGTATCAAGGAGTTGAAATTCCAAATGGCTATCAAGACTTTCAACCCGACGACGCCCTCGCGCAGAAATATGACTGTGCTTTCCTACAAGGGTCTGTCTAAGGTGAAGCCCGAGAAGAGCCTTCTCGAAAAGGTCAAGAAGACCGCTGGCCGCAACAGCTACGGCCGCATCACCGTTCGCCACATCGGCGGCGGCAACAAGAAGAAGTACCGTATCATTGACTTCAAGCGTCAGAAGCTCGACGTTTATGCCGAGGTTAAGACCCTGGAGTATGATCCGAACCGTTCCGCTAACATCGCTCTCATTCAGTACGAGGACGGCGAGAAGGCATATATCCTCGCTCCCGAGGGCCTGAAGATCGGCGACAAGGTCGTTTCTTCCAAGGATGCCGACATCAAGCCCGGCAACTGCCTGCCGGTTGAGAACATTCCGGTTGGTACCATGATCCACAACATCGAGCTGTACCCGGGCAAGGGCGCACAGCTGGTTCGTTCCGCAGGCGTCGGCGCTCAGCTGATGGCTAAGGAAGGCGGCAAGGCAATGGTTCGTCTGCCCTCCGGTGAGCTGCGTTACGTCCGTCTGGACTGCAAGGCTACCATCGGCGTTGTTGGTAACTCTGATCATTCTAACGTACAGCTGGGTAAGGCTGGCCGTACCCGTCATCTGGGTATCCGCCCGACCGTTCGTGGTTCTGTAATGAACCCGTGTGATCACCCGCACGGCGGCGGCGAAGGCAAGAGCCCGATCGGTCGTCCGTCTCCGGTTACCCCGTGGGGCAAGCCGGCTATGGGTTACAAGACCCGCAAGAAGAACCACCGCACCGACAAGCAGATCGCTCGTCGTCGCAACGGCAAGTAAGAAAGGAGTTATCTTAATATGGGCAGAAGTGTTAAGAAAGGCCCTTTTGTGGCTCCTGAGCTTATCAAAAGAGTCGTTGAAATGAACGAAAAGGGCGAGAAGAAGGTCCTCAAGACCTGGTCCCGCGCTTCCACGATCTTCCCTGAGTTCGTCGGTCATACTATCGCAGTACACGACGGCCGCAAGCACGTTCCGGTATACGTTACCGAGGACATGGTTGGTCACAAGCTGGGCGAGTTTGCTCCC
This sequence comes from Butyricicoccus sp. OF27-2pH9A, assembly GCF_027693185.1. NCBI lineage: Bacteria > Bacillati > Bacillota > Clostridia > Eubacteriales > Butyricicoccaceae > Butyricicoccus > Butyricicoccus sp. OF27-2pH9A. Next base: position 355,011 of record NZ_JAQEXK010000002.1, read on the forward strand.
ACCCGTACCTACAAGGGTCACGCGGGCAGCAAGACCTCCAATAACGGCAAGTAAGGAGGAGTTAAAGTAACATGGAAGCAAGAGCTATTGTACGCAACGTACGCATGACCCCGCGAAAGATCAAGCTGATCTGCGATCTGATCCGCGGCAAGGATGCGGGCGAAGCTATGGCCATCATCATGAATACCCCCAAGGCAGCATGCGAGCCGATGGAGAAGCTCCTCAAGAGCGCAGTTGCCAATGCCGAGAACAATCACGGCATGAACACCGACAAGCTTTACGTTAAGGAAGTTCACGTCGGTCCCGGTCCGATCATGAAGCGCGTTATGCCGCGTGCACAGGGCCGTGCATTCAGAATCCTCAAGAGAACCTCGCACGTAACGCTGGTTCTTGGCGAGAAAGAATAAGGGAGGGTAATCAATGGGCCAGAAAGTAAATCCGAACGGTCTCCGTGTCGGCGTTATCAAGAATTGGGATTCCCGTTGGTTCGCTAAGGACAATGTGTTCGGCGACCTCCTCGTGGAAGACTACGAGATCCGTAAGGATCTGAAGAAGCGTCTGTACGACGCAGGCGTTCCGGCGATCGAGATCGAGCGCAAGAACGACGAAATCAAGATCATGATCCAGTGCGCACGTCCCGGCATGGTTGTCGGCCGCGGCGGCGAGGACATCAAGAAGCTCGAAGAAGAGCTGACCAAGAAGTACGGCAAGAAGGTTCGCTGCTCCATCATCGAGATCAAGAACCCGGACACCAACGCTACCCTGGTTGCTGAGAACATTGCAGCTCAGCTCGAGAAGCGCATCGGTTTCCGCCGTGCAATGAAGCAGTCCATGGGCCGTGCAATGCGCATGGGCGCCAAGGGCATCAAGGTTTCCTGCGGCGGCCGTCTGGGCGGCGCGGAAATCGCACGCACCGAGCATTACCACGAGGGCACCATTCCGCTGCAGACCCTGCGTGCGGACATCGACTATGGTTTTGCTGAAGCTGCGACCACCTACGGCCGCATCGGTGTTAAGGTATGGATCTACAAGGGTGAGGTTCTCCACGGCGGTCCGCGTCTGGGTCGCTCCATTGAAGCTCCGAAGCCGGCATTCGAGCGCCGCGATCGTCGCGGTGACCGTCGCGGCCGTCGTGACTTCAACCGTGGCGAGCGTCGTGCTCCCCGTCAGGAAGGAGGCAACCGTTAATGCTGCTCCCTAAGAGAGTTAAGTATCGTCGCGTTCATCGCGGCCGTATGACCGGTAAGGCTACCCGCGGTAACTTCGTATCGAACGGTGAGTTCGGTATCCAGGCTACCGAGCCGTGCTGGATCACCTCGAATCAGATCGAGGCAGCCCGTATCGCTATGACCCGTTACACCAAGCGTGGCGGTCAGGTATGGATCAAGATTTTCCCCGACAAGCCGGTTACCAAGCATCCGGCTGGTGCTCGAATGGGTTCCGGTAAGGGCGCACCCGAGTACTGGGTTGCAGTAGTTAAGCCGGGCCGTGTACTGTTTGAGATCGCAGGCGTTTCCGAGGAAGTTGCTCGTGAGGCACTGCGTCTGGCAAGCCACAAGCTGCCCTGCAAGACCAAGTTCGTTGCCCGTGAGAAGAATGGCGGTGAAGCATGATGAAGGCATCTGAGATCAGAGAACTGACGGCTGAGGAGCTGTCTGCAAAGCTCGGTGAGCTGAAGAAGGACCTCTTCAACCTCCGTCTGCAGCTCGCTACCAATCAGCTCGACAACACCAACAAGATCAATGAAGTCAAGCACGACATTGCTCGTATCAATACCGTTATCCGCGAGAAGCAGATCGCGGAGAAGGCATAAGGGAGGGAAACGAATATTATGAGCGAAAGAGCATTACGCAAAACGCGAGTAGGCAAGGTCGTTTCCGATAAGATGGATAAGACCATTGTCGTAGCAATTGAGGATCGTGTAGCACATCCTCTGTACAAGAAGGTTATTCCGCACACCTATAAGCTGAAGGCACACGACGAGAACAACGAGTGTGGCATCGGTGATAAGGTTAAGGTGATGGAGACCCGTCCGCTGTCCAAGGACAAGCGCTGGCGCCTGGTCGAGATCATCGAGAAGGCAAAGTAAGGAGGAGAGCACATGGTTCAGCAGGAAAGCTTTCTGCGTGCAGCTGACAACAGCGGCGCAAAGGAACTGAAGGTAATCCGTGTTCTCGGCGGCTCCGCACGCAAGTACGGTAACATCGGTGACGTAGTTGTTTGCTCGGTGCGCAAGTGCACCCCGGGCGGCGGCGTAAAGAAGGGCGATGTCGTTAAGGCAGTTATCGTCCGCACCGTTAAGGGCCTGCGCCGCGCTGACGGCAGCTATATCCGCTTTGACGAGAACGCTGGCGTTATCATTCGTGATGACAAAAACCCCCGCGGCACCCGTATCTTTGGGCCTGTCGCTCGTGAGCTGCGTGACAAGGATTACATGAAGATCCTGTCGCTTGCTCCGGAAGTACTGTAAGGAGGTCGCCAACAAATGAACAATTTGCACGTTAAGACGGGCGACACCGCAGTCGTTCTTTCCGGCAAGGAAAAGGGCAAGCGCGGCAAGATCCTGTCCGTAAACCCGAAGAAGGGTATGGTAGTAATCGAAGGTGTGAACATGATCAAGTGCCACACCAAGCCCCGCCGTCAGGGTGAAACCGGCGGCATCATCGAGCGCGAGGGTGCGCTGCGTGCCTGCAAGGTAATGCGCGTATGCCCGAAGTGCGACAAGCCGACTCGTGTAGCGCACAAGTTCACCGAGAACGGCACTAAGCTGACGGTGTGCAAGCACTGCGGCGAAACGCTTTAAGAAGAGGAGGTTGCAATAAATGGTTCCGAATATGAAAGCAAAGTATACTGCGGAAGTTGCGCCTGCTCTGATGAAGAAGTTTCAGTACGAGAGCGCAATGCAGATCCCGAAGCTCGACAAGATCGTAATCAACGTCGGCTGCGGTAAGGAAGCAAACGGTAACTCTAAGGTTATCGAGGCTATTGTCCGTGATATCACCCTGATCTCCGGCCAGAAGCCGATCATCACCCACGCTAAGAAGTCCATCGCAAACTTCAAGCTGCGTGACGGCATGCCGGTAGGCGTTAAGGTAACCCTGCGCCGTGACCGCATGTGGGAGTTCCTGGATCGTCTGTTCAACGTAGCTCTGCCGCGTGTACGCGACTTCCGCGGCATCAACGGCAACGCATTTGACGGCCGTGGCAACTACGCTCTGGGTCTGAACGAGCAGCTGATCTTCCCGGAAATTTCCTATGATCAGATCGACAAGATCCGCGGCATGAACATCGTTATCTGCACCACTGCAAATACCGATGAAGAAGCAAAGGAGCTGCTTACTCTGATGGGCGCTCCGTTTGAGAAGTAAGGAGGAGAAGTTAAATGGCTAAGAAGTCGATGGTTCTCAAGCAGCAGGCTAAGCCGAAGTTCTCCAGCCGAGCTTACAACCGCTGCAAGATTTGCGGCCGTCCGCACGCTTACCTGCGTGATTTCGGTATCTGCCGTATCTGCTTCCGCGAGCTGGCTTACAAGGGCCAGATTCCGGGTGTCCGCAAGGCATCCTGGTAAGGAAAAGCGAAAAGAAAAGGAACCCGTTTGGGTTCCTTTTTTTATGCTTTAACGGTGGGCAGAGACCATTTCTGCACCGACTGATCGGGGCACGCGAACTGCGTAAGCGGCCTCGCCCCTAACGGGCGGCAGCCTTTTTCAGCACCGGCTGAGCGGGGTACGCGAACTGCCGCAGGCGTGTTCGCCCTTTCCGGGCGGGGAGTTTTTCGCTGCACCTCAGCGGGGAGTGCGCTGACGCCGCGCGGGCGCACAAGAGGGTAGACACCTGCGGTTTCCACCCTCTTGTGAATCTCCCCTTTCCCTTGGAGAGTCTGGCGCAGATTTCCTATATGTGACCGCTGCGAAAAAAGGGAACGATAGAGGATTTTTTCTACCGTAGGGGGGCACAGTGTGCTCCCATTTCTCTACCTATTTGCAGTGCCAGACAGTTTACTGCTACACAGGCGGTTTGGTCTCCGCAGGCGCGACACAAGGTGAATTGCCCGGAGGACAAGAGAGGGTCCCCTGGGGGATAGCAGTGTCGCGCAGCTCTTTGGCACGTTGTAACAGACGGCACCTAAGGATAAAATCCTATTGTGCAATATATCGTGTAGGGCGGGGTGCCCTCAGAAGGTGAATTGCCCAAAGGGCAAGAGAAGCCACCCTGGGGTGCCCCGCCGTTTTTAACGATCTGCTGTTATTTATATACGGTGAGGCGGTCGTTTCAGTATGAAAAAATCGTAATATATTGACTATTAAAACGAAAATCTCGTAGTTGCCTCTTGCATTTTCCCGCAAAATGTGTTTTAATAATTCTGTTATGAATATTCCAATGCGATGAGCAGGAAAAGTAACGCTGTGTTCCTCTTTCTCAGAGAGAACGGTCCCATGGCTGCAAGCCGTTTATCGAGGTATGGCGCGAAGTTCCCCTGTGAGCACCGGTGCTGAATAGATGCAGTAGGCGCCGGCGAAGTAACGCTCCGTTACCGGCGTTCAATGAGTGCCCGATTTTTTTCGGGAATCAGGGTGGTACCACGGAAGTTTTACGCCTTTCGTCCCTATTTTACGGGGACGGAAGGCGTTTTTTACGCTGTGAATGAGTGGCGAGATGACCCCATTCCGCCGTTTCTAACGTTGTGCACTCATTTATATGCGGCGGGGCACCCCGGGGTGGCTTCTCTTGCCCTTCGGGCAATTCACCTTCTGAGGTCGCTCTGCCCGGTATGCAACATTTCGCCGCCCTCAATTACAAAATCATATTCCAAAGGAGAATTGGTATGAAAGAAAAGCTGCAAGGCATTTTGCAGACCGCGAAGGAGCAGCTCGCTGCCGCGAAGGATTCGCGCGCGCTGGACGAGGCCCGCGTTAAGTTCCTCGGCAAAAAGGGTGAGCTGACCGCGCTGCTCAAGGGCATGAAGGACGTTGCTGCAGAGGAGCGTCCGGTTGTTGGTCAGCTGATCAACGACGTTCGTGCGGAGATCGAAACCATCATTGACAAGCAGAAGAAGCTGATCGAGCAGGCTGCGCTCGAGAAGAAGCTGGAGGCGGAGACCATCGACGTTACCCTGCCGGGTGAGGACGTTGTCATCGGCAAGAAGCATCCGCTGAACATCGTGCTCGACGAGTTCAAGGAGATTTTCCTCGGTCTGGGCTTCTCGATTGCTGAGGGTCCGGAGGTTGAGCTGGATCACTACAACTTTGAGGCGCTGAACATTCCGAAGGACCATCCGGCACGCGACACGCAGGATACCTTCTATATTTCGGATAACGTTGTGCTCCGCACGCAGACCTCTCCGATGCAGGTCCGCACGATGGAAAAGCGCAAGCCGCCGATCCGCATTATTGCGCCGGGCCGTGTTTACCGTTCGGACGCCGTTGACGCAACCCACTCTCCGCTGTTCCATCAGATCGAGGGTCTGGTTGTCGATAAGGGCATCCGCATGAGCGACCTGAAGGGCATTCTCGAGCTGTTCGCAAAGAAGCTGTACGGCGAGGACACGGTTGTTCGTTTCCGTCCGCATCACTTCCCGTTCACCGAGCCGTCTGCGGAGATGGATATCCAGTGCTACCGCTGCCACGGTGAAGGCTGCCCGCTCTGCAAGGGCGAGGGCTGGATCGAGATCCTCGGCTGCGGCATGGTTCACCCCAAGGTGCTTGAGATGAGCGGCATCGACCCGAATGAATACTCCGGCTACGCCTTCGGCATCGGTCTGGAGCGTATGGTTATGGGCCGCTTCAAGATCGACGATATCCGTCTGTTCTATGAGAACGACGTTCGATTCCTGCACCAGTTCTAAACCTGCACCCGTAGGGCGGGATGACCTCATCCCGCCGCACTCTCCCGCATGTTACAAGCGATACGTATTATCGTAGGGCGCGACGACCCCGGCGCGCCGCTCGTAAGTATATGCAGGCGGCAAATACGGCGCGCCGAGTCGTCGCGCCCTACGGACAACAATAACACCAAAAGGAGTGTTCCTATCAATGAAACTGCCATTATCCTGGCTTTCGGATTATACCGATATGAACGGCATCACCCCGAAGGAGTATGATGCCAAGCTGACTATGTCCGGCTCCAAGGTCGAGGAGGTTTACTACCTCGGCGCGGAGATCGACAACGTTGTGACCGGCAAGATCCTCGAGGTTGTCGATCACCCGGATTCCGACCATCTGAAGATCTGCCAGCTCGATGTCGGCAAGGAGGAGCCGGTGCAGATCGTCACCGGCGCACCTAATGTAACGCCTGCGTCCGTTGGCGAGATCTGCCCGGTCTGCCTGCACAAGTCCACCCTGCCGGGCGGCGTGAAGATCACCAAGGGCAAGCTGCGCGGCGTGCCGTCCAACGGCATGATGTGCTCGTTCCAGGAGCTGGGTCTGTCCCACGGCTGCGTACCGTATGCGTGCGAGAACGGCATCCTGTTCCTGCCGGCCGGCACTCCGGTTGGCGAGGACATCAAGAAGGTGCTCGGTCTGGACGACTGGGTTTCCGATTTTGAGATCACGTCCAACCGCCCGGACTGCCTGAGCGTGATCGGTCTGGCCCGCGAGACTGCGGCTACCTTCGACCGTCCGTTCAGCGTTAAGACCCCGGAGGTAAAGGGCGTTGGCGGCGACATCAACGAGTATATGTCGGTTGAGGTCAAGGACACCGACCTGTGCCCGCGCTACACCGCCCGCATTGTCAAGAATATCAAGATCGAGCCGTCTCCGGCGTGGATGCGCGAGCGTCTGCACGCCTGCGGCGTTCGCCCGATCAACAACATCGTTGATATCACCAACTATGTTATGCTCGAGTACGGCCAGCCGATGCATGCGTTCGACTACAAGTGCCTGTCCGACGGCCGCATTGTTGTCCGCCGTGCCCGCAATGGTGAGTCCATCCAGACTCTGGACGGCGTAGATCACGACCTGAGCGACAAGATGCTCGCCATCTGCGACAACGACAAGCCGGTTGCTGTTGCAGGCGTTATGGGCGGCGCAAACTCCGAGATTATGGACGACACCAAGACCGTCGTTTTCGAGTCCGCAAACTTCCATGGTGCTACCGTTCGTATCACCGCAAAGGCGCTCGGCATGCGTACCGAGGCCTCCGGCCGCTTTGAGAAGGGCCTTGACCCGCGCATGACCCTCGATGCGGTCAACCGTGCGTGCGAGCTGGTGGAGCAGCTGGGCGCAGGCGAGGTCATCGACGGCATTATCGACGTTGACAACTCCGACCCGAACCATAAGCGTCTGCCGTTCGAGCCGGACAAGATGAACGCCCTGCTCGGTCTGGAGCTGCCCGCTGAGGAGCAGGTAAAGCTGCTTGAGAAGCTGGACTTCAAGATCGAGAATAACGAGGTCGTTGTGCCGTTCTTCCGCACCGACATCAACCGCATGTGCGACGTGGCTGAGGAGGTTGCCCGCATGTACGGCTACGACAAGATCCCGACCACGCTGTACGCAGGCGAGATGGTACAGGGTGAGTTCACGCCGTCTCAGCAGGCGGAGCGCGCTGCCGCTCTGGTTTGCCGCGAGGCAGGCTTTGACGAGTCCATGAGCCATTCGTTCATCTCCCCGAAGTTCTACGACATGATCGGCTGGGATGAGAACGACCCGCGCCGTATCTCCACCACCATCCTCAACCCGCTTGGTGAGGATTTCAGCGTAATGCGCACCACCGTGCTGCCGTCCATGCTGGATAATCTGGCGCACAACCACGCACACCGCAACCCGACCGCTTCGCTGTACGAGCTGGGCACCATCTACACCCCGACCGTCAAGGACGGCAAGGCTGACCCGGACGTACTGCCGCACGAGGAGAAGATCCTGACCCTCGGCAGCTACGGCCGCCTGTCGTTCTTCCAGTTCAAGGGTGCCATCGAGGCGCTGCTGCGTGAGCTGAACATCAAGGGTGCATCCTTCGCACCGGAGAAGACCAACCCGTCCTATCACCCGGGCCGCTGTGCCAAGGTGCTTATTGACGGCAAGGAGATCGGCGTATTCGGCACCATTCATCCGACCGTTGCCGCACGCTACGGTCTGTCCGGCGAGGTACTCGCTGCCGAGCTGCAGATGGACGCGCTGCTGGCTGCCATCGACCCGGAGAAGCTGTATCATCCGCTGCCCAAGTTCCCGGCATCCACCCGCGATATCGCGGTTCTGGTTGATGATGCCGTTCCGGCGGCTTCCATGCAGGCCGCTGTTGAGAAGGCGGCAGGCAAGCTGCTCGAGAACGTCAAGCTGTTCGATGTTTACAAGGGCAAGGGCATCCCGGAGGGCAAGAAGTCTGTTGCATATTCGCTGTCCCTGCGCGCACCCGACCGTACCCTCACCGATGAGGAGTGCGACAAGGCAATGCGTGCCGCTATCTCGGCGCTCGAGACCGAGTTCGGCGCGCAGCTGCGCGGCTAAATTCCTGAATTGGATAGAAAAAGAGCAGATGCTTGGCATCTGCTCTTTTTTTGTGTGCTTATTCTTCGGGTTCCTCGTACGGGTCGTTGTATACCCATTCGACGACTTTACTGCCGTCCGGCAGCTTGACATTCGGCGCAGAATCCGACGGGGAAGAGGAAAGGGTCAGGTCAACGGTCACAATACTGTCATTTTTCTTGTGCTGCGACAGCTTGATGCGGCAATCCTGCAGATTACCGGAAAATTCAAAGGTGGTCAGCGTGACGCTCTTCCAGTATTCCTCGCGCTTTTCAAACGCAGCAGAGAACGAACCGTTTGCTATATCCAGCGTGAAGGTCGTGTTCTGCGTTGTACCATAGCCGTCGTCTGTTTCGGATTTTGCGGTATACCTGGTGCCGCTGCGCGTGAACAGCTCATCACCGAAGATTGCAGCAAGATAGTTTGCATGTGCCTGCACACTTTCCCATAAAAATTCAAAATTTCTGTTTTCGTCTTCCTGCTCCATTGAGGTAACAATCGCATCACCGGCAGAGGTAAGCGAAAAGTCCCGCAACTCATCAAGCTGGTTTGTTGTGCCGACGATTGGCTCGAGCAGTTCAAACGAGTGGATATGCAGCCACGCACCGTTGGCCATTGCGGTAACGTTCTCTTCATTGTCGTAACCGCTTGCAACAAGCAGCTTGGCAAGGGATGGACAGCGCAGATAGAGCGAACCGCTAGACGGGTCGCACAGGAAATCCACGCGGATATCTTTGAGCGAAGCCTTGAGCATCGTCAGCGCTGTCGCAGAAAGCAGATTGTCTGTGTCGGTATCAAGCAGCAGGTCGGCCAGCATGCGCAGGTCGGCAGTAGCTGTCAGTTGTAGGTTTTGTCCTTGAGACAAAATAGTGACATTGGCGTTTGCATTGTAATCCTTGTTGCCGTCCACAGTGTCAAAGACCGTGTACAGTGCATTGACGGTCGCAACGCTCTTCAAGGCCGTTGCGGTATCCTGCTTGGGCTGTGCTTTAAGCCATTGATTGAGCACTGTAAATTTGCTGTTGACCTCTGCAATGAGTGCAGCACGGTCATACAGCACAGCAGTGTGATAATAGTCATCCCACAGGACATTCAAGCCAAACGCTTCAGCGAAAAAGCGTACCGGAACATAGGTTCTGCTGCTTTTCTTGTACGGTGCGGTGTCAATTTCAGTGGTTTTGAGTGTTTTTCCGGTCTTGTCGTCCACAATAGTAAGCTGCTTGCTGCCGAGTGCGAACGAAAGCGTTTGTCCATCTTTTTTTGCGGTAATGGCACCGGAATCATAGCTTACCTCAGCACCAAATGCTTCTGCAATGGCGCGGAACGGCACCATGATACGGCCGTTTACCTTTTCGGGTTTGGTATCGGTAAAGCGGATATTCTTGCCGTTCAGCTGTACGGTGAGCTGCTTGCGCATGTCATCGTCCTTTTCGTGAACGAACGAGCATGCCACATCACGCAGATAGTCATCACGGCTGTCCCATATGCCGTATTCGATTGCCAGATCAAGGTGCTCCCAGCTGTCGAAGTTGCCGCATTCCAGTGCACGCTTCGGGTCAGCTTTTAATTCCTGCAAAGCTGTGCGGTAGATGTCGCTGACCTCGTCATAATCCAGCATGTACCATTCCCAGTCATTGCTCTGCATGAACGCCTCCGCGCTGTCGTACCCAAACTGCTGATACATCGGCGGGGTGGTGTCCAGCGCGAGTGCGCTCGGCGCAGAGCCTGCCAGCAGCAGTGCAGCCAGTGCCGCAGAGGCAAATCGTTTCATCTTTTTCATGTCGTAACCCCCTCATGTTGGTGTTACTACCATTGTACAGGAAATCGGTAGGGGTTGTCTACCTGTAACCTGCCGCAAATTGGCAGAGAAAAATCGGCATATTGCCCATGCAGCCGCATAGGGTAGAGCAAGGGAGGGCACTGCTATGTTTATCACGATCACACGCACGGGTCTGCGCCGAATCGGTGTGGGACTTAGCGCTTTTGCGGTTCTGACTGCGGTTTTCATTCTGTTTCCGCGCGAAAATGCTCAGCCGGCAGCCGCCGAACAGGCATCTCACGCATCTGTCAGTGACTGGGGATTATCGTTCCAGACCGAGGGACAGCCGCCGGTCGGTAATGTCTCCGCCGAGGAACTGCGGCAGTACAACGCGTTTTACGTCGGTGATACGAGCAAAAAGACCATCTACCTGACGTTCGACGCGGGCTACGAGAATGGCTGCACGCCTGCCATTCTGGATGCGCTCAAAAAGCATAACGCGCCTGCCTGCTTTTTCGTGGTGGGCAACTTTATTGATACCGCACCGGATCTTGTAAAGCGCATGGCCGCAGAAGGGCATATTGTGGGCAACCACACGCTGCACCATCCGGATATGTCCGGCATTGCGGATAAGAGCGCGTTTACGGCGGAGCTGAACGGTCTTGAGGAGAAATACACCGCGCTGACCGGTCAGCCGATGCAGAAATTTTATCGTCCGCCGCAGGGCAAGTTCAGCGAGGAGAATCTCCGGCAGGCACAGGAGCTGGGGTATACCACGGTTTTCTGGTCGCTCGCGTATGTGGACTGGTACACGGACAATCAGCCGACCGATGAGCAGGCATTCTCCAAGCTGCTTCCGCGGATACATAACGGGGCCATCGTGCTGCTGCATTCCACCAGTGAGACCAATGCGAGGATTCTCGATGAATTGCTGACCAAGTGGGAGAGTGCGGGTTATGCCTTTGGCTCGCTGACAGACCTTGCATCCGGCTAAACCGCAGGGTGTGACAAGGTAAAATAAAACCCTCTCTGGATTTTCAGAGAGGGTTTTGTGCATTGTTTGCTTTTACGGCATCATGGTGCGGCCTTCAAACTCGGCGCGGCGCTTGATGTCCTTCATGACGGTATCGAACTGGTTGAGGTCGAGCGACTGCGCACCGTCGCAGAGGGCGTGCGCGGGGTCGTTATGCGCCTCGATGATCAGGCCGTCAGCACCGGCAGCGATGGCTGCGCGGGACAGCGGCTGCACCATATCACGGCGGCCTGCTGCGTGGGACGGGTCGATGATGATGGGCAGGTGGCTGAACATTTTAACCAGCGGAACAGCGGAGATATCCAGATTATTGCGGATCAGCTTTTCAAAGGTACGGATGCCGCGCTCGCACAGGATAACATTGGTATTGCCGCCTGCGAAAATGTACTCGGCAGCCATGAGGAACTCCTCCATGGTGGCGGACAGACCGCGCTTGAGGAGGATCGGCTTGTTCGAGCGGCCCAGCTCCTTCAGCAGCATGAAGTTCTGCATATTGCGGGCACCAAGCTGGATGATATCCACATCCGCGAATAGGTCGAGGTGCTTTTCGCTCATGATCTCGGTGACGATCGGCAGACCGGTCTGACGCTTTGCCTCGAGCAGCAGCTTGAGACCCTCGGCCTCCAGACCCTGGAACGAGTACGGGGAGGTACGCGGCTTGAATGCGCCGCCGCGCAGGAAGGATGCACCGGCAGCCTTGACGCGCTCGGCACACTCGACGATCTGTGCTTCGTTCTCGACCGAGCACGGACCTGCCATAACATTGAAGTAGCCGGTGCCGATCTTGCGGCCCGCAACCTCGATGATCGTGTCCTCGGGATGGAATTTGCGGTTGACGGCCTTAAACGGCTCGGTCACGCGCTGTACACGCTCGACCACGTCATACGCCATAATGTCCCTTTCATCGAGCCGGGTCGTGTCGCCCATCAGGCCCAGGATGGTGGTATCTGCGCCCTCGGAATAGTTGATCCGCAGCCCCATATCCGTGAAATGCTGCATCAGTTTTTCGACATGTCCTTTGTCGCTGTTATGTTTGAGTACAACGATCATTTCAGTTCACTCCTTCACAATGTGATAAATTTTAAGCAAGATTTACGGTACGCTTAAGGCAATACCGCATAATTGAACAAGAGTGATTTGCGAGCAAATTTTGCGTGCTGACAAGGCGCGGTTTTGCGGTAATACTTGATGTATTACCGTGAAATCGCAACAAAGTCAGGACACAAAATTTCCGCAAAGCACCGCGGCTTTAATTGTGCGGTGTTGCCTTGATTTTTCAGTTTTTTTACAGCGTACGATTTGAAGTATACCATATCAGAGGGCAAAAAGAAAGAGCGATTTACGACAAATCGCCCTTTGATTTCCCACGCTTTTTGCACATGGTTGCATTCTGCTAACCGGATGCTTACGATGCGTTTGCCGCCTCATCGGCCTTCAGCTCCTTGTATTTGGCGGTTACCGCGCTGCAGAACTCGTCCCAGCGGCCGCTGTTGATGAGGGTGGACGGGCAGATTTTGCCCGAAAAGTCCTGATGCTTTTTCAGTGCCTTGGACGGGTTCAGGTCGTACTCGATCAGCAGCCGCGCGCACAGCTTTTCGGTGTTGATGAGCGTCTGTTCGTAGTTGCCGTCCGAGTTGACGCACATTTCAATGCCGATGCCGTTCATGTTGCCGCCGTTCTTCTCCATGCCGTCGCCTGCGTGATAGGCAGTCTCATCATCCGGCAGATGGTGGTAGATCTCGTGATCGTCCACCGTGTAATGCCACGAAACAATGCCCTCCTCGGCGTTGGCGTTCTGGTGGATGAATGAGTTGTGCGCGGCCGCATTTGCGCCGGAGCCGGTGTTGTCGGTCTCGTGGATGACAAGATACTTGATCTCGCGCTTCTGTCCCGGACGGGCGCGTGTGCCCTCGGGAAGAAAGTCGGTCATCACCGGAATATCCTCAATGTAGGTCAGACCGGCGTCGGTCTGCGGCTCGCGGAACACGATCCTCTGTGTCAGCATGCCCGCCGCAAACGACACGATCATCAGTCCGACTGTCAGCATCAGGCTGACCCGAAGTCCCTTGCTTCTCTTTTTGCGTGCCATGATTCACCTTATCTTTTCAGAATGATATCGTCTTACTGTTCCATTGTACTACGTTTTACGCGATTTTTCAAAACAAAGACTGTAAACTTTTTGTGATGGCGACACCGTATAAGCGGATTCGGTATCAAATTCGTAAAATTTGCAAGATGAACTTGCATTTGTACGCGGATTCCCTTATAATAAAAGTTACTCGGAGAGGCGAAGCCTTTCAGCAGAATTTCTTTGACCGCCCGGTTTCTGCGCGAAAACGGTGCCAAGGCCATACGGACAGCCGGGTCAAATGCCGAAACTGGCAACTTTGTTGCCTTATTGAATTTTATAAGTTGGCTGACTAAAAGCCGTGTGCCGCGGGCGCATCACACTTGTGAAACGATCAATAAGAGTACAAAGGCAACACCGCACAATGAAGACTGCGGCGCTTTGCGGAAATTTTGCCCCCCTGATTTCGTTGTGATTTTTTGCAATACAGCAAGTATTGACGCAAAACCACGCCTTATCAGAGCACAAAATTTACTCGCAAATCGCTCTTGCTTCATTATGCGGTATTGCCTAAAAGTAACGATTCTTGCTATATAGACTCTTTCCTCTTCCATAAAACCTACGGAATGTGCAGAAGCATCTGCAAAAAGAGAATGATCATCCCCAAGTGAAAGCGTACCGTGTGTACCCCTTTCGCCTGGGGATTTTTTGGTATTGTGAGGATATGAAATGCAGAACAAGCTTAAACTTTACGGGTTCAACAACCTGACCAAGGCGCTGTCCTTCAACATTTATGATGTCTGCTATGCAAAGACCGAGCGCGAACAGCGTGACTACATCAAATATATCGACCAGCAGTACAACTCCGAACGACTGACCGGCATTCTCGAGCGGGTGACCGAGATGATCGGTGCGCATGTGCTGCACATTTCCAAGCAGGATTACGACCCGCAGGGCGCCTCCGTAACCTTTCTCATCGCGGAGGAGCACATGAAGCCCGCGCTCGAGCCGGATACCATTGTCGCGCACCTCGACAAGAGCCATGTTACCGTGCATACCTATCCGGAATATCATCCGGATACCTGCCTTGCCACCTTCCGCGTGGATATTGATGTTGCCACCTGCGGCGAGATCACGCCGCTGTCTACGCTCGATTACCTGATCGGCTCGTTCGATTCGGATATCATCACCATGGACTACCGCGTGCGCGGCTTTACCCGCGATATTGAGGGCAAAAAGCTGTTCATGGATCACCATATGACGTCCATTCAGGACTTTATCGACCCGAAAACGCTCGAGCGGTACGACGCCTACGACATTAACGTGTACCAGTCCAATCTGTTCCACACGAGAATGCTGCTCAAGGAGGTCGATCTGCAGAACTACCTGTTCAATACCGACATCTATGAGCTGCCGCCGAAAACAAGACTCAAGATTCACTCCGACCTGAGACGAGAGATGATTGAGATTTTCTCGGGGAAGAACATCTACTGATTTCGATTGAAAATACATTTTCAATCGAGAAAGACAAACCGAACGATGTTCGGATTTGTCTCACAATAAACTTTGCGCGTCGCTGCGCGGCACACAAAGTTTATTCCTTGTATAAAAACCGTGATACATGCTCCCGGTTTTTATCAATCTGCTGCGCAGATTGTATTTCATGCGCGCTTCGCGCGAAAGCGCAGCATATCATTCTCTGCCGAAAGAAGGCATTTTTATGGATCAATCCCGTGCGCCGATCATGGAGGCGCTCGAAAACTTCAAAGACATGCGCATTGTGCCGTTCGATGTACCCGGCCACAAGCGCGGACGCGGCTCACCGGAATTAACGAAATTCCTCGGTCAGCAGTGCATGACGGTGGACGTCAACTCGATGAAGCCGCTCGATAATCTGTGCCACCCGACCAGCGTTATCCGCGAGGCCGAGGAGCTGGCGGCGGATGCGTTCGGTGCGGCGCACGCCTTCCTGATGGTGGGCGGCACGACGAGCAGCGTACAGGCGATGATTCTCTCCGTGGTCAAACGCGGCGACGAGATCATCCTGCCGCGCAACGTACACCGCAGCGTCATCAACGCACTCGTACTGACCGGTGCGATTCCGGTTTACGTCAACCCGCAGATGAACGACCGGCTGGGCATTTCGCTCGGCATGTCGGTCGCGGACGTGAAGGCCGCCATTGAAAAGCACCCGTCCGCAAAGGCGGTGCTCGTCAACAACCCGACCTATTACGGCATCTGCTCGAACATCCGCGAGATTGTAAGGCTCGCGCACGCGGCAGGCATGAAGGTGCTGGCCGATGAGGCGCACGGCACGCATTTCTACTTCGGTGAGAATATGCCGGTCTCCGCGATGGCGGCGGGCGCGGATTTAGCATCCGTTTCCATGCACAAGTCGGGCGGTTCGCTCACGCAGTCCAGCTTTCTGCTGTGCGGCCCGTCGATGAACGCGGAGCACGTTCGCCAGATCATCAACCTGACCCAGACGACCTCGGGTTCGTACCTGCTGATGGTCAGCCTGGATATTTCGCGCAAGAACCTTGCCCTGCACGGCAAGGAGATCTTCCGAAAGGTCGTTGACCTGACGACCTATGCGCGTGAGGAGATCAACGCCCTCGGTGACTACTACGCCTACGGCAGCGAGCTGATCAACGGCGACACCGTGTACGATTTCGACACGACCAAGCTGGCCGTGAACACGCTGGATGTTGGTCTGGCGGGCATCGAGGTGTACGACATTCTGCGCGATTTTTACGATATTCAGACCGAGTTCGGTGATCTCGGCAACCTGCTCGCCTATGTTTCGGTGGGCGACCGAGAGCGCGACCTCGAACGTCTGGTAGCCGCTCTGGCGGACATTCGCCGCCGCTACAAGCGCGACAAGGCAACGCTCATGCGGCAGGAGTATATCTCTCCGCAGGTGGTCGCCGGCCCGCAGGAGGCGTTCTACGCGGACAAGAAGGCCATGCCGCTCGAGGAGTCGGTCGGACGCATCTGCGCGGAGTTTGTCATGTGCTATCCGCCCGGCATCCCGATCCTCGCGCCCGGTGAGCGTATCACCCGCGATATTCTTGATTATATTCGCTACGCCAAGGAAAAGAACTGCATGCTGCTCGGCACCGAGGACCCCGAGGTGAACAACCTGCAGGTCATCCGCGGCGTTGTCAGCCCGGAATAAAAGGAGCGTTTCATTCATGCAACTTACCTTTACTGAAATGCACACGCCGACGGTTGGGCTGCAGATACAGGTAGACCGTCAGCTTTACACCGAACAGAGCGACTTTCAGCGCATCGACGTGTTTGAATGCGAGGAATTCGGTCGGTTTCTCACGCTTGACGGCTACATGATGCTGACCGAGCGGGACGAGTTCATCTATCACGAAATGATGGTGCATGTGCCGCTGGCCGTGCTCGGTGAGAAGATTAAAAAGGTGCTCGTCATCGGCGGCGGTGACGGCGGCTGTGTCCGCGAGCTGTGCCGCTATCAGCACATCGAGCACATCGACCTTGTGGAGATCGACGAGCGCGTTGTTGCGGTCTGCAAGGAGTACCTGCCCGGTGTGGCGTGCTCACTGGACGACCCGCGCGTGCACATTCTCTATCAGGACGGATTAAAGTATATCCGCCGGATTGAGGACGAGTACGACCTTATCATCATCGACTCGACCGACCCGTTCGGCCCGGGCGAGGGTCTGTTCACCATGGAGTTCTACGGCAACTGCTACAAGGCGCTCAAGGAGCACGGCGTGCTCGTCAATCAGCACGAAAGCCCGTTCTACAAGGGCGATGCACTGGCGTGCCAGAGAGCGCACCGCAATATCGTGCACTCGTTTGAGCTGAGCCGTCTGTTTCAGGCACATATCCCGACCTACCCGTCCGGACACTGGCTGTTCGGCTTTTCGTCGCGCGGCGTGCATCCGGTGCGCGATTTGAATCCGGACTGGTGGAACAGTCTGGGACTGGAAACCAAATATTACAATACCAATCTGCACAAGGGCGCGTTCTATCTGCCGAATTATGTGCAGAAGCTGCTGGAAAAGGTAGAGTAACGTAGGCGTTGGACAACCGCTTTCTCTGCACCGGCTGACTGGGGCACACGAACTGCGTGAGCGTGTTCGCCCCTTCCGGGCGGCAGCCTTTTTTCAGCACCGGCTGAGCGGGGGACGCGAACTGC